>CAWVZP010000265.1:0-4347 GCA_963934675.1 uncultured Gammaproteobacteria bacterium | reverse complement strand
TATAGCACCAATAGCCCTGGCTTCACAGCAGACTGCTTTAGGTCACCACCATCATATTGACTGGCTGATACCCGGTACATGCGCTCAGCTAGATCAAGTACGGGACGGATTAATTCACGATGAATCAAGGCATACACCAAGCCTGCTACCAACAGCAACAAAATAAGCACCGGCAAAAATTGTTGTAACCATAGTTCGAAATAATCAATCGGCTGCCATGACAAATGAACCAACCCAAGCGTTTGATTTTGGTTAGCAATAGTTATCGTGAATGCATTTTCAGACGCGACACCATTGGCAAGCTCTGTAAATTCAAGCTGGTTATCCTTAGTGGTATTCAAGCTTATTTTATCTTGAGTCAACCCTACCAGTTCAGTCATAAAGCTAAAGTAATCCGTACTGACGATCAGTACCGCGTCACTTCCTGCAACAGGTCCAGCCATTTCGAGCAAAGCTTTACCACCAACGAGACAACTAGAAGTCAATGGCACAAAAGAATCTGACATCGCTTTTAAACTAACCTTGTCAGTCGAAAGGCAACCTGGTTTAAAAGCTTTTGATGTCAATTCTTCTAACAAACTAGGTTCGATCAAGGCAACTGACCAGATATTCGGATTGCGCTGATAGTAATCCCACACGAAAGACTGCAGATGCTCAGATTGGTTTTCTATTCCGAGGCTTTCTGTTTTGATAATGGTGCTAATAAGGGAATATTGTGATTGTAGCCACAATAATTGCTTTTGTTGCAAGTAGCCAATTTGTGACTCTCTTAATTGTTTCGTTTGAAGCATCAATGCCTGATTGCCATTATCGACAATTAACTGTAGAGACCAGCTCCAGATCAGCATCGACACTAAAGCCAATGTCAATATTAGGCTAGCGAAAAACTGCTTTAAGGAAAGCCGCTTGAACATTATTTGAATTGGGTAGGCATTAGACGTTGAGTGCAAACAATTATTTTAATTGAATCAATTGTACATCGAAAGTGTGCCAACCGGATGCCTTTACGACAATCAGTCGACTCGTATTTCAAAAGAAAGCCCGAAGCCCATACCATTTAATCGTTGCTATCCAATGGTTTTACCTCAAACATTGTGTCCGACTAAGTTCAAAATTACTTCAAGTCACCAATCGGCTAGCAATGTCCAAATTATTGAATCATATCGGTTCTAAAGACAACGCCTGACTAATAACCTCTACGGTCTGGGTATGCCATTCTCTTGGCTGCAACGCCACGCTGTCACACCCAACATTAGCCGACTCGACACAAAGCATTTGCTTAAAACTCAAATCACTAAATTGAGACAACCGTTTTGATTTCTCTATCCAGGGATTCCAAACGACCGCGTTGGCGCTACTGTTACTAACGATTGAAATTTGCCTTTGCCATTCATTATCAACAACTTGGACGTCGCCTCCATTTGTTTCGTAAATACGATCTATCTCACGATCAATTGTGATATCTCCGTGTTGAGTGAAAACTTCTCGGTCATTCAAAGCATCAACAAATGGTTTGCTATCTAGCCCACTAATCTGTGTCTTGCTTATATCCCCAATGGCAAAGTAACTATGCAAAGCACTCGTAAAAACGAACGCTTTGCTATCATTATTCAGTACTTCAAAACAGACCGTAAGCCGAGCGCCAATAGTAAATTTCATTACCAACTTGCAGGCAAACGGCCAGCGCTCGTTAGCATCAAGGGTTAAGCTCATTTGCAATTCGGTTTCATCTAAACTAATCGCGTTTATAAAATCGATGTCCCATTCAAGCACTCGCACGAAACCATGAGCCTGCTCTTCACTTGAAGAGACTTGTTGTTGGACAAACGCTGGATTTTTATCTAGCGCGCCAAACCATGGCCAACAGATTGGAATACCACCTCGCAATGGCGAGCCCACCTTATAGTCACAATCGGGGCTGAGCCAGATAACCGGCGGTTCTTTGTGCGGTTGATATTGACTCAGTTGTGCGCCTTGCAAAAATATGGTCGCTTCGGCGGTACGATTGTGAATATTGATCGCCAATAATTCTTTATGTAGCTCTATTTTGACTTCGTCAATATTATCGAAGCGACTATAAAGCGCCTGCATTTGTTCACCGATATTCATAACTCAATTATTACTCAATGTTTTGCACTTGCTCACGCATCTGTTCGATTAACACTTTCAAATCTACCGACCATTGCGTGCTAACGCTGTCTTGTGATTTGGACGATAAGGTGTTGGCCTCACGATTAAGCTCCTGCATTAAAAAGTCGAGTCGCCTGCCGACAGCTTCTTTGCGTTTTAGCACGTTAGTGACTTCGGCAATGTGCGTATCGAGTCGGTCGAGTTCTTCGTCCACATCGAGTTTTTGAGCCAAAATAGCGAGCTCTTGCTCAAGTCGGCTTTCGCTAGCCGACTCAGCCCATTGTTGCAACTTGTCGTTCAGATTCGTTTTCCACTTTTCGTGCATGGCAATCACCATGGCGGGGCGGTGTACGCGCAATTGCTTGACGATTTCGCTTATTTTCTCGCAACGGTTGGTGATCATTTCGCCCAATGCTTTACCTTCAGTCTCACGTGTTTCAATCAGTTGCTGAAGCGCCTTTTCCAAGCTACTAAGGGCAATATTAATCAACGGTGATAAGTCTTTTGGTTGGTCCGTAATAACGCCTGGCCAACTCAAAATTTCGGAGACTGACAACGTTTGTCCTTCATGCACGATATCGAGCACGGACTGCTCAACGACACGCAAGCGACGCACTAAGTCACTATTTAAATTGATATCACCCGTGCTTGATTCATCCAGCTTGTAACGTAACCCAATATCGACCTTGCCACGTTCGAGGTATTTTGCGATGAGCTTTCTGATATCGGTTTCTAGCCGTTTAAAGTCTTCTGGTAATTTTATGCCTGGTTCCAGATATCGATGATTAACCGACCGAATTTCCCAGGTTAACGATCCGCTATCGCAGGTTTCTTGGACTCGGGCAAAGGCTGTCATGCTTTTTAACACGTTGTATTCTCTTAGTTAAAACTTAATAGTGAATAATACCCGATTTTTTTCGCCCTGCATAAGCTCGCGTCTGCTTTTTAGATGCGTATAATTATGCGCTACTTTTTAGGAGAACACTCAATGAGACCCAGTGCCCGAGCAGTGGACGAACTTCGTCAAATCAAGATCACTCGCAACTTCACCAAGCACGCCGAAGGATCAGTGCTGATCGAAGCGGGTGACACAAAAGTGCTGTGCAATGCCAGCGTCGAGAACTCGGTGCCTGGATTTTTGCGCGGTAAGGGCTGCGGTTGGGTGACTTGCGAATACGGTATGTTGCCACGTTCAACAGGCAGCCGTATGCGCCGCGAAGCCACTAATGGCAAACAGGGTGGGCGCACGATGGAAATCCAGCGTTTAATTGGCCGTGCTTTGCGCGCAGCAATTGATACCAAAAAACTCGGCGAAAGAACCATTACCATCGATTGCGATGTCATTCAGGCTGACGGTGGTACTCGTACCGCCTCTATTTCAGGTGCCTGGATTGCCTTATCCGATGCAATTCAAACCTTATTGGATAATGGTACTTTGAAGAAAAACCCAATCGAATGTCAAATTGCGGCGATTTCTGTTGGCATCTATAACGGTGAAGCCGTACTTGATCTGGACTATGCAGAAGACAGTAAAGCTGAAACCGATATGAACGTCGTAATGAATAATCAAGGCGGATTCATCGAAGTTCAGGGCACGGCCGAAGGCGCTTCATTTAGTGATGATGAGTTAAGCGCTATGCTAGGGTTGGCACGCAAAGGCATTAATGAAATCTTTGAACTTCAGACTCAAGCTTAAGTCTTTTGATTAACTATCTGGCTTAAACATTGGGCCTGCTTAACAACAAGGCCTTGAGGAATTAACATGGCAAAGCTGGTACTCGCTTCTGGTAATCAGGGAAAACTTCGCGAATTGAGTACATTGCTCGAAGCACTGGGATATCAGGTTTGCTCTCAAGCATCTCTTGGCGTGCCTGAAGTGCCCGAAACAGGGTCGACATTCGTCGAAAATGCCATCATCAAAGCTCGCAACGCCTCACAACACACTGGCTTTGCTGCACTGGCCGATGATTCGGGCATTGAAGTTGATGCACTTAATGGCGCACCCGGCGTCTATAGCGCACGATTTTCAGGTGCTGATGCCACCCCTCAGGCAAACAATGCGTTACTAGTCGATAAATTACGCGAAGTCCCAGCGCATAATCGATCCGCTCGATATCGAGCAGTGATTGTTTATATGCGACATGCCGACGATCCTTCACCCATTATTTGTGAAGGTAGCTGGGAAGGCTTGATTCAACTCGAACCCAAAGGCAATGG
>CAWVZP010000264.1:0-4354 GCA_963934675.1 uncultured Gammaproteobacteria bacterium | reverse complement strand
GGTTTTTTCAGTGACAGCTTAGAAAGAAATGTCGTCGACATTGATTACTACATTAACATGGGCGGTAATGCTTATGCGGTTTTGTCTGAGGAGATACGTGGCACGTTTCGTGGAAATGCATTTGCACCCATCTATCAGGAGCTATCAGAGAAGTTTTTGATTCTGATCGATATCCTCAATGAAGTTCGTGATAGTCAGCGCAGTGATTCCAACCTCGACCTATTGCGTACCTACGAAGTGTGGCAAAAAACGGGTAGCCCTCGATGCGAGGAGCTATTACGCAAGCAAGGGGTGGTACCTATCTCAGAAGCCAATAAAAAGCGGCACTGACAGGCTGTTACAACTAAAACAGCAATTGACTCAGATCGTGAATGCTAGTTCGACTGGTTATACCAAGCAAAGAACGCCGTAGGTTGTGTGAATTAAATTACGTTGTGACCTCAAACCAAACTATTGATGAGTGAAAGACCCAAACCAGCACGTCTTTGTTAAAGGCCTATAACTCATCGCAGAACGAAAGGCTCAGAAATTCAATCATCGTAAGCAACGCAACGGCCTATTTTGGGAGGAGCGTTACCATGACACAGCAATTGCGTCGAGCGAACATTGCCTTGAGTGCTGGGTATAGATTGAAATGATTAAGGTAAGGCAGATATTGTGCAACACCTTGGAGAATGGGCGCAGGTTAATTGATGTAATAACCTGACCCCCGAACTAGTCACTTTAGATGATTGAGTAACAATTCATTTCTAACTTAATAATTTCTGATGCATTCAGTATTCAACAATTTACTTCACTCGACACTGGCCGGAATAGTAGAATCTCGGTATGCAACCCAACTTACCCACCGATTATTACCTCGATAACGTTTTAATCCTTTTCGAGCATGTAGAGTCGCTTTACCGTGACATTATCCCTGAGACCGACTTAGAGTTCGTAGAGTCGTTTAGCGGTTTAACCACGGATGCAAAACGGCTTTATATTCGACTGCTAAACCGGAGTCATGTCTTATTTCGGTTGAGCAAATTGAATTATGCAGAGATCGGGTCGATCCCATCAGCGATACAAGAACTGGAATCGCTAGATTTTTTAAAAATTGATTTTGCCTTAGAGCGAGCAGACTTAATTAGACTTTTTAATAAGTCAGAGTTGTTAGCTTTTCACCCACAAAAAACATTACTGAAAAAAATCAAACGTTCTGAGCTGGACGTGCTGTTGCTCGAGTCCGAGGCAGATTTTTTTTCACAATTGCAGGCCAGCGATCAGTTTATCCAAGTGTCGCGAAAAGAAAGTTATCAACTGTGTCAGATGCTTTTTTTTGGTAACTTGAGTCAATCAATGACAGACTTTGTACTTCGGGATCTGGGCTTAAATCGATATGAAAACTATGACATCAACCCACAAAACAGACCTTATAAAAATGAGGTAGAGATTAAGCAACACTGGTTGTTATTTCAATTGGGTTTAATTTTGGAGACAGCCGACTCGGATGATATCGATAGTTTAACAGCCTGCTTTGAATCGGTGCCTGTTGATGTTGATAGTGACCGTGTTTTGTACCGACACTGTGAGCGCATTAAGTATCGCATAGCGCGCCAGCTTGAGCGCCTAAAACACTATGAGTTGGCAGTGAGCTATTATAGCCAATGCCAATTGCCGCCAAGTCGCGAGCGCAGGGTGCGAACACTGAGCCAACAAGGCAATATTGATCACGCACTTCAACTTTGCGAGCGCATGATCGAACAACCACTGGCCGAGGAGGAGTCGCAATTTGCTTCTGACTTTTCAGAACGTCTGGCTAAACGGCACGGCCGTGAAATTTTGCGCCACTCTACTACTACGATTTCGCCTCTGAAAAAGTCGAAGATCATCGACTTGGTGTTAGAAAAACAGAGGAGTGTAGAGCGAGCAGTTGCTGAATACTTCGCAGAGCAGGATTCTGAGAACACCTGTATTTATATCGAGAATGCTTTGTTTAATGGCGTTCTGGGTTTGTTGATTTGGGAGGTTATATTTCTGCCCGTTGCCGGTGCTTTTTATAACGACTTTCAACACAGGCCTGCCGATTTTTATGCACACGATTTTCTCAAAAAACGGCAAGGCGTTTTTGATAAGCTCTGGTCGTCGCTCTCTAGCAATGCAGACATCCTCCAACGGGTAACGAATGTTTGGGTTACAAAGCATGGCTTAATGAATCCGCTAGTGAATTGGCCAGCCCTTAACTTAGCAACGATTGAACTAGCGTTAAAACGGATTGAATTTTCTCATTGGATCGCTATTTTCGAACGATTATTACAGGACTTGGGGAATAACCGATCCGGCTTTCCAGACCTGATTTTATTTCCTGCAGAGCATGGCTATGAGCTGATTGAAGTCAAAGGCCCGGGTGATACCTTACAGAAAAATCAAAAACGCTGGATGACTTACTTTTCACAAAAAGGCATTCCTCACTCTGTCGCTCGTGTGAGTTGGAATCTAGACAGTTGAATGCCACCTTGAAAATTTCAGTTGGTGAACTGGTTGCCTTTTGTTGTCGTAGTGGCGACTTGGGATCCAGTGGAATGCCGGTGACTGCCCAAGAAGGCATTAGGGCGCATCAGAAAATTCAGCGTAAATACACAGGCCAAGCGATTGCCGAACAAAGCGTTAAGCTCACAACTATGGTCGATGAATTTGATATCGAGCTCGGTGGAAGAATTGATTTACTGTTCAAAAATGAAATTCCGCCAAAAATACAGGAGTTAAAAACAGTTCGCCGCTTGAGTCGGCATGAGACTCAAGCGTCTCAGGATGATCTATTTGCCGATAACAACAATCTGCATTGGGCGCAGGTGAAATGTTATGCCGCCTGCTACGCAATAGAAAATGAACTGCCGCAAGTTCAGGTCAGTTTAAATTATATTGAGCTGAATGATTATAGTGAACACGAACAGATAGAAACTTATTCGGCTCCTGTGCTGGAACAATATCTGTACGAGGTATTACAGTGTTTCGTTGACTGGATACGTCTCGTTAACCAGAAAAAATCAGAGACGTTGAATAGCGCTAAACGACTGTCCTTTCCATTCGACAGTTTTCGAGCTCAGCAAAGATCGTTCGCCGCTCATGTTTATCGCTCAATACAACAAAAATCACAACTATTGGTCGAAGCCCCGACTGGCTCTGGCAAAACAATCAGCACATTATTTCCATCAGTGAAGGCCATCGGTGAATCACTGTGCGATCAGGTTATTATTTTATCGGCGAAAACATCCGGTCAAAATGAAGCACGAAAAGCCATCGACAAGATGATCGATAAAGGCCTGCTGATTAGCTATCTGGTGATAAAAGCGAAAGCGAAGAGCTGCCCCTGTGTTATTGATGAGTCTGAATTAAATATTAACGGAAAGTGTCAGCGAACCGTGGGTTTCTTCGATCGATTACCGGCCGCCAGGACCGCGTTGTTAGAGCAGCGCACCCTCGACAGTGACACCGTTCGTGGCGTATCAGACCAATTTAATTGTTGCCCCTTTGAACTCTCTTTGCAAATGATGCCATGGATGGATATCGTCATCTGTGATTTTAATTATGTATTCGACCCACAGGTACAGCTGAGTTACTTTCGTAACGATAGTAAACGTAAGGTTTTATTGATCGACGAGATGCACAACCTGGTAGATCGTGCTCGAGGTATGTATTCCGCTAGCATCAGCCGTCAGCAGATCAAGACCGCCACCAACACAAAAAACAGCGTCGTCATTAAACGATCCATTAGTAGTATAGGCAATGCTCTGGATAAGTATGCACGAGAACAAATGGATGATGAGTCGATTAGCGACCATGTTCCCGATCACTTGCAACGAGCGGTCACTCGATTTTGCGATAACGTTATGGACGAAGTGTTTGATAACCGGCAAATCCAGGCAGAGGTCGTTGACCTCACCAGAGCAATGTGTCGGTTTCAGTGCATTGCCGAACTCTATAATCAACATCATAAAACCATTGTCAGAAAGCAAACGCATGAACGTGAGGTAAAACTCAGCTGTCTCAATGCGTTTGACTACCTGCAGACAATTTACCCCTTATTCAACTCAGTCTGTGGTTTTTCTGCGACCCTGTCGCCCACTGATTATTTTATTCCAGCACTCGGGCTCTCCACGGATCTGGCGCCAATCCGTTTGGCCTCGAGTTTTCCAGTGGATAATCTACAGGTTTGTATCGGCAGCTATATCGATACTCGCTATCGCCAACGGGATGACTATATCGATATTATTTGTGACAGTATTGCCGCCTGTTTTTTGTCTCAACGAGGTAACTACTTTGTATTTTTTTCTTCTTATCAATTTATGCAGAAAGTACATCAACGATTTGAGCA
>CAWVZP010000263.1:0-4412 GCA_963934675.1 uncultured Gammaproteobacteria bacterium | reverse complement strand
GACCCGCGTCATCAGCTTGGAAGGCTGAGGTAATACCATTATACGACACCCGCAAACTTTACCTTTCTGGTTCAGACCAATGAATTGTATTGGCTTTGCCAGTCGCGTACTTTTGCACGACTCTTAACACTAAATGACAAAATAAAGAATCAACGATTAATATTGATCGCTGATCGTACTTTTAGCCTATGTCACCCTTAACTTAATAAATGGTGGAGGGAGGTGGATTCGAACCACCGAAGGCTGAGCCAGCAGATTTACAGTCTGCCCCCTTTGGCCACTCGGGAACCCCTCCAAACAAGGTGCGTATTCTCTACATGGCGTATGGTTCTGTCAATAGCAATACGGCTTAATTTGACACTTTAATCTACGCCTTATGAAAAAAGGCCCCGAATAACTCGAGGCCTTTCAATATTGAGCCAAAAACGCTCGATAACAAAAACTACTTTTTAGCTTCCTTACGCTCTTTTACTTCTTTAATTACTTGCTCTGATACATTTTTGGGGCACGGCAGGTAATGCTCAAATTCCATTGAAAACTGACCACGACCAGAAGTCATCGTACGCAAGTCACCAATATAGCCAAACATTTCAGACAGCGGCACATTCGCTCTAACTCGAACGCCACTCGCCGCAGCTTCCTGCGCCCTAATCATGCCACGCCGACGATTTAAGTCCCCGATAACATCACCGACGTGATCCTCAGGTACGAAAACGTCAACTTTCATAATTGGCTCCATTAGCTGTGGACTCGCTTTTGGAATCGACTGACGATAGCCGCCTTTAGCCGCTGTCTCAAACGCAATAGCAGATGAATCGACTGCATGGAAAGCACCATCTACCAGCGTTATCTTTACGTCTAGTAACGGAAAGCCTGCTAATACGCCTTCAACCATACAAACACCAAAACCTTTCTCAACTGCAGTCCAGAATTCACGCGGCACATTACCACCAGTCACTTTAGACTCGAACTCATAACCGCTGCCTGGCTCGCCTGGCTCAATAACATAATCTATTTTACCAAACTGACCAGAACCACCGGTTTGTTTCTTGTGTGTATAGCTATCCTCAGTCCGCTGAGTAATTGTTTCACGGTAGGCCACCTGCGGCTTACCCACTGTGACATCAACCATGTGTGTGCGGCGAAGAATATCAACCTTAATATCAAGGTGTAATTCGCCCATGCCTTTAATAATTGTTTCACCGCTCTCTTCGTCAGTTTCAACATGAAAAGACGGGTCTTCCTTAATCATCTTGCCCAGTGCAACGCCCATTTTTTCAGATGCACTTTGATCTTTAGGCGTGATTGAAATCGAAATGACTGGCTCTGGAAACACCATAGGCTCCAGAGTGGCTGGAAACTTAGGATCACATAGCGTGTGTCCAGTTTGAACATTCTTCATACCAACGATAGCAACAATGTCACCCGCTTGAGCAGAATCAAGCTCCATTCGGTCATCCGCATGCATTTCTACAATACGACCGATGCGCTCTGTTTTGCCGGTAAATGTATTTAATACGCTTGAGCCTTTTTCTAACTTACCTGAGTAAATCCGAGTAAAGGTCAATGCGCCAAAACGGTCATCCATGATTTTGAATGCCAAAGCACGAAGCGGACGATCAACATCAACAATAGCAAAATCACCGGTGGCGTTACCCTCAAGATCAACTTCCGGTTGTGGCGGCACTTCAGTTGGATTCGGCAAGTAATCAACCACTGCGTTTAGCACTAACTGAATACCCTTGTTCTTAAAAGCTGAACCACAATAAGTTGGGAAAAAGTCTAACGCAATTGTGCCCTTACGAATGCAACGCTTAACGTCTTCCATTGAAGGCTCTTCACCATCTAGGTACTTTTCAAGCAGGTCATCGTCTTGCTCAACGGCCATTTCGATCAGCTTCTCACGATACTCTTCAACCAGGTCAGCCATATCGGCTGGTGGCTCTTGAATTACATAGTTAGTCGGGTCACCCGTTCCATCCCATATCCACGCTTTGCGGGTTAACAGGTCGACGCAACCAGTAAAATCGTCTTCGGTACCGATTGGCAGCACCATAATCATTGGGTTGGCACCTAATACATCCTCGACTTGCTTTACAACACGGTAATAGTCAGCACCCAGTCGATCTAATTTGTTAACGAATATAATACGTGAAACGCGCGACTCATTTGCATAACGCCAGTTGGTTTCTGATTGCGGCTCTACACCACCGGAACCACAGAATACACCAACACCACCATCCAGCACCTTGAGTGAACGATAAACTTCAATTGTGAAGTCAACGTGCCCTGGCGTATCAATAATATTGAACCGATGACCGTTCCATTCACAGCTAGTCGCAGCTGATTGAATAGTAATACCACGTTCTTGCTCCTGATCCATGAAGTCAGTGGTAGCCGCACCATCGTGCACTTCACCAATTTTATGAATTTTTCCGGTGAGTTTTAGTATACGCTCAGTGGTCGTTGTTTTACCGGCATCGACATGGGCAAAAATGCCAATATTTCGATACTTATCAAGGTCAGCCATGGTTATTCTCAAATAAAAAAGTTATAAAAAACTGTTAATTGCCCACTCACGGTCGGCATGTTGCTATGGAAAAGCGTTCTGTCTTGATTTATCAAAGACACCGAACTAACGCAAGCCGTTGATTTACAAGATTATTTATATCGAACGGGATTTCTATCGGCGCACATTCTACCACACAATCCGAAAACTAAAACCGATCCTAACGAATTGCTATAAAAAAACACTCGGTTCGCAGCAAATCTATTGTCTATTGACTGAATAGGCGCTCAATCAAGAGCCGTATTGACTACCAAAACACCCTAACTCATTCAGGCGTAATAACTTCTAGATCAAACATCGCATCTCTAACCGCTAACGGCACCGATTGCTTCTGATTCTGTACGAAATCAAACCACACACAAACCGCTTTTGATGCCACTACCGCGGTCCCGTTTTCATTATAAATGTTTGCCAACACATCAAAACTGGTATTGCCGATACGACTCACTCGCGTTGCGACTTGAAAATTTGTTGGGTGATGCGCCTGACTCAAGTAGGACACTTTCATATCTGCCACCAGTATACCTTGCGCCAGCGGTTGTTTGAATTTGAGGCCGAGCACTCGATCTAAGTAATCTAAACGTCCTGACTCAAGATAACGAACAAAAATAACATTATTGATATGCCCCAGCATATCGGCATCACCCCAACGTGTAGAAACCGAGGTAAAAAAATTAAAATCCGTCTTTTGACTGTCATCGGCGTTAGACACGACTATGGTTCACCAGCGATAGTAATTTTCGGTAAAAATGGCGCAATAAGCTCAGCGCTCTTGCGCGGCGGCATAACCTTGGCCTCTCCGCAAACGACTACCTCACCATTTTGATTACTCACCACACAATCAATGATCAATAGTTTTTTTGCATCGATCTTTTGATCGATAGTAACTAGAGCCGTCAAGGTATCGCCCAAACGGACAGGTAGTTTAAAATCAAGCGTTTGCCCCAAATAAATACTGCCGGGACCTGGCATAACGGTGCCAATGCAGGTCGATATTAAGCTGGCCGACCACATACCGTGAGCAATACGACCTTTAAACAGTGTCTTCGAGGCATAGGCTTCATCAAAATGAACCGGATTCACATCACCAGAAGTTTCACCAAAAAGAATAATGTCCCGCTCAGTCACCGTTTTAGTGAATTGTCCTTGATCTCCGATTTCGAGCTCTTTAAAGGTTTTCGATTTTAACTGTCCCATGAATCTTTTCCAATTAATAGTGATTTGTAGAAGCTCTACTGACTTTAAAAATCAGCAATACCGATACTCATGACACTATCCGAACCAGACTGAACCGTAATTTTCAAAGATTCACTCCGTGGCAAGATATGCTCTGCAAAAAATAAAGCCGTACTTATTTTATTGCGGTAAAAAGCATCATTCGCACCCAAATCAATGTGCTGCTGAGCTGAAACTGCGGATCGAGCCATTAACCAGCCTGCAATCACGTTACCGGCTTGCATCATATAATTCACCCCAATGGAACCTGCCAGATAAGGATCATCGCTAGCCTTCAACAGAAACCATTCTGTTGACTCTTTCAAACTAGCTAATGATCGAGCCAACTCGCGTTTAATACGACCAAGCGCATCCGCTTTATCCTCATCTAATTGATCGGGCATCGACCTTTCAAATCCCTCCATCTCGGCTATTAATTCGCCCATACCCAGCCCTTTATCACGCCACATTTTACGCCCCATCAAATCAATGGCCTGAATCCCGGTCGTGCCTTCGTAAATGGTCAAAATACGCGCATCACGCATATATTGTGCAACGCCAGTTTCTTCAACAAAACCCATACCACCATGAACCTGAACTCCTAAAGACGTGACTTCCTGTGCCATCT
>CAWVZP010000262.1:0-4429 GCA_963934675.1 uncultured Gammaproteobacteria bacterium | reverse complement strand
CAGGCGATGGTTAGTTTTACGCGTGAAAACGAATATGAAGCAGACAGGTTCGGTATGACGTTGTTGCAAAATGCGGGTTTTGATAGTCGTGGTATGGTTGAATTTTTTAAAATATTAGATAGAAACTCGAATAGCTCAGGCCTACAAAATATTGAATATTTACGGACTCATCCACTCAATCAAAACCGAATATCGGAAGCTGAAAGCCGAGTAAAACCCATTGTCGGGCAAGGTGAAGTAATAGATTATTTCCCTGTTTTCAAAGACTATCTTAGTGATCAAATGGATCTTGGCTCCGACTCATCAGATAGTGATTTCTTGAGAGGATTGACTCTAAAAAGGGCCGCTCAGTATGAGAAAGCAGATGCACTCTTATCGAAACTTTATCAACTCGATAGCGAAAACATTTGGTTCGCTACTGCCTATTCACAAAATTTGCAAAACCTAACTCGGTGGGAAGAGGCTGAGCAGGTGTATCGAAAGTTGCTAAACCTTTTTCCCGGCGACCTAGCTGTTTCTTTGCAGTTGCTGGATTTGTTAAAAAACAGAGCACAATATGGGCCAGCATTAGAGATCGCGCGAACGATGGAGAGGCAATATTCAGAATTACCCGCACTGTATGCTCAATTGACTGAAATTTATATGGGCCTTGGACAGAACCTGCAGGGGTTGATTAGTGAAGCACAATATCACCATCTAACCGGAAACGATAATAGAGCCGTTGAGCTGTATGATCAAATTCTTACTTCAAAGGACCTGAATATCACCATGGTATCTAGGTTAAAACAAAAACGAGCCAAAATTGTCGATGCTCGAAAAGTTAATTAATGGATAGTTCGGTAAATTTATAGTAATAGTATTGGACATTTTATATTTATCGAAATTGGCCGAATAAATAATAACCGATCAGTTTAAGAGCCCGAGCATTATGAAACGCAGAGTATTTTTGAAAAGTGGTCTAGCGGTTGCGCTGTCATGTGCATTGAGCCCTGGTGTGGTGTTGGGCGTTTATCCTAAAGCAGCATTTGAGAGCAAAGATGTGACCGACGCGATTACCGCCTTACATGGATCGAGTAGCATTTCTCCTTCGAATGAAATCGCCATTAAAGCCCCAGCAATGGCTATAAATGGCAAGGTCGTGCCGATTCAGGTTATTTCAAATATTCCGAACACTGAATCAATTTCATTGATTCTAGAATCGAGTACTCAGCCTTTTATAGCTTCATTTAATATATACGGTTCAGAAGCATTTATTTCGACTCGAATTAAAATAGAGCAAACGGGGGTTTTGTTGGCGCTGGTTAAAGCAGGTGGCGAATTGTTCGTGACTAAGCAGGAAATTCGGGTGTCAACTGATAACAGTTGTCGGGCTTAGGTTGTGTCGATATGACTAAATCTATTAATATTCGTGCTTATGAAAAGGACGGGATGGTGACCGTAAAATCGATCATCCGTCATCCGATGGAGTCTGGGTTTCGAAGAAACCAAAAAACGGGTAAAAAACACTCACCTAACTTTATTCAGGAAGTGATTGTGCAATCGGCTAACAAAATAGTGATGGAGGCTTTTTGGAGTGGGGCGATCTCACGTAATCCTTATTTTTCGTTTCGATTTAAAGGAAAGCTTGGTGATAATTTAACCTTGTCTTGGATCGATAATAAAGGACGATCTGAATCTGAAACAATTAGAATTCTTTAATAGATATGGGTTAATGGATCAAAACTGAATAAAGACATAACGTTTTTGACCTTACCTGTTGATAGGCATTTCCAACAGTTGTTGCTATCATTCGGCATCATTTCCAAGATAGAAACGACTCGTGAATATAAACTTCCAAGCGCTAGGTTGCCGCCTAAATGAAGCCGAACTGGAAACCTGGGCCAGCCAGTTTTTAAAGCTGGGGCACCAAGTTACTACGGATAGTGCCGATGCTGATATTGTGGTGTTTAACTCCTGCGCAGTGACATCTGAAGCTGATCGGAAATCAAGACAGAAAATCGGCCGACTCCACCGAGAGAATCCACTAGCCAAAATGATCGTCACAGGTTGCCATGCAAGTTTGAACAGCGAAGCTGTGAAGAATTATCTGGGTGTTGATATGGTGGTTGGTAATCATCAAAAAGATGATTTGGTCGAAAACGCGGTTGATCAATTTGGTCTGACCGTGTCAGAGGTAGAACAGCCGATTCAAAATTCGATCTTTCTACGTGGCCGGCATCGTGCTTTTATCAAAGTACAAGATGGTTGTCGATATCGATGTACCTATTGTATCGTTACCATCGCGCGCGGAGAAGAGCGTAGCCGTAGCATCGGTGACATCATTGATGAAATCAACACTCTACACCAACAAGGTGTCCAAGAAATTGCTGTCACGGGTGTTCACGTTGGTGGTTACGGTAGTGATATTAGTTCTAGTTTGACAATTTTGCTGGCAGAAATTTTAAAGCAGACCGATATTCCCAGAATTCGGCTTGCCTCAGTCGAACCATGGGATTTACCGGATGACTTTTTTGAGCTGTTTCAAAACCCACGCCTAATGCCGCACATGCATCTACCGATTCAAAGTGGCTGCGATAGCGTATTAAAACGCATGGCAAGACGCTGTAAAACTTCAGAATTTAGTCGGATCTTAGAAATCGCACGTGAAGCATCGCCATTATTTAACGTTACAACCGACCTGATTGTTGGCTTTCCGGGTGAAACAGAAGATGAATGGCAGCAGACAATGGACTATGTCGGAAATACCGGGTTTGGGCATATGCATATCTTCAGTTTTTCTCCAAGAGAAGGCACAGCAGCAGCTCGGTTTCCTGATCAAATTAATAAAGAAACTAAGAAAGAGCGCAGTCGGCAAATGCATGAACTGGCATCACGTTTAAAAACTACGGAACTTGAAAAAAATATAGGCCAAACAGTGCCGGTGTTATGGGAGCAAAAAATCAATGCTGAAACAGGTTTGTGGTCGGGATATACGCCGCAATATCACAAGGTTGTTTCGTCAGACAGCAGTATTCAAGAAGCCAGTATTTCTGATGTCACTATCGACCTGGTTTCGGCCGATGGCTTGACACTGGTGAGTGGTTCTAGTTCGAATCAAGGCCAAAAGGTAATTCAGTCATTTTTTTGAGTGACCTAATAGAAGAGATTTGAGAAAGTAATAAACTGTTTTTAAATCTGATTTAATAGATTTTAAGCGTGTCGAGAATCCGTCGACAGGCATTACCATCACCATAAGGATTATGGGAAAATGACATCTGTTGATAGACTGCTTTATCATTGAGCAGGCGAGTCACTTCAGCGGTAATGGTTTCAGCGCTAGTACCAACCAGCTTAACAGTGCCCGCATCAACGGCCTCGGGGCGTTCGGTGGTATCGCGCATGACTAACACTGGTTTGCCTAGCGAAGGTGCTTCCTCCTGGATGCCACCTGAATCAGTTAGTATCAAGTATGATCGGGTCATCAAGTAGACAAATGGTAGGTAGTCCTGCGGCTCTATGAGATGAATATTATTGATATTGCTAAGTATTCGGTTGACCGGCTCCAGCACCTGTGGGTTCAAATGTACAGGGTAAAGAATATCGACATCGGGGTTAGCGTGTGCGATTGACGAGAGGGCCTGACAAATATTTTCAAACCCACCGCCAAAGCTTTCTCGACGATGTCCTGTCACCAGAATCAAATGGCTTGCGTCACGTAGATAATCAAAACGACTGGCTAACTCAGTCGATAATGCAGTATTACCAGCCACCTTGGCCTTGATTATTTGCAGTGCATCGATCACGGTATTACCGGTTACATGAACCGCATCGGGGCGAATATTTTCGGCTAGTAAGTTTGCCCGCGCAGCCTCTGTTGGGGGGAAATGGTAACTTGTCAGCGCAGTTGTTAGCTTTCTATTGGCCTCTTCTGGCCATGGTGACATCAAGTTACCTGTGCGCAATCCCGCCTCAATATGGCCAATCGCAATTTGTTGATAGAAGGCAGCTAAACTGGCAGCAAAAGTGGTGGTTGTATCACCGTGAACCAGTACGATGTCAGGTTTGAAATCGTCGAGCACGGGCTTCAAGCCCTCCAATATCCTGCTGGTTAGCAGCGTCAGACTCTGCCCTGAACTCATCACGTCTAAATCATAATCCGGCACAATCTCAAATAGGCTCAATACTTGATCGAGCATCTCACGATGTTGTGCTGTGACACACACCCGGGCGTCAAAGTAGTCATCTGCTTCTAACGCCTTAACCAGTGGCGCCATTTTAATAGCCTCTGGTCGGGTTCCAAACACGGTTAAAATTTTCACTGCTCGCTCACTTTGTAAAACCCTCTTCTATTATAATAGCTCGCCGCTACCGGATGATATCGTTAAGCTAGGCCCATAGCGATGGAATAAAAAAGTATTCTATTCATGGGCAACTAAGTATGCGAATTGGA
>CAWVZP010000261.1:0-4443 GCA_963934675.1 uncultured Gammaproteobacteria bacterium | reverse complement strand
GAATCTCCATTCCTTGGGCGATTAGTTTAAGCTTCAGATTGAGTTTGCGGGCCAGCATAATGGTAGCTTCACACATTGTCCGGCTGTCTGATTCTGACTTTAGATTATCAACATAGGATCGATCAATTTTAAGGCCGTTGATTTCAAATTGTTGGAGGAAAGACGGCAATGAGCAGCCACTAGCAAAGTTATCTTAAAAAATAGTAATGCCACCATTTTGATAGCCAATGAACGGTCTATCAAATAAATCTTTTAGGATTCGGCCAATCATTGCCCTGCGGCTGTATCCAGTGTGCAGCGGTTGTAGCGGTTGTAGCGGGTTGCTAATCTTAATATTTAAACGATTGAAAAATCTGATTTCTTTACAGCATAACCCTATTTTTAGGTTGCCTTTTAATTTTATGGCCAATCGATAACGCAAAATATCCCAAGGAAAGCCTAACTTATTAGGGTATTTTAGTTTACATTCCTCTAAAATACTATTTAACTAAATAGCCCACGAACTCCGAGAATCCATGTTTGAATTGATTACCAATGCCAATTTGTATGCCCCTGGGCCACAGGGCATTAAGCATTTACTGGTTTGCTCTGGAAAAATTGTTCATATCAGCGACCGTATCCCAGACCTCGACGATCAAATTGAAGTCTCTCGCGTTGATTTAAATGGTGCAAGGCTGATACCCGGCTTTATTGATGCACACGCTCATATTACCGGCGGTGGTGGCGAAGCGGGTCCTTCAACTCGGGTGCCGCCTCTGCATTTAAGTCAATATACCCAGGCAGGCGTCACCAGTGTTGTTGGCTTGCTCGGGACCGATGATTTAACTCGCAACCCACAAACATTACTGACTCAGGTAATGGGACTACGCGAAGAGGGCTTGTCTGCCTGGTGTTATACCGGAGGCTATCATGTGCCAGCCGTTACACTAACCCAATCCGTGCGAAGTGATATTGTCAATCTAGAGCCAGTCATCGGTGTTGGCGAAGTGGCTATCAGCGACCATCGTTCGAGCCAGCCCACCATCGAAGAAATATTACGATTGGCTAGCGAAGCGCATGTCGCCGGATTAATGACCGGTAAGGCTGGCATCGTCCATTTACATCTCGGTGACGGTGATCGTGGCTTATCGATGATTCGAGACTGCCTTGATCGTAGCGAAATTCCTGCTCGTGTATTCAACCCCACACACGTCAATCGCAACAAAAAACTATTTGAAGAAGCCTGTGATATCACTAGCCGTGGTTGCACGGTAGACCTCACCGCATTTCCAGCAAGTGACGATGATATTGGCTGGACCGCAGAAGAGGCGGTAGCTCGTTATTTTGATAAAGGCTGTGACCTTGAAAGACTAACCATCAGTTCGGATGGTGGAGGATGTCTGCCCTGCTTCGACGCTCAAGGTGAATTACTCAAAATGGGATTTGCTAAATCATCTGCCATGGCTGAGACATTTAAAAATATGCTGGATATGAACCTGCCGATAGAAAAAGTGCTACCTCTTATGACAAGCAATGTATCAAAGCTGTTAAAATTTCATCATAAAGGAAAGATAGAAGTAGGTTTTGACGCCGATCTTTTGGTGCTGGATGAACAGCACCAAATCCAAAGTGTAATGGCCAATGGCGTTTGGCATATCAAAAACAAGCAACAATTAGTTAGCGGCTTATTTGAGATTTAAGCCTTCGAAATATCAAATTATATTTGTTAAAAATAAATTATTTTAATAAGACAGTAGAGGTCTATTAACAGTGCCCCCTTCCCCAGAAACAATTGGCCAGCGCCGAGGATATGTTATTCCTATCGGCGGTGCCGAAGAACGCACCAGTTCAGCTAAAGTATTAAAAAAATTTGTTAAACTATGCGGCGGTAAAAAAGCGCGGATTGTAGTTATCCCAACTGCGTCAAACCTGGCAGACACGGGTGATAACTATATTGAAATATTCGCCAAACTAGGTGTTGTCGACGCAACATCTTTAACCATTAATGAGAGAAGCGAAGCGTCTCGTCAGGATTATTTAGAAATTCTCGAAAATGCCACCGGCATTTTTATTACTGGCGGCAACCAGCTTCGCCTATCGACTATTCTCGGCGGCACCGAGGTCGCCAAAAAAATCAGGCGATTGAATGCCCAGGGGGTGCACGTTGCAGGCACATCAGCCGGTGCCGCCATTATGCCGGAACATATGATTGCAGGCGGATCAACCGGCTCAATTCCTTCTGCCGATGGTGTCAATCTAGCACCCGGACTTGGGCTAACCAACGCATTGTTAATCGACCAACATTTTAGTCAACGCGACCGACTCGGTCGATTATTGACGGCAATATCCTATAACCCCTTCATGCTTGGTGTTGGTATCGACGAAGATACCGCTATTTTCATCGATGCTGACCAAAGCTTTGAAGTGGTCGGTAGTGGTGCTGTGACGGTAATTGACCCGATGGACTTAAGCTATTCATCAATGAGCCAAGCATCAAAAAAAGACGCGCTTAGTATGCTGGATCTAAAACTCCATATATTATCAAAAGGATGTCGATTCGACATTCATCAAAGAAAGCCCTACCCTCCAGAGTTAGCACCCATATAATTAGTCATCGAAAATAATAAAACCCGCTGAAAAGTAAGCCCTTAAGGAGATTGTTTATGAAGATTACAGCAACTAACGTTTACGTTGGACCCAGTGTTTACGCCAATTTCCCCGTCATCCGTATGATAGTTGACTTGGGTATCTTACTTGATTGGCCGTCCGTCAAATGCGGTAAAGGCTTTACAGACGGATTGCAGCAGGCGCTTCCCAGTCTGGCTGAACACGGTTGCTCTTATCGCACAGCGGGTGGCTTCTTAAGGCGATTGACCGAAGATGATGGCACTTGGATGGGGCATATCATGGAACATGTCGCGCTCGAAATTCAAAATATTGCTGGATCGGGCGTATCTTTCGGTCGCACCCGTAGCGCTGGCAAACCCGGTATTTACAACATGGTTTACGCCTATAAACAGCGTGATGCTGGCATCGAAGCTGGCCATCTCGCGTTGCGCTTATTAATGCATCTGTTACCGCCAGAATTACAGCAACAGATCGATTATGAGATTAGCCCAGATTTCGATTTTGAATCAGAACTGGAAGGCTTTGTGCTTCGCGCTCAACGACGTGAATTTGGACCCAGCACCCAATCACTGGTAGACGCGGCGGTCAATCGCAATATCCCCTGGATTAGGCTCAACGATTACAGCCTGGTTCAATTTGGCCATGGTAAATATCAAAAACGTATACAGGCAACTGTCACCAGTGACACTGGCTGCATCTCGACTTCTCTAGCCAGCGACAAAGAAAGCACCCATAGTTTATTGCGAGATATGGGCTTGCCGGTACCAAAGCAAATGATGTTTTCGTCTGAAGATGAGGCTGTCAGCGCTGCCAAAAAGATTGGTTACCCGGTTGTTATCAAGCCCCTTGACGCCAATCATGGACGTGGCATCAGTATTAATTTGACCACCGACCAAGAAGTGCGCGACGCTTTCTATTTTGCAAAAGAACAGGGCCGATCGCGTTCAGTACTCGCCGAAAGCTTTGTAACCGGTTTCGATCATCGCATGCTGGTAATTAATAATGAGTTAGTCGCAGTCGCTAAACGCGTTCCTGGCCACGTCATTGGTGACGGCAAGCGAACGATTTCAGAACTAGTTGATATCGTCAATTCCGACCCCAGACGCGGCATTGGTCACGAAAAAGTATTAACTCGAATCGAGCTCGATCAGCAGGCAACTCGACTCATGGAAGATGCCGGATTAAACGAAAACAGCGTTCTTGAAAAAGACCAATCGTTCTTTTTGCGATCAACGGCCAACCTGTCGACAGGCGGTACCGCCATCGATCTGACCGACGTCGTGCACCCCGATAATCGTGAAATGGCAATTCGAGCCGTTCGTGCTATCGGTCTCGACATTGGCGGTGTCGACTTCCTCACTGATGACATAACCTATTCTTATAAGGATGTGGGTGGCGCAATAGTCGAGGTCAATGCTGGACCAGGTTTTCGTATGCATGTAGCTCCTAGTGAAGGCGAACCCCGAGATGTAGCGGGCAAGGTGCTCGATATGCTATATCCACCGGGTGCACCCGCCAGAATACCAGTGGCCGCAATAACCGGTACAAATGGCAAGACGACAACCTCACGTATGCTTGCCCACATCATGAAATCTAGTGGCCATGTGGTTGGCATGACGTCGACTGGTGGCGTTCAAATCGATGGCCGAATTACAGTAAAAGGTGACATGACTGGGCCCCAGTCGGCGCAAATCGTATTACGTGATCCAACCATTGATTTTGCAGTTTTAGAAACCGCTCGCGGTGGTATTTTACGATCAGGTTTGGGTTATAGTGAATGTGATGTTGCCGCCTGCATTAACGTTACCTCCGATCACATGGGACTCGGTGGAATCG
>CAWVZP010000260.1:0-4489 GCA_963934675.1 uncultured Gammaproteobacteria bacterium | reverse complement strand
CTGTTAGGCCAAAAGCTGAAATCTCTTCAAAATCGATAGCGCCATGATAGGCTTTGGTTGCAGTTTTTAAACGAGCCGTTCTCAGGTTAGCGATTTTTTTTATCAATTTAAAGTCACCCATTAAACAACTGGCAGCTTATAACATGATCAACAATATTCTTCTCAAAACACGACCTTAAACTAGGTCTAAGATTTCTTATTCTTATCCCAACACTCACAATGTGAAAAGATAAAAAGTATCGTTTCAAGGAAAATTTTTGTTAGGTCTACTGACTATAGCGCAAGCTTTGTTTCTTGTTCAGGCCAGCGAGCCTGTTAGTAAGGCCTACTTATTTGATATCGTTATTGATAGTGACGATGCCGTTGGGTATCACAACATCGCCGAGAGTAGCCCTCCTTGGGCGATTAAGGCCATACAATTTGGCAATAAATTATTAGCGAATAGATTTTAAAGCAAGGGGGAATGACTAGATTTGGCTATTGATTGCTTGCTCCAGATTCAACTATGCACATGGAAAACTAGTAACGAACTCGGTATGCTATCGACACTGTGATATTGACTGAAGAACCTGAAAGAGTCAGCATTTTATGTAACGTCTTTAACCCGTATTTTCCATTACAGCTTATTATTTCGACCGTGTCTTAATAACCGACTCTCTTAACCAATCAACTATTGTCCATTATGATTTGATCCACGTCGCCTTTTAACGAGGCCCTCTAATTTAACGACCACCAAGTAAGATGACTATATGACTGCTCACTGGAAAAATACCGTTTTTGACACTTGGGGAATTAAGGGTGATCTCACTCGCCTTGACGGTGAATATGATTTAAATTTTCTTGTTACCAGTGAAACAGACACCATCCTCAAGGTCATGCGCCCAAGATGTAATGCTGATTTTGTTGAGATGCAGTGCCTCGCTATCCAACATATTCGCACAGCTGTGTTAGACATAGCCGTACCGGGTGTTGTCGCAACCTTATCAGGCGACCTTTTCTCACAGGTCACCGATGAAGACGGACAACAGCGTATGGTCTGGCTGCTGGATAAGGCCGAGGGTCACAACTATGCATGCTTCCGTCCACAAACCACGTGTCTGGCACAGCAACTAGGATCTATCCTGGCAAAAATGGACAAGGCCTTGGTTGATTTTAAACATGATGGACTGAACCGCGATTTCAAATGGAATTTGATGCAAGGTGACTGGATTGCCAATGAAACTCTCGCCGTGACCGAACCTGCTCGCCGTGAATTACTCGATCGCATCCTACAGAAATTTCAACAGATCAAACCTACGCTTGCCGACCTGCCGCAGACGGCCATTCATAACGATGTCAACAACTACAACATTCTGGTTAGTGGAACACTCACTGAAGCCCCGAAAGTAACGGGTGTCATTGATTTTGGCGATATGTGTGCGGCACCCCGAATTTGTGATCTGGCCATTGCAGGCGCCTACCTGGTGCTCGATCACGCTCAGCCTGAATCGATGCTGACAACGCTGGTGGCTGCCTATCACACAGAATATGCGCTAACCTCTGCCGAGGTCGATTTGGTCTGGCCGTTGCTTCAGATGAGGCTCGCAGTCAGTCTGGTGAATTCGGTGCAGATGGCGATAGAAAACCCTGATGATCCCTATGTCGTGATCTCCCAGGCGCCGGCCTGGCGTTTTCTGGAAAACCATCTCATTAATGAGGCGCAGATTGGTTCAAACTTGCGCGCTGTCTGCGGTCTGCCTGTGGTAGACAATGCCGAGCGTATTTTAAACTGGCTGCACAGCGAACGTGGCAATTTTTCGGCCATTATTGATCAGGATCTGAGTACTATACCGATGGGATCATGCTCCGTCGAGAGCAGTACAAATCCAGCCAACCCATTTCACATAACACCCGAAGAAGCCACAACCATTGGAGCCGAGCATAATGCCAACGACCTATTCTGGATTGGATATTATGGCGAACCCCGTCTGCTCTATACAGAAAAGTTCTTCCGCCTTGGCCCCTGGAAAGCCAGCGACCGCCGTACCGTGCATATTGGCTGCGATATCTTTGGTATTGCCGGCACGCCGGTTTATGCCCCGCTGAATGCGGTAGTTGAGTTTGCCGGATACCGCCAAGAAAACCTGGACTATGGCGGATTGATCATGCTATCTCATGCAACTCCCGTCGGGGATAGGTTCTATACGCTTTATGGACACCTTTCAAAAACCTCAGTCGAAAAACTGACCGTCGGACAGCCCATTGCAAAAGGTGAAGCATTCACAACATTCGGTGGATTAGATGAAAATGGCGGCTGGAGCCCACACGTCCATTTTCAGCTCGCACTGTCTATCGATGGCATGGCCGAAGATTGGCCGGGTGCCGTGGCCCCTGAGCAGCTATATTTCTGGACACGAATTTGTCCTAATCCAGCCGCTCTGCTGAACTTGCCGGATGAAAAAACCCTGTTTCAACCCGTCAATTGCGACAAAACGCTGGAGTCACGTCAGCAGCATTTTGGTCGCAATCTTAAACTGAGTTATGCCGAACCAATCATGTTGTTGCGAGGCTGGAAACACCATTTGTTTGACGAATGGGGTCGCCCGTATCTCGACGCCTATAACAACGTGCCCCATGTGGGTCATGCTCATCCGCGTATTCAGGCAGTCGCTGCTGACCAGCTAAAACGCATGAACTCAAACACGCGCTATCTGCATCCGTCACAAAGTGCCTTTGCCGAGAAAGTTCTGAGCAAAATGCCAGACAAACTATCGGTCTGTTTCTTTGTGAATTCTGGATCTGAAGCCAACGAATTAGCCTTACGACTGGCCCGTGCCCATACCGGTGGCAAGGACATCATAACGCCAAATCATGGCTATCACGGCAACACCACTGGTGCTATTGACATCTCAGCCTATAAATTCAACGCCAAGGGTGGCGTTGGTCAATCTGACTGGGTACATCTAATTGAAGTAGCTGACGATTATCGTGGCAGCTATCGCCGTGATGACCCCAATCGCGCCGAAAAATATGCGGCACTAACCGACAGTGCGTTGAGTGATATCGAAAAACGTGGCGGCAAACTGGCAGGCTTCATCGCCGAAACCTTCCCCAGTGTTGGGGGACAAATCATTCCGCCCACAGGTTACTTGCCGAGCGTTTATCAACGCATCCGTGCCGCTGGCGGTGTCTGTATCGCGGACGAAGTTCAAACTGGGCTTGGGCGCTTGGGTGATTATTATTTTGGATTTGAACAGCAAACTGTCGTACCTGACATTGTGGTGCTGGGTAAACCAATCGGCAACGGGCATCCGATTGGCGTACTGGTCACAACCCGCGAAATTGCCGACAGCTTCGCTGAAGGGCCTGAATATTTTTCGACTTTTGGTGGATCAAACCTGTCATGTAGGATCGGCAAAGAAGTACTCGATATTGTCGACGAAGAGGGGCTGATGGAGAACGCTCGCGTGATGGGTGGCAAGCTGTTAAAGGGCCTGCACGACCTGCAGACCGATTTCGAGCTGATCGGCGATGTGCGTGGCTATGGCCTGTTTATAGGTGTTGATTTAGTCAATGATCGCAATACGCGTGAAGCCGGAACGCAAATTGCCGATTATGTCAAAAATCGAATGCGTGACCATCGCATCTTGATCGGATCAGAGGGGCCTGAGGATAATATCCTTAAAATTCGCCCACCACTCACGATTGACGACGACGGTGTTGACATGATCCTACAGGTGATGCGCGTAGTGCTGAATGAGGCTACTATTCTAAGACAGTAAATTGCTGTGCCACTTTTGGCGCGTCACAGAAAGTCTGGGTAATGTGTCAAAAGTGATGAGAGCTTCATCGAATATTTCATTTCATAGCAGAAAAAACGGTCTCACCCTCCACCAAAGTTTCTACCACCTGTCGCTCACGAATGGCTGCCTTATCGCTGAGTAAATCACCCGAAAGAATCACCAGATCCGCAAACTTGCCTACTTCGATCGAGCCACGATTGGCTTCCTGAAATATCTGCCAAGCTGCATCGATAGTGACTGCACGCAATGCGCTCATGATTGTTACTCGCTCAGCCTCACCTAACACATTGCCTTCGAGCGTCTCGCGGTTTACGCCACTCCAAATCAGCTGTAATGGATTGATTGGCGTCACTGGGCGCGTCGCTATGAAAGCTAAAGCGTAATCCAATTTTTTCTGCACTGCCGGCTGGGCTGATGTGGTCTGCACGCTCAGGGCCCATCGCATTTTTCCGGTGTACTTCTCCCCAGTAATAAGTATGGGTATTAAAGAAGCTGGGAGTAATGCCGAGCTGACTCATATCATCCAGTTGATCGTTTCTTGTCATTTGGGCATGAAGTAGAATCGTTCGCGCGTCATCCGTACTGACCTGACCCGACAAGCTGATTGCCTCGATAATATTGTCGATCGCGGCATCGCCGTTACCGTGGATTGCGAGTTGTATTCCCGCCTTATGATATTTAGATACTGCTTCAATCAGCCGACTTTG
>CAWVZP010000259.1:0-4497 GCA_963934675.1 uncultured Gammaproteobacteria bacterium | reverse complement strand
GCAGCTTCCAGATAGCAGTCATTAATATCTGTCCTTGCAATAAGGGCTTTTGGCACAATCCCAGTCATTGCGATAGATGCGAATTTATCCGAAAAAAGACATAAGCGTAATCCCTGCAGATTGGATTCAGATATATCGAACTCTCAGAATTCTTTATAGTTATCACATGTCTTTGTAAACAAATTGGCAGCCTTGGTTTCCAAGCCGAGAGTAAACCTGACCAGATTCTATGTCGTGTTTGCCCCAAACAGCAAAAAACGTGTAGAAGTGACGCCGGCCAAACGAGGCAAAGGCTTTACCCAACAAGGAAACAAAGATAAAACACCAGAACAACAGCTCAAGACCATGACCTGGGCGCACCAAAAGTAGGCCCCATGAGGGGACGCCTGAAGCGCGTATTCAATATCGAAGTGTTGATCTGTCCGAAATGCGGCGGTGAAGCCAAGGTGATTGCCTGCATAGAGAATCAGACTGTCATCGACAAGATCCTGCAGCTCTTACAGGCCAAGGGAGTCTTACCACCACCGCCGGAATTGCGTCCTGTAGCACGGGCTTCGCCGCAAGTAGACTGGTTTGAATACCCCCCTTTCTTCAGGACATATCTGCGGTTTCATTCTTTCTTGATTGACTTCGCCTTTGGGTAGAGAAATCAGGATTAGACACGTTGAACTTGTTCACCATTCCCGATAGCTTTTCGCCAAGTTTGGTAATGTCTTCACCAACCACGACGGCCGCCTCGCTAACTTCAAACGATTGAGAAAAATTCTCATCAAGACCTTCATATTGCTGATTTACTTCCTCGAAATTCTGTCTTTGGTGATTGACGGCATGGGTGATTCCATCGACTTGATCAGCAATAAGAACCATAGCCTGTCTAACTGAACTTAGTTGATCCGTGACACTGCTCATTAGATCTGAGCTGTTTACGGCGTTAGTTTTACCGACTTCTATGCTCTGAACCACCTTATTAGTACCGTTTTGCAAGGCATCTACCATTTCATTTACTTCTTCTGTGGATTGTCGCGTTTTCGAGGCCAGGCTGCGGACTTCGTCAGCCACGACAGCAAACCCTCTGCCGGCCTCGCCCGCTCGCGCAGCTTCAATAGCGGCATTCAAGGCCAATAGATTGGTTTGCTCAGCGATCCCATTAATAACGCCAACAACAGACGTTATCCTGTCGTTATCTTTTTGTAAAACGCCCAACGCCTCGACGGCGTCATTCATGTTATTAACTAGCTGACTTATTGTGATTGCTGCGTTGCTGACAAGCTCACTACTTTCATCGACTGTTTTGTTACCAGCAGCAGTCGCTTTATTTATTTCGTCTAATTGGGAAACCACAGTCTCGGAAGACTGATTGGTTTCTGACAATGACTGCTTTACCTTGTCAGTTCGCTCTTTCTGTGTAGTGCTAGATTCTACCAGGCTGTCTATGACATCACCCTGATCCTGAGCAATAGGAACTAGTCGCACAATTGAGCCGAGTAGCGATGAAAATGTAGCGTCTAAAAACTCAACAAACTGATTAAACTCCATCGCCAATTTTGACAATTCATCATTACCCGATACCGGCAATCGTTTAGTCAGGTCTCCTTCCCCCTTGGCAAGATCAGAAAAAAGCTCGGTGATCGTATTCAGCGGGCGAGTAATAATCACCGCTATGAACCACCCTACCAGGGCTCCTATGACGGTTGCTACGCAAGTAAATAGAATACCGTTAAAAATAATGGAGTCAGATAAGGCATCCACGGCCTCAAAGGCTTCAGCTCTATCGATTTCACTCATAATCACCCAATTAAGGCCCTTGATTTTGAGCGGTTTATAGGCAGATAATACGGCGACGCCTCGATAGTCATCAAAGATGTCAAAACCTTCATTACCGGACAACGCCCTTTCGGTTCCGATAGTCTTAACGGGTTGCAAACCAATACTGGTTTCCTTGCTGTCGAGCTGACCCAACAATTTTTTTGACAGGCCAATATCAGTCATTAGTTCCAGGTAGGCGGCCTTGTCTTCTATCAAAAAACGGCCGTCACTGCGCATATTAAAATCATCACCGACTATATAAGTTTCTCCGCTATTGCCTAGGCCGTTTTCCTGCCATTGGCGGGCGTGGGTCATGATCGCATTGATGCGATCTATCGGCATTTGAAAAATAAGAACCCCTATCATTCTGCCATCATCATAAATCGGTGAAGACATAAACGATGCAGGCGCATTATATGACGGCAGATAAGGTGAAAAATCGGTCAAAAAGGTCTGATCAGGGTTCGTTGCGGTCAGAGCTTGTTTAAATGCTAAAGCGATACCAGAATTTGCATATGGCCCTGTTTTTAATGACGTTGCAAAATCTAGTTCTTTGAAAACCGAATAAACAATGTGACCGCTAACGGCGTCGACTAAAAAAATGTCATAGAAGCCAAATTGTTTTTGAAAATGATTTATAGTTGGGTGGTATTTTTCATGCAGGTTATCGTATTTCGTGCCAGTGTTAGCACTCACTAATCGATCTTTTTCGCCCAGCTGGGATGGATTATTGGCAATGTAGGTGGTCTGCATAATTGATGCGGCATTCGATATGTTGCTCAACAAGACTTCAGGATTTGCCGTGCCACCATCGTTAAGACCTTTGAAGTTGGCATTGAATTGACCAACATAGTAATCATTCAAATGATCGGCAGATAAATCACTGTCTTGACTCACGAGCTCATTAAACGCTGGGATGAACCCATTCATCGCATCGATGATCATTATGTCATCAGAGTACGTTATTATTTGATCCGAAATCGTCTTGAAATAGCTTTCAATTTGTCCGCTAGTACTGTTTCGTATGGCTATTAAGCGGTTTTTTGCAGACTCTTCTAACGCAACCGTCGAATCCAGTATTGCCGAACGGCTTACGCTAACACTAATGATGAGAGCAGTAATCACCGTGAGAAAAATCGAAAGCGAAATTAAACGAGCTTTAATTGTGAATGTAAACATAGCTTAGGTTTCAGGCCTCTTCGTTGTGGAATAATCTAGACTAAGTATTTATTAACGGCCAAAAACATAGTTTATTTAATTTTTTTTTACTCGTTTGTAGCGCAAGTCGAGCGCAATAGAAATTCTCAACCTCAACCTCAGTATCAGTATCAGTGTCAGTGTCAAGATTCAATCTCAAACGTATGCTCGCCAGACCAGCAATTTCAGGGGTGCCCTAATGATAATAAATCCAAATATTTAAAATGCAAATTTTAACCCTAGTCTAATTTTTAATAAATGGATCTTCATGGTATTGAACTCATCTCTAGTAACTTGATTTAATCGTCTTCAGAAAAAGCAAAGCGATTTTGAATCATATTCCAGACTAATCAAAATAAATAAAATGTGTCAAATTCGATTTTTTATAAAGCGGCTAAAGGATTTTATAAGTATTTGTTACACCGAAATAGAGCGCGCCGATTTATTCCAGCATGCTATCGGTGCGTCATTGATAATTTTTCGTCATATACGAGCACCGGATCTTCGCCCCCCTACTTCCTGTCCAGTGACAGCCTCAACTGCAAGAATTTTGGGTTCGCGTCTTGCCTTTTGCCTTGAGTCAGCTATTTTTTACAATATTTATTTCCGTTTAAAGTCGGCTCTGGGCACATTGGAGTCATCGGGGAATAATTCCTAAATGTCGGCTTTGGAGCATACTTCCGTACAGTTATTGACAGAGCTCGAACGCCAAGACCCGCTCCGCTCGTAGAGTCCGATTTGAAAATTTGATCATTAAGTCGAAATTTTCATACTGCTTAATTTCTTTACAAACCTGTTCTTCTGAAGGTCGAAATGAGGCAACAAAAGAAAATCACGTAGAATCAAAAATATTCGCTTCTTCGTCGCTACGGCTTCCCCTCTGCTGAAGTTAGGTGTTTGAGCGCCCACTAGACTAATCTTTCCTATAAGCAAAATCACCCGCCCCTAAAACATAATTCTCAATTAATTTTGAATGCTAAACATGCCATTTATCGATTTCTTCTAGGCCTACTTTTAAGCACGCGAGCTTTGCACTCTCATGTTCTTTTTGTTTATGCGCTCCCAGCAGTTTGCTTGTACCTTTTGGCCAGAATTTAAGATTACCGGAAATACCTTTTTTAAATACAAAAACCACCCTTGTTTAGATTAATAAAAAATTCAGCTGTCTAAAGTTTAGCGCTGTTCCCAGTTATCCCCTCCCCCAATACCGAAACACTAGATGCTTATATGTAACTATATTTACAAGTTGAATACGAAAAACTTTTTGATTAAATTTCTGTGAACGGTTAGGTATAGGCAGGTCTATTTAAAAATGAAGGCGGGGTGGGTCACCTGAAGTAATATTATTCTATTTGAGGCTAATGATCGATTTAAGGCGTGCGACGCAAACCATTTCACTATTGTGCTCTATGGCTCTAAATTAGCGCTTTGGTTAATGCACTATTATTGATTTTATTGATGTAACCTGATGATAGTAGAATCTAGTGCAACATA
>CAWVZP010000258.1:0-4526 GCA_963934675.1 uncultured Gammaproteobacteria bacterium | reverse complement strand
TTGACCAGGTCACCATTTCTTCTGCCATGCGCGACATGTGCGTCATGCAAATAGCCGCAGCGGCACAGAATTCGATTGCGAAGTCTCGGTCACTAACGGCATCTAACGAGTTACGGCTGGGTGCATCAAAGCCTAATAATTCAGCGGTGTAGTGGCGATCTAGCGGGTATGAGGTGCCAGCCAGCGCGGCTGAGCCAAGCGGCATGATATTCATGCGGGTTAAACAGTCTTGCAGGCGGCTGTGGTCGCGGTCGAGCATTTCGAACCAGGCCAGCATGTGATGACCAAAGGTGATCGGTTGGGCGACTTGCATGTGGGTGAAACCGGGCAATATGGTGTCGGCTTCGCGTTCCGCCAAGTCTAGTAAACCGGCTTGAAATCCGCGTAGTTGCAACAGGCATTGATTGATTTCGGTGCGCAGATAAAGCCGAATATCGGTCGCGACCTGGTCGTTCCGCGATCGGCCTGTGTGTAGTTTTTTGCCAGCATTGCCTATGATTTGGGTGAGACGGGATTCGATATTCATGTGAACATCTTCCAGGCTGACGGACCATTCGAACTCGCCAGTTTTAATTTCTTGCTGAATTTGCGTCATGCCGTTTTCGATAGCGGCGTGTTCTTCATCATTCAACAGGCCAATTTTATGCAACATTTTGGCATGGGCGAGCGAGCCTTCAATGTCGACCATGGCCATGCGTTGATCGAAACCAACCGAGGCGGTGAAGGCTTCTACGAAAGCGTCGGTGGGTTCATTAAATCGGCCACCCCACATGCGGGAATCTTGTTTGCTCATAATTAACTTCGTCTGTTGGTAAAGGACAGCGTCGGCATGGCGATCCAGTAATTGCCTCTGCGACATTTTGTTGTATGCTTGCAGTGCAGCAAAAACAAATCAACTCTTTATGCTGAATTCACCGGAATATAATTGATCCCTCGTGAGAAAAGGAAATTATCTGCTTAATTTTTGTAATATTACCGTGTTTCTGCGAGTTTTTCTGGTGGTCGAGTTAGTCGCGATCGCATTTGCATTAGCCAGTTATGATTCTGACAGTGGGGACCTTTATGTCCACATCGCTCTTTTGTCTGTTTTCATGCAAACGATAGGATTAACCTCGTCTGTCGTGTTGTGTTTGCTCTCTCGCTTTGGCGTTATGCGCAATATTGTGTCAACTGCGCTTGTGGCGTTTGGTGTTGGATTGTCGATCACACTCGCCGCTACACTTTTGAGCGTGACTATGGCCGACTTGATGGGTTTCGCTTTAAGTGGCACAAACGCGGCCTTTAACATCATTCGTAACCTATTCATTGCCACTATTTTGATCGGGCTTACACTGCGCTATTTTTATCCCCACTATCAATCTAGAATAGTGCTCGAAGCTGAGGCACAGGCTCGGTTGCAAGCACTGCAGGCGCGTATCAAGCCACATTTTTTATTCAACAGCATGAATATGATCGCCAGCCTAACCCATGACGAACCCGACCTAGCCGAGCAAGCGATAGTCAGTTTGGCGGACTTGTTTCGCGCGAGCTTGGCTGCTGAAGCCAGTGTTTCTTTACAGCAAGAGCTCGAATTAACTCGCAGCTACATTCAACTAGAAGTATTACGTTTGGGCGACAGGCTAACCATTAATTGGACCCTATCCGATGATAATATCCCCTTTTTCTTGCCTGCTCTGACATTACAGCCGCTGGTTGAAAACGCTGTTTACCACGGTATTGAACCATTACCCGCCGGTGGCGTTATCGACATTTCGATTAAACTGGTTAAGGATATAGTTTGCATTGTTATATCCAATCCGTTGCGAGAAGGTCGAACCGAGCAACATCGCAAGGGCAGCCAGATGGCAGTTGACAATATTCGTGAACGCCTGCAAATTACCTATGGCGGTGCTGCCACTATGAAACAAGTCGAAGAGGATAGTCGTTTCACAGTAACGCTTCTATTACCGATGCACGCTAATAGATTAGCTAGGGAATCCTAATGAAAATTATGATCGTCGATGATGAAAAACCGGCGCGTGACCGGCTTAAACGCTTGGTCGAAAGCCTGCCCGATTTTCAGGTAGTCGCATCGGCCAGTAATGGCACAGAGGCGCTGGCAATGGCGACGTCTACCGAACCAGACATCGTGCTAATGGACATCCGAATGCCGGGTATGGATGGTATTCAAGCAGCGCGCCTTTTATATGAAATGACACAACCACCTGCCGTGATTTTCACTACAGCTTATGCCGACCACGCATTGGAAGCATTCGAAACTCATGCCGTAGATTACCTGCTAAAACCGGTCAAAAAAGAACGCTTACAGGCCGCCATCGAAGCTGCGACTAAACCCAATAAAGCGCAAGCATTGCATACTAAGCAAAAGCTGGGTGACATTGAACCACGTCAGCATATTTGCGCTCGTGTCCGTGGCAGTTTGGTGCTGGTACCGATCGACGATATTTACTATTTTAATGCCGATCATAAGTATGTCACCGTACGCTATACTGGTGGTGAAGTATTAATCGAAGAAGCATTGAAAGCGCTCGAAATCGAATTTGGCGACCGCTTTTATCGTATCCACCGTAATGCGCTTATTAGCCTGTCTCGTGTCAACGGTTTAAAGGCCGAGAACGATGGTCATTACGTCAGTTTTAAGGGCGTTGACAAGACGCTTGAAGTGAGCCGGCGACATTTGTCTGGTGTGCGGAAAACGATTAAAAGCATGTAAGATTTTTTATAAGTCAGTATCCAAGTATTATTACGTGTTGCGCTCAGTAGTAACAAAAATTTATAATCTCCAAATGAAAACATCCCTAACCGAACTGCGCATTGCAACTCGCAGTAGCTTGCTTGCCTTGTGGCAGGCTGAAGAAGTGTCGCGCCGCCTTGGCCTACTGTATCCTGATCTTAAAGTCACGCTGGTAAAAATGGTTTCCAAAGGTGATGTGTTGGTCGATTCGCCGCTGGCTAAAATTGGCGGTAAGGGCTTATTCGTCAAAGAATTAGAGGCAGGAATGCTCGAAGGCATTGCCGATATTGCGGTTCATTCGATGAAAGATGTCCCCGTTGGTTTTCCACCAGGGTTGGAAATTGGAGTCATTATGGAACGTGAAGATCCGCGGGATGCTTTCGTCTCTAATCAGTTCGACTCGCTGGCTGACATGCCAGCGGGTAGTGTCGTAGGCACGTCTAGCTTACGTCGCCAATGTCAAATCTTGGAAGCCTACCCACAGCTGACGATTAACTGGGTGCGTGGCAACGTCAACACGCGTTTACGCAAGCTTGACGATGGCGAATATGATGCGCTTATCCTCGCCAGTGCGGGTCTCAAACGGCTCGGTTTCGAATCAAGAATTCAAACCGCTATTGAACCCGAAGATTGCTTACCATCGATTGGGCAAGGTGCCGTTGGTATCGAAGTACGCAGCGACGATGATGCCATCAAACAATTGCTAGCACCGCTAGCCGATGCCGACACCACCAACCGCATTACAGCTGAACGCGCTTTAAACCAAAAACTCAATGGCGGTTGTCAAGTCCCCGTTGCGGGATTTGCGTTGCTGGATAACGGTCAGCTCTATCTGCGCGCCTTGGTCGGTGAACCCGACGGCAGCGTAATACTCAGGGCCGAAAAAACGGCGCCTGTTGATCAAGCTGTCAACCTTGGTATTCAAGTTGCCGATGAATTACTGGCACAGGGTGCGGGTAAAATATTGGCAAAATTACACGAATAGCCCACTGATAACGATGACGTTACCAACGCCTTTATCGTCGGCATTGCCTGAGTCAAAGTTACTGAGTCAGCATGTCGTGCTGAATACGCGTCCAGCACATCAACAGGCCGTTTTGAATAAGCGGCTGCAATCGCAGGGTGCGACAATGCTGTGTTTTCCGAGCATTGAGATAGTCGAATGCGACGCCACCGAGTTTCACCTTAATCTTGGCCAATATATCGAGCACTTTGATATTGCGCTGTTTGTCAGTCGTAATGCGGTTGAGGGTGCTTTTCGGTTTATGCGAGCAAATCAACTACCGTCCCACCTGGAGTTTGGTGTTATTGGTGAAAGTACCTACCAAGCGTTGGCAACGCAAATTAGCGACTTAAACCCGCGTCTTATTCACTGTCCTAGCCATAGTAATGTTTTATTCAATAGCGAAGGCTTACTGGCGGCCTCCAAGTTACAACAGGTAGAAGGTAAAAATATCATTATCTTCCGCGGTCAGCAGGGTCGTAATTTACTCGGTGACGAACTCCTGTCGCGTCGCGCTAGTGTGCAGTATTGTGAAGTTTATCGTCGCCAGTTACCTCAATATGACGCTGATCATTATCAAAAACTATGTCATCGCAACACCCCGACAATCGTCGTATTTACCAGTACCGAAGGCATGCTAAACACCATGAAAACGATCGATAGTCTGTCGCATAGTCGGCTACTAAAGACGCCATGGCTTTTGATCAGCGAAAGAATGCGTGAATCGGCTGTAAATCTGGGACATAATGGAGACATCATTATTGCCAATAATGCGAGTGACGAAGGCAT
>CAWVZP010000257.1:0-4528 GCA_963934675.1 uncultured Gammaproteobacteria bacterium | reverse complement strand
TTGTTTAAATATCTCATTAGTTAATTGGTCGACATCCACTAACTATAAACGTTAGGAATTTCTTCGCCAGGGAGTCGATTTAAAGACTGCGCGAGTGTATCAATCACCACCTTGCGCTTTGGCGTGTGCAGCCGTTCCAACCTGCCCGCGTTCATCCCGCCAAGCGGGTTCTGGGGGTGTATCAACCCAGGCAGGACAGTTACCGTAAAAAGCCCCAATCCTGTCATCTCCCGAGCCGTGTGGCGTATAGCCAAGCAGCGCACGCTGGCGTGAATTGAACCGTATTGCAACCTCCGGCGGCGTTTCCAGATATTGGTTTGACTCCTGTCGCAACCAGCCCAATGAATAAGTGTTGATAAGCCCCATGCGCGGCGCCCTGCTTTGGTTCGCGCCACCACCATGCCAGGTTGAACCCATGTAAAACAGTGCCGAGCCTCTTGGCATTACTGCTGGTTCCCAAACGGACAGGCTGGGCAGGTGCCAAGAGCGGAGGAAACGGTGACTTCCCAATACAACACGCGTACCGCCGTTTTGAGCAGTAAATTCATCCAGCGCCCACATGACTCCAATTTGAAGTTCCATCCCAGCGTTTTCTATCGGGTAAAGAGAATCATCACGATGGAGCGCCTGGGCTGACTCACCAGGCAATATTTCGATCGCTGACATGCTACCTATCTGATAGGTGGCACAATGCGGTAGAAGAATTGAATTCGCAACACCTACCAGCATCTCATGGTCAACAAGTTCAACCGCACTAGGCGCGCCAGACAGTAGACCCGTGGAACAGCGCAACGTGCAGGAGCCGTTAAAGTCACTGCGGGACTTAATACCATATTCATCAAATCGCGGGCGCAGTTCAGTTCGGATAGTATCTACCAGGCCAGGCTCGACGAGGTCTTTCACCACAACGGCCCCATCGCACCGAAGTGCCTCTAAGGATAGCCCCAATATCGGTCGTTCTTTCAAAACTTTTTAACGACATACAGGCCTCATGGCGAAATAAATAAAAAAATAACCACGTCGAGACGTTCAGCAATCAATGTCTAGACTTGGCACAAAATATACCCCAGAAAAAATATTTCTTTGAGGTAATCATCGGCTAATGAAAGTTAATTATCGTCGTATCTCGACGACCGCTATTTTTTTCGTTGTCAGGCAAACCTAATTCGCGCGCAGCTTTATGCCCAGAATAAACCGCAGCAGCGATTAAACCCGGCGTTGACCCGTCTCCTATTAGTTGCATAGACAAACCATTATTGGAATGAAATTCATCTTGTCTTGATTGTAAATCTAGCCACAACTGGTCATTAGGTTGCTTCGCAGTTATGGGTATTAGAGTGTCGGCCGAAATGGTTGATTCAACCTGACTAAAAACACACTGTATTGTTGCCGCTGAGCCATTCCAGCCAATCAATCCGTGGTTGCTTACGACGTTAACACCTGCCTCGACTAGGACCGCCATTGAGCCGTGCTGCTCTTCAGTATAATAGCTCCAACTGCCAACACGACCTTCGGGCGTCACCAGGGTTACGGCTATTCCTTCAGCGCGTAATTTCAGCGCTATAGCGGCACTAATATAATAATGATCATCATCATAAATAATAACGTGATTATTCTGTGAATCACTGGTTGGGATGCTGCCTTTGAGCACGTTTTCTACCGAATACACCATGGGACTATCTGCCCCATCAAATGGTGTTGTTAACCAACGACCAACCCCATCATTACGCCAAGTTGAACCTGTTGCAACCATGACATGTTGATGTTCAAGCTCTAATACCGCATCGGCGTCGAGACGATTGTCGAGATACACCATTACATTTGGCATTTTGGCTATTTGACCCAGACGCCAATCTCTTACCCGCGCCCACTCGGCAAATCCAGGTAGCTGACTCTCCTCCGTAACTCTGCCACCTAAAGTGGTTTGAGCTTCGGCTAATGTCACATCATAGCCACGCTGTCCCAACGTACAGGCCGCCTCAAGCCCAGCGGGGCCAGCACCGATTATCAACACGGATTCATTCGCATGCCTCTCTGGCACTTGATCTGGGTGCCAACCTTTGCGCCACTCTTCACCCATGGTTGGGTTTTGTGTGCAACGTATAGGAGAACCTAACGAGTTATGCGCATAACAGACGTTACATCCAATGCATTCGCGAATGTCATCGAGCCGTCCCTGATTAATTTTCTGTGGAATAAATGGGTCCGCAATCGACGGTCGAGCCGCGCCGATAAAGTCCTGAACACCTGAAGTGATTTGCTTCAACATGGTGTCAGGCGATGTAAAACGACCGACACTCACTACTGGTTTGCTGGTCATCGATTTAATCTTTGCTACCGCAACTTGATTCGAAGCTTCTTTGACAAATCGAGAGCTACCCATTTCCCAATTGTAGTCGTTAACAGTGATATCCCATAGATCGGGTAATTCAGCAATTATGCCAAACATTTTAATTAATTCATCTGGATCGTCATTAACATCTCGAGGGATTGAGTAACGCACCGCTACAGCACAACGGTGGCCGACTGTTGTTCGGGTTTCTTCAATAATTTCCCGAATAAGTCTGACACGGTTTTCGACTGAGCCACCATAAGCATCCTCGCGTGAATTGATGCTGGTGGATAAAAAATCATGTAATAAATATTCGTGATTAGCATAGACGTAAACGATATCGAAGTTAGCCGCTACTGCCCGTTTCGCTGCCGCTTGATACCAACCTTTCAGTGTTTTTATGTCATCGACTGTCATCGCCTTAGTTTGTAAAGGCATGCCCTGCTTGGCGGTATTTGGCAAACTGTTAACCCCAAAAGCAGGCTCACGAGTATAGAGATTAACGGAAGAGCGCCCGCCATACCAAAGCTGAACACCCGCCAATGCACCATGTTTATGCACAGCATCTGTCATTAAACGTAATTTTTCTACATCACTCTCATCCCATAAGCTGGCGTGAGGGTAAGGCATGTCATCTGAGCTGGGATGTATCGAACAGTATTCGGTGCAAACCACACCCCAACCACCTGCAGCTTTCATGCCACGCATCGCGGCCATCATTTGCGGCCTTCGATACCCCATGCCGCTGCAATGGGGTACTTGATAGAAACGATTCGGCGCAGTAACAGGACCAATCTTGAGTGGTTCAAACAAGGGGTCATAGCGAGGATCACGCTTTCCTGTTGTCATCTATTTAGCTCCAATAGACTAGGTCACTTCGTCGAGTAATGTTTGATTCACTTGACTTATGCTGCCTGATGCTGGTGGCTGATCCTGCTTAACCACTGGAAGCACTTCTCGCAAACGATTTTGAAAAGAACAAATTCCAAGTTCAAGATCGGACATCATGGCGCCTTCAAACGCACTGGAGCGCATACCTTCAGCGCTCCATTTAACCAAATTGACGTCCTCATCCCCCACACCCGAATTGATTTCTCGGTTTAATTCACGTGCTTTATGCATGGCAGGACGATCATCTTCTAACGCATAGCAAGCACCCGCCATCACACTTTTGTGATACCCCGTCGGGTAGACTTGATATACTTCAATCGAATCAGGAAATAATGTAATAACTATACCTGGAAACATGCCCCAATAAATCCAGGCTGATTGGTGTGATTCTGGTAAGTAATTAGATTCTGGTAATGTTTCCACATAACTTTTAATCAGCGGCTTTTTAAACTTGCGATTCTCAAAACTACCGTATGACCTTGATAAGCCACTTTCGAGCACTTCGTCCTTGTAGGTGGCCCCGACTAAATCGAATAATTCTGGGTGACCAATCGGCACATGATAACCTTCGTTATCAATGTCGAGTACCGACTTCCAGTCAAGGTTATGATCAAAACGCCAGGACTCATCAAGCGGTTTCATTTGATCAATATGATACAGACTGATTTCTGCTTCAGCCTCAGCAAAGGCTTCAGCTATCGATTCGCCATCACCACCAAACCGAATGAAAATCAAACCATGCCATACCTCGCACTCAACCGATTTCAAACCATATTGCGATTTATCAATCTCAGGGAAAGTTGACGCCTTGGGAATGTTTTTCAGGGTGCCGTCCAGATGGTAAGACCAACCATGAAAAGGACAGGTAATCGAACTACCGCAATGGCCTTTTTCGCCTTCGACCACGCGAGAACCACGATGACGGCACAAGTTGTGAAAAGCACGGATGTTATCAGAGGCGTCGCGAACCACGACAGCTCGCTCGTGACCGATGTCAAAACTTTTATAGTCACCCGAACGAGGAATATCTGAAATGTGACCCATCCAAATCCAGTTTTTCAGGAAAATCTCGTCTATTTCTAGTTGCGTTAATTCAGCACTATTGTAAGTCCAGGGTGGAAGACCGGAACGATTTCCACCTGCTTTTTCATAGAGCTCTTTTGCTGTCGAAAATTTCATAAGGTTCTAGCCGTCACATCAATCATTATTGGTTCGCACGCTCAATTACTAAGCAGGACTTTAATGTTGAACGTTTTAACCACTGACCTTGGAATCATCTAACGTCCAAAGCCCTTCATCAATACA
>CAWVZP010000256.1:0-4534 GCA_963934675.1 uncultured Gammaproteobacteria bacterium | reverse complement strand
AGACAATTCATAGGCAACAACATAAATAAATTGACATAAAGTCCCCACCCATTAAATTCTTTTTTTCTACTTTCACAAAAGGACATTGTGATGCTGGGATCTAAGAAGATGCAGGTTTCTCTCGACCTACCCCCTACTACCATTGCAGCTCTCCCGGTATTCGCTGGATATTTCTCTGCGGTAAAGATGCATGCGGTAACCAGTCAACCATTCGAACTGTTTTTGCTCCTCGACAACTGCTCCTGCGTTGTTCTAATTAGTTAAGTCCCTGTAACGATGCAAAACAGTCATATATGCCGTCCATGGCAATAAACATCGGCGGCTATGGATTGAAGATAAGCTACTCGAACTGACAACTATTTTCGCTATAGATTTGTGTACTTATGCCGTGATACGTAATCACTACCATGTGGCTCTACTCATCAACAAATCATCAGCAGATGACTGGGTGCCAATTGAGGTTGTCGAACGCTGACCTCGACTCGACTTAACTGGCTTTTTTTGTTTATCTCCTTGATTTATTTATCCTATATCTCTACCACTCGCCGATAACCGACATTGATTGCCAAGGTTCACTAACGGGTAAAGAATCACCCTTTTGCAATAGCTCAATCGAAATATTATCGGGTGAGCGAACAAAAGCCATGTGGCCATCTCTGGGGGGTACATTTAAGACTACGTTATTATCCAGCATTTTTTGGCATAAGGCATAAATATCATCCACAGCAAATGCCAAATGTCCAAAATTTCTACCCCCTTGATAAACCTCACCATCCCAGTTGTAGGTCAGTTCCAGCAACGGGGCTCGCTCGACCTCGACTTGAGCCACATCATAGGGTGCCGCTAAATACACCAGCGTAAACTGGTTCTTTTCACTCACGTATCGGTTCGTCTCAACTAACCCAAGTAAATCACAATAAAACGCCAGTGATGCGTCAAGATCATGTACTCTGACCATCGTATGTAAATACTTCATTGGGTGCTCCAATTAACAAAAAAAATAAATATGGTGCGTTACGATGGCATGATCAACAGCACAGGACAAGACATTAAAGTCATAATTCCACATCATTCAAACGGCAAACACATAAAATTAATATGAAATTTAATCCGAACGTTATCGAGTGTGCTTCCGCACCAATTGCCGAAGCTTGGTCCTGGGTCAATGACCCGACATCAGACCGTCTCATCGATATGTGCCAAGCGGTGCCTGGGCATCTTCCAGCGCAATCATTACTGGATCACCTGGCTGAATTAATCAAGCAAGGCAAAGGAACAACCTATACTGACATTTGTGGAATATCGGCTTTGCGAGAAGCACTCGCCGATAACATCAACCATCGCTATCAAGCCCATATCAATGCTGAAGACCTGATGATAACCGCGGGATGCAACCAAGCATTTTGTTCCGTTATCGACACACTTTGCGCCACAGGAGATGAAGTAATAATACCCCTCCCCTGTTATTTCAATCATGAAATGTGGCTATCCGCTCGGGGAGTTAAGACTCAATTCTTACCCTTCAATACGCAAACGGCAATACCCGATCACAATTTAGTAGCGCCATTAATCAACTCAAAAACTAGGGCCATTGTGTTAGTAACGCCTAACAATCCAACCGGTGCGATCTACTCCCAAGAATGCATTGCAGCTTTTCATCAAATTGCTAAACAACATAACATCGCATTAATTATAGATGAAACTTATCGCGATTTTTCAGACGGTACAGTGCCTCCTCACACGTTATTCCAAAGTTCAGATTGGAGTGATAATTTTATCCATTTATACAGTTTCTCAAAGGTATTCAGCCTGACTGGATATAGAACTGGTGCAGTTGCAGCCAGCGCAGAATTCTTTGATCAAATGAAAAAAGTACAAGACTGCACCGCCATTAGTGCACCTCATGTCGGGCAACTGGCTGCACTCTATGGCCTTCAAAACCTAGATGATTGGAAGGCAGACAAAGCTCAACAATTACAACAAAGAGCCATCGCAATTAAAGCGGCTTTCCAGAATCCAAAACTTAAATATAGACTCATCTCAGCGGGTGCTTATTTCGCCTACGTCGAGCACCCTTTTAAGACACCATCACGAGCCGTAGTCAAACGGCTCATTCAGGATTTTGAAATTATTACTCTACCCGGTAGCTATTTTGGGGAACAACAGGATAATTTTATTCGATTAGCATTCGCCAATATTGATCAAAGCCGCTTTGATGAAGTTATCCAGAGGCTCATTGAAAGTCAAAAAACACTCGAAATAAGGTGAAGTAAAATGGGCAATAAAATAAACGGCGAATGCCTTTGTGGCCAAGTCAAATACGCCGCAATCGGACCTTTTAGCGCTTTTCATATTTGCCATTGCAGCCAATGTCGACGGTCAACAGGCAGCGCTCATGCGGCTAATATATTTACCACACCCGATCGACTGGAATGGCTAGAGGGTGAAGATAAAGTCGTTCATTTTGTACCTGATGAACCCGATGTTATTTCAAAGAGTTTCTGCCTTCACTGTGGCTCACTGGTACCTTATATCAGCGCTAAGAGTGGGAAGGTAATTATACCGGCTGGAAGCTTAAACGACGATCCGAGCATTCGACCTGAAGACAATATCTTTTGGGCTGACAGAGCTGACTGGTATGACAGCGTATCACAAGCTCCAACGTTTGAAGGCTTCCCAATAAGAGCGAAAAAGCCTAAATAAGGCAGCCTTAAAAAATAAAACCTAAATGAATCGGCAAAGCCTTCGCCAAATTTCCAGTTTTTGTTGTTGTTTCATGCCCGCATTGGCTGGACTAGTCGATGGCATTTTAAATAATTCAACGCTCAAATCTTTCGATAACTGAGGCTTTACCAAGCGATCAAAATATTTGGCTGATGCGCCACCGTTAAATGCAATCGCCTGCACGGTTGGGAATTGCTTCAATAAAGCACCAATATCATTAGCTTCAATATTAGCACTAAGAATTTTAGAGTCCAAACTGCCTTCTCGATGACAGGCTTTGAGCGTGTCCCACAGAATAATGGGGAGCTTTTCCATCTGCTGAACTTTAGATTCGTAATTGCAATCGATATCAATGTTGAATAAATCTGCTAATACCGTCCAAAATAAATTACGCGGGTTAGCATAATATTGGGCGGCATTAATTGAAATTATACCCGGCATACTGCCGAGTATAATAATGCGGGGATTGCGGCCTATAATGGGTTCAATCGAGAAAACCCTGGGCATAACTTACTTCTTCATTTGGTCGAAAAACTCTGCATTGGTTTTACTGTTTTGCATACGACCGAGTACAAACTCCATCGCATCAATTTCATCCATTGAATGCAAGAACTTACGTAATATCCAAACTTTTTGCAGCTCTTCTTGACCCAGCAATAATTCTTCGCGGCGCGTGCCAGAACGATTGATATTAAGCGCAGGGAATACTCGCTTTTCAGCAATTTTACGATCCATGTGGATCTCCATATTACCGGTGCCTTTAAATTCTTCGTAGATGACTTCATCCATCTTCGAACCGGTTTCAACCAGAGCGGTAGCAATAATCGTCAGGCTGCCCCCCTCTTCAATATTACGAGCTGCACCAAAAAACCGTTTCGGGCGATGCAAGGCATGTGCATCAACACCACCAGTCAAAACCTTGCCTGATGATGGGATAGTCGTATTGTAGGCACGTGCCAAACGGGTAATAGAATCGAGTAGAATAACTACGTCAATCTTATGCTCAACCAATCGTTTGGCCTTTTCAATTACCATTTCGGCTACCTGGACATGGCGGCTGGCAGGTTCATCAAAAGTAGAGGCGACCACTTCACCTTTAACCATACGCTCCATTTCAGTAACTTCTTCAGGACGTTCATCGATCAATAACACGATCAGGTAACACTCAGGATGATTACTAGCGATGCTTTGTGCAATATTCTGCAGCATTAATGTTTTACCAGCCTTCGGTGGCGACACCACCAAACCACGCTGGCCTTTGCCAATCGGAGAAACCAAGTCAATAATCCGAGCGGTAATATCTTCAGTACTGCCATTGCCTCGCTCAAGCGTAAGACGGCTATTGGCATGCAATGGTGTTAAATTTTCAAACAAAACTTTGTGCTTAACATTTTCGGGTAGATCAAAGTTAATCTGATCAACTTTAAGCAGTGCAAAATAACGTTCGTTATCTTTTGGCGGTCTGATTTTTCCACTAATGGTATCGCCCGTACGTAAATTAAAACGTCTTATTTGACTTGGCGAAACATAGATGTCGTCTGGACCCGCTAGGTAGGAGCTATCAGCAGATCGTAAGAAACCAAAACCATCCTGTAATATTTCCAATACGCCTTCGCTGAAAATATCTTCGCCTTTTTTTGCCTGAGCCTTCAAAATACTAAAGATAATATCTTGTCGACGCATACGTGAAGAATGATCACCGCCCATCCCTTTCAGTATATCGATCAATTCGGGAACGGTTTGTTGCTTCAGGTCACTAAGATTCATAATAAAGAATGCACAAGGAAAGTTTTAGGGGAAATTCAGACGG
>CAWVZP010000255.1:0-4542 GCA_963934675.1 uncultured Gammaproteobacteria bacterium | reverse complement strand
GCGTCAAAGATGTGCATAGCCTGAGAACCCGATCAATGGGCGGCCAGGGCTATATTGATGCCGAAATTCGCGTCAACCCAAGGTTGACGGTATCAGAGGCTCACCACATTGCTTTCTCACTGGAACAGCAAATAAAGACGGAATTACCCAAAATTATTGATGTCGGCATTCATGTCGATCCGCTGAGTGAGTTTGGCCATCACTGGGTAACCGATTTACCTTCCCGCGAAGAAATACTCGATAGACTTAATAGCCAGTGGTCGAGCATTGATTGCAGCAATAAAATACATGAAATTCGTTTACACTATCTCAGTAGCCGAGTCGAGATTGAGCTGTTTTTACCATTCGAATTAGCTGCCATTGGCTTCAAGTTGGAGATCGATGAATTGGTTGAACAAGCATCTAAGATTGACTTTGTTGAGCAAGTTTATATCTATTTCGAACGGTAGCTGCACTATTTTGGTGCGATAAAATGGCGACAAATAAAATATACTGGTAAATCCACCATAAATTGGTAATGCCCAAATTATCAGTACAATAGATATATTAACTAAATTTTAATTCATATACATTTTAAAGGGGACTACATTTATGTCAGCTGCTGACGTACTAAAAACAATCACCGAACACGGCGTTAAATTTGTCGACTTTCGATTCACTGATACCCGTGGTAAGGAACAGCATGTTTCTATTCCGGCTAGTCGACTGGAGGAAGATAGCTTCACCGAAGGCCAAATGTTTGATGGATCTTCAGTTGCTGGCTGGAAAGGCATTAATGAGTCCGACATGATTCTCATGCCTGACCCAGAGACCGCTGTATTAGACCCTTTTACCGATGAGCCTACCATCAACATCAGCTGCAATATCGTCGAGCCCTCAACAGGTGAAGGATACGAGCGGGACCCGCGTTCGATAGCCAATAGAGCAGAAACTTTTTTGAAGTCAACAGGTATTGCTGATACTGCTTACTTCGGCCCAGAGAACGAATTTTTTATCTTCGACGATGTGCAGTGGACAACAGAAATGGGCAACTGCTCATTCCGCATCGATTCGGAAGAAGCGGCCTGGAATACGGGCAAATCTTATGAAGACGGTAACAGTGGACACCGTCCACGTGTTAAAGGCGGCTACTTTCCCGTACCGCCAGTTGATTCATTACACGACATTCGCTCTGCGATGTGCCTTGCGTTAGAAGAAATGGGTCAAAAAGTTGAAGTCCATCATCACGAAGTCGCTACTGCTGGACAGTGCGAGATTGGAGTTCAATATAATACCCTAGTAAGAAAAGCTGACGAAGTTCAGGCATTCAAATACTGTGTCCATAATGTTGCACACAGTTACGGTAAAACAGCGACTTTCATGCCGAAGCCATTGGTAGGTGACAATGGAAGCGGTATGCATGTTCATATGTCTTTAGCGAAAGATGGCGTCAATCTTTTTTCTGGCGATGGCTATGGCGGATTATCAGAAACAGCCTTATTTTATATTGGTGGTGTTATTAAGCATGCCAAAGCCATCAATGCTTTTTCTAACCCAGCTACAAACAGCTACAAACGACTAGTGCCTGGCTTTGAAGCGCCTGTAATGCTTGCTTACTCAGCTCGTAACCGTTCAGCGTCGGTTCGAATTCCTTATGTAGGCAATCCTAAAGGGCGTCGAGTTGAAGTTCGATTTCCTGATTCAACAGCCAACCCATACCTTTGTTTCGCAGCTTTGTTAATGGCTGGCTTGGACGGCATCAAGAACAAAATTCACCCTGGTGAAGCAATGGACAAAGATTTATATGACTTACCACCAGAGGAAGAGGCAGCAATACCACAGGTTGCTTTTTCACTCGATCTAGCACTCGATGCACTCGATCAGGACCGTGACTTTCTGAAAGCCGGTGGCGTATTTACTGACGACGTCATCGATAGTTATATATCACTTAAAAACGAAGAAGTTCAGCGCATGCGTTTGGCCACTCATCCGGTCGAATTTGACCTGTACTACAGCTGCTAATTTTTTAGCAATTTTTTATACTGTATTACTAGCAAATAAAGAAAGGCCTCTGAAAGAGGCCTTTTTTATGTTCAGGATGAACGGTATGTCACGGGCGCATGGATGCGCAAGAGTGACGATGTTCAGGATGAACGGGGCGTTTAATGCGCCTGCTAAAACCACACTTCCGCCATCCGTGGCGGTCTTATATCACGGGTGCATGAGTGCGCAAGAGTGACAATGGTCATCTCTTTAAATTAATCAAATGTTGCCAGCACGAACCAAAATGATGAATGATTAGCCTGATATGACCGCCCCCGAATCTAACAAAACAGCGAGCAAAATACTCGACACGCTCAACATCAGTGTTATATGTCTGGATAAGAACCGGACTATAAATTATGTAAATTTTGCGGCCGAAGAGTTGTTTTCAAGCAGCGCTTCCAGTTTATATGGCAAAAACATACACCAGCTATTCAGTCAGGTAGAGCCGAATACCATAACAAAAAAGCTCGATGCCTTTAGCGGCGATTTTTTTTCAGTGACCGAGCATGATGCGAAAATAACTTTAGCGAACGGCAAATCGATTTCAGCTGATTACAGCATTTATCCGATCGATAGCACGGAGCAAACCCATCACATTCTACTCGAAATAAAACTGCTCGACTGGCAATCAATCATTGCCAGTGAAGAATTTACAAACCTGAGAAAACAAGTAAGCCATCAATTTGCGCAGGGCATGGCGCACGAAATTAAGAACCCTCTCGGTGGTATCCGAGGCGCCGCTCAACTTTTAGAACGTGAATTAGGCGAGCCTAAATTGAAGCAATACACCGATGTCATCATTAGTGAAGTCGATAGGCTGACGGCGTTGATTAACAATATGTTAGGGCCCAATACCAAAATTATAAAATCTCCCGTTAATATTCTGGAAGTGCTCGAGCATATACGCCGATTAATATTGGCTGCTGAAGCTCCCCGCATCAATATTAAAATGGACTACGACCCCAGTATTCCAGAGCTGATGGGCGATAAGCGTGAACTCATACAAGCGTTGCTCAACATTGTGCAAAATGCCGTTCAATCAATCGATAATGCGGGCGAAATAACGTTTAAAACGCGCATAGGAAGACGCTTTACGGTTGGAAAAATAACCCATCCGCTGGTTGTTCAGGTTGATATATCGGATAACGGGAACGGTATTTCAGCTGAAATTCAAGATACAATTTTTCTGCCTATGGTGACAAACAAAGCACAGGGTAGTGGTTTGGGATTACCCATTGCACAAGAAATCGTGTCGCGTCATGGTGGCATTATCTTATTCAATAGTTCGCCACAGGGCACGACGTTCAGCACTATATTACCCTTATCTCTAAGGGTTTACCGGCGGCAGACGCCTGGTCAAAATGGACAATGATAATGACGCCTGACAATGCACACTCAGTTTGGGTAATTGATGATGATCAGTCAATTCGATGGGTACTCGAACGCGCTTTAACGAAGGCTGAGTTTGTAGTTACCCTGTTTGAAACCGCATCCAGTGCGCTCAGCCGGTACAAACGCATACCGGCTAATGAGCGCCCACAATTAATACTGACAGACATCCGCATGCCCGGTATTAGTGGCTTTGAATTGCTTAAACAAATTAAAAACGTCGACTCAAAACAGCCGGTCATTATTATGACGGCTTATTCTGACCTTGATACGACAGTGCAGGGTTACCAACAAGGTGCTTTTGAGTATTTACCTAAACCCTTTGATATTGACGAAGCCATCGAGTTAATAACAAAAGGCTGCGAATCACACGATCGTAATCTTGACGGTAATAATGGCATGGTTCTCAAAAACGAAATCATTGGCGACTCATCAGCAATTAAAAGCCTGTACCGACAAATGGCGAAGCTCTCCACTTTTTCGAGTAATTTACTTATTACCGGAGAACACGGTACGGGCAAAACGCTTGTCGCGAATGCCATTCATTTTGCCAGCATCAAAAAGGATGCGCCCTTAGTTGCGATGAATAGTTCAAGTTCAACAACCAGTCACGATATTGGTGAGATTCTTACACCGCTCAAGCAACAATCGAATGCAACCGTACTGTTGAAAAATATTGAGATTCTACCGAAAGAAGCACAGGACTATTTGGTTCAAACGTTAACCCAATACAGGCAGGATAAACAGGCTTCAACGCTAAGGGTAATGGCTACAACAACGACCAACCTGTTTGATCTAGCGCAACACGGCAAATTCGATCAAGCGCTCTACCATCTATTGAATGAAGTCACGCTAACCTTACCGTCATTACGAGAGAGACGAGGTGACATACCGGTCCTAATTAATCACTACCTCAAACGTTTTGGTGACGAATTGAATGAGGATGCCAAACCAATGGGAGCCGATGCAATCACCTTTCTCGAACAATATGAATGGCCAGGCAATATCAGCCAGCTAAAGAACCTGTGTCGAAGCATTAGTCTTTCCTCCGACCTGAACATTGGCCTGCAGAGTCTGCCAGCCGAGCTATTTCAAACACAGCGGGTAGAGCTAACGTTATTCGGCGAT
>CAWVZP010000254.1:0-4570 GCA_963934675.1 uncultured Gammaproteobacteria bacterium | reverse complement strand
AATGAACGAGGTCGCCCCTTCAAGTTAGATGTATTGACCCAGTTATTCGATAACTAATGGATATCTCAAAAAATTGTGCTATTGATTGGTTGCCTCTACTAACTCTGGCTGGTAGCTATTGGAGATATCATTAAACGCATGAATAGCCTGATTAACGTCCTCGCTTTCTGCCAGCTGAAACTGACTAAACCCGCAACGCCGCATGAAAGATAATTGATCCCGAATCACATCACCCACGGCTCGTATATGTCCCTTATAACCATGACGATCTCTAAGTAGTGTTGATTGACTAAAGGCACGGCCATCGGCAAAAACCTTAAATTGCAATATGACCATTTGTAAATGATTCAAAAAGGGTAATATATCATCAACCGAATCAGTCTCGATTAGTCTTACCGCAAGTGAATGTGATTTAGTTTTTAATTGATCAAACTCATTTCTGAGCCGATCTAAATCGACAATCACTTTCAAATCGTGCTCTGGTCTTTGACTATTGCCGTCAATGGTTAAATCTACCCACTCATCGTCAATGATTTGATGGTTATTAATGATTATCGGCATAAACTTGCTCCTTAAAAGGATCACGTCCGATGCGTGCGAGTGTTTGTAGAAAATGTTCGTTGGGTTCACGTAACTCTAGGTAGACGTCGATGATTGTTTCAACAGCGTCGCCTATCTTACTTTTCTCTACTGAAGGCCCGAGTACTTTGCCCAACGCAGTTTGGTTAGATGCAGAGCCACCGAGCGTTATTTGATACCAGTCCTCACCTTTTTTATCGACACCAAGTAAGCCAATATGCCCAACATGGTGATGGCCGCAGGCATTCATACAGCCTGAAATTTTAATATTCAATTCGCCAACATCATACAATCGATCAAGTTTCTCGAATCGAGCCATAATGTCCTCAGAAACGTCAATTGAAGTCGCATTCGCCAGGCTACAAAAATCAAAACCAGGACAGCAAATCAAATCGGTTACGGTACCAATATTCGGTGTCGCTAATTTCAATTTATTGAGTTCACGCCATAGACCATATAAATCGGTTTGCTCAACATGAGCCAACACCATATTTTGCGAATAGGTAGTACGAATTTCACCCATACTATATTGATCAGCAAGGTCAGCGATTCCGTCCATTTGCAAATCAGTCACGTCTCCAGGCGCCTGACCGTGACCCTTAAGTGAAACATAGACAATTCGATAACCTGACTTTTTATGTGCTTTAGTATTTTGCCGATACCAAGATGCAAATATTGGATTGCTTGATAATTTCTGTTCGTGATCTTCATCCGTTGCTGGCAACGTCTGATATTGAAGAAAATTAAAAGCGTCTGTTACTGTTTGAATTCTCGAATCGCTGAGTTTCAGTTCCGAATCACGAACCTGAATCCACTCTTCTTCAACCATATCTCGAAACTTATCGATACCAATCGCATTTACCAAAATCTTTATACGAGCTTTATACATATTATCTCGTCTGCCATACAGGTTATAGACCCGCAAAATAGCATCTAAATAACTCAGAAAATCAGTCCGTGGCAAAAAATCTCTAATCACTTTACCAATAACGGGTGTACGCCCCATTCCACCGCCAACATACACTTTGAAACCAACTTCACCCACATCATTCCGCAATACCTGCAGGCCGATATCATGTACCTGAGCCGCCACCCTATCTTCAGTAGACCCGGTAACAGCAAACTTAAACTTCCGCGGTAAATAAGAAAACTCGGGATGTAGGGTAGACCACTGACGAATAATCTCACACCAAACTCTTGGGTCCTCAACTTCATCAACCGCAACGCCTGCCAATGGATCAGATGTCACATTGCGAATACAGTTACCACTGGTCTGGATAGCGTGCATCTGCACCTTCGCTAAATCAGCTAAAATGTCAGGAACACTCTCTATTGTTGGCCAATTAAACTGAAAATTCTGTCTTGTGGTGACGTGAGCATAGCCTTTGTCGTAAGTACGAGAAATATCGGCTAGGGTATGCATTTGAGAGGAATTTAATACACCGTAAGGCACAGCCACCCGTAACATAGGTGCATGTCGCTGAACGTATAAACCATTTCGTAAACGCAATTGCTTATAAACATCTTCATCCAGCTTGCCGGCAAGAAAACGAGAAGTCTGATCACGAAACTGGCTAACTCGTTCATCCACCAATTGTTGATCTACCTGACTATATGCGTACATTTTTTACCTTTGAGTCACAATAAAACTGGTTGGTACTATAGCCTAGAGAAATTAGGTCAATAAATGATATTTCCAGATACAATATTCGTAACCGAAATATATAAAAATTTTATTGAATACGCGTTAGGACGTTTAGCTCAGCTGAACGTGGTGAAATCATAATCGAATAACAGCTATGATTCAGACAAATAAAAAACTGCCTCATTTGATAGAGACATTTTGAAAAAAAACGAGCTGAATTTAAAGCTCATAAGGGGAGGTAAAGTAAACGGGCTAGGCCAGCATAACGACGCTATGCTGGCTTTTAAATTAATATAATGCGATGTTTAGCCAGTATAACTAGCCATGAAGATTTACTGCAAATTAACGAGTGACGTTCTAACGACCTCTGCTCGGCTAGCCAATAACTTTAGAACGGCTTGATATTCAGCTGAAGCTTGCGACGCAGTTAATGCTTTGACTTTATCAACATCTTGATCAGAATCATTTGCCATTACAGCGCTTAATTCAACAATAGAATAACGGCCATCGGCGTGGGAAAAACCTTCATAACGTTGAACACTGTCGGGCTTAGCCATAGAAAAAATAAGTCGGACAAGGTCGTTATCCAGCTCGTTAGTATCTCTGGCAACAAAACCAGTAGCTACAATAGGCTCGAGCCAAACATCTGCTACAACTTCAAGTGATTCTCCACTCGACAAGCTAGACAAAGCCTGCTTACCAACCTTAATGCTTTCTTCTTGGCCTTTTTTCTGTCGAATAATGGCATCGATCTTTTCAGATACGTCTGCGATTACTTTTTGTGCCGCAGGTTTGTGTTCATTCACCCTAAGAAACACAACACGATTATCCGACAATTCTATTGCTTCACTATTAAGCGATTGACCAAATACTTCGGCAGAAAAAGCAGCATTTCTGATTAATGCTTCAGAGGAAATACCCTCACCTGAATTAATATCAAACCAATCAGAAGTTTGAAGTGGTATGTCAAGTGCTTTAGCTGCAGGCGTTAATGAATCTGGCTGCTCATAAGCCAAATTTGCAAGGGCTTCTGATAAATCAAAAATTTTACTTTCAGCTAGTTGAGTACTTATTTCATCAACCAGCTCCGATTTAACCGCATCAAAAGATTTAGTTTGCCCACCCGTTATTTCGTCAAGTCGGATTAAATGCCACCCAAAAGAAGTTTTAACCGGACTACTTAAGTCACCTACGGCCATTTCAAATAATGCATCTTCAAAAGGCTTTACCATTATTCCTCGATCAATTTCACCCAGACTACCACCAGTTGGAGCCGAACCAGGATCTTCAGAATTAATTTTGGCAAGTTCACTAAAATCGCCGCCTTGTATTAGTTGGTCTCGAATGTTAATTAATTTCATGCGTATCACTTCACTTTCTTCATCCGAAACTTCGCTATCAAGTGTTAATAAAATATGGCTAGCTGTTCGAGATTCTGGCGTACTGTATGAAGCTTTAGACTGTTCATAGCGTTCAAGTAATTGCTCTTCTGTTATATCTAGGGAGGCTTTAATTCCATCTAAGCTCAATTCAATATAATCAATTTTAAGTTGCTCAGGGGTCATAAAATGCGGCATATTTTGGTCGTAATAAGCTTCAATTTCTGACTGAACTATTTCAATTTTATCATTTTGAGCAGAACGAGTTAGTACACGAACTTTTCGCGTTTGGTTGTCTAAACGAGTAAACTTTTGCTTAATAGAAGCGACAGTAAAGGCAGTAGAAGCAAGCCCTGTCTGTACCTGCTCTATTGATTGACTGCGTCTAAACTCTTGCTCAAATCCCGATGTTGAATAGCCTAGGGAAGCCACTTGAGATTGATAGATACTGGGATTAAATTTTCCATCTGTATTGAATGCTTCAATCGAGCGAATAAGGTTGTTTAACTCAACATCACCAATACGATAGTAATTGTCATTTACATATTGACTAAGGGCTGACTGTTCAATTAACTGAGTTAATACCTGCTCTTTTAAAACACCTTCGCTAGCGAAGTAATCGGGAATAGAACCACCAAAGGCTCGTTCTAATTGCCGACGATAATTCGCATAAGCAGTATCGAAATTTTGTTTTGAAATAGCTTGGCCATCAACGGTTGCTGCTGGAATGGCTTCTCCACCACCGAGGTACGAATTAACACCCCATAATGCAAATGGAACACAAATTAAAAAAACTATGACGTAGGCTATCCAGCCAGTAGTCTTATCTCTAATCGCTTGCAACATAATGAATTTCGCTTTGTTGGGCGGACATTTAAGTTAAAAAAAAACGCCCTGTTAAGGGCGCTTTTTAAGTTGGCGGAGTGGACGGGACTCGAACCCGCGACCCCCGGCGTGACAGGCCGGT
>CAWVZP010000253.1:0-4599 GCA_963934675.1 uncultured Gammaproteobacteria bacterium | reverse complement strand
GAATAGACTGCCTATGAAGATCAGTTTTATAGTTACCGACAGTCGCTAAATCAAGTTGTGCTGGCACCTTAACTAAGCGTTCCATAGATACACAGCCCACCAAAATTAGTAAGGCAAACGCCAAGCCCAGAATATTTAACGATCGCAAAAACAGCGGTAACCGCAGCCTGATATCGATAGTATGACGCGCTTGCTTATTCTTAGCAGTCAGGGACGACTTCATCGCGGGATATAGCTCACAAGTTAGTGACCCCTGAACATTTTTACGAACTTGACTTAAAGTAAAATCAGAAAAGGTAAGGCTACTGGCTCTTTGTCCTATTTTCATAAGAATTCCTGTTCTTGGTTGACGTTACCCAGAAAACACTCGGTAGTGACCGTTTTACAAACACTCTTGCAGGAAGTGGGCCAAAAAGTCTACCCAACCGTTTTAGAACAGAGAAGCACGAGAAGTCTAAGTAGATTTAGGGCCTGGGCTTATTAGGCAAGCAATAGGATGTCAGAATTACTCTGTTGGCCATTGAATAAAGCAATCCCATTCATCAAAGTTAGCCAATAATTTTTAATTTGCGTTGCAATCTGCAATACAAAATCGATTGACCGGATTAATGCTACTAACTTCATGGATTCTGTATCAAACCTAGAGTCTGTCGGAGTTAGGTAATCGTAGCGAGGGAAAGTCATTTTGAGTTAAATTTTTTAATCGAATGAGGCGAATAGTGGTTCTATTCAACGAATTGGATCGAGAAATTTGGCCGGAATGGCTTTTCCGCAGTAGATTTATCCTAATTCCGACAGGTTCCTAGACACTCTGGAACGACTTTAAACCGTTATTGCCAACTTGCTTGGATGCTTCTGGCATGAAACCTGCTGTAACCACTGTAAAGCTTGAACAAATTTGGGTACAAAAACTGACCGATATGAGCTTAATTAACACGTACAAATAGCTTTAAGCCTTGATCAAAAAATGATTGATAATAAGGAGTTATGTGATGTCAGACGTATTTATTCTTGGTTATATTAAGTGCGCCACGACCAGCCTATACAATCAGTTATTGCAGCATAAAGGCGTGTCGAAAACCAAACGCAAAGAGCCTCATTTTCACTTCGCGCAGATTATGGGTGATCAGTTTAATGGACCCGCGGACAACGACGCAGTCAGACAAATGTTTATAACCGACTCTGATCAATACATTAACCTTTATGAATCAGGAAAACTTGCTATCGACGGCTCAGCCATGTCGATTGAGGACCCTCGTATTTTGGAGAACATGAATAAACAATTTCCAAAAGCTAGGTTCATTATCATGCTGCGCGATCCATTAGACAGGGCTTTTTCTGCCTATTCCCACCTGATCCGTGACGCGCGAGAGGTTCGCAGTTTTCGTCAGGCGATTGATCACGAATTGAGTGGTGCTCGCTCAACCTACATGCCTATTTGGCACAATATCAAATCAAGTCGTTACGTTGAGTCTGTTCAGCACGCACGAAACCTGTTCGGCGATCGCCTCAAGGTTGTTGCCTATCGAGACTACGCCAGTAACAACCAGCAAGTGATGGATGAAATAGCCCTCTTTATCGGATTACAATCGATTGAATGGCGGCGTGATTACGCCAATCGCTCTGGAGTGCCGCGGTCAAAACTATTTCAAAAGGTATTGATGCGTCAATCGTTGGCAAAAAGTTTTTTTGTAAAGACCTTTCCGAAAAAAATCGTTAACACCCTGAAACGCAGCCTGTTAGAACGCAATACCGGGAACAAGCCCAAAATAACTAATGAAGACAGGGCTTACTTTAAGTCCATGATCATTAATGAGTCCCACAAGATAGAACCGAATACTGCTGACAGTGCTCTATTGACCTCACTCTACAGTGCATAATGGAAACGAATCAAAGATCTCTGGTTCCACACACATTATTCGGGATGTTTATCTTGGAACTCTTTTTCCTCTTTGTGAAAAAGATAGACGGAACCATTTACGGCTACTTCGACGCAATCGAAAAGCTCTATCCAATTATTGCCATCCTATTGTTAACCGTTTTCATCAAACCCAAACTGAACCGACATTGGTGGGTCGCATTGGGGTTCTACACCGCTTATGTCCTCTATGGCATATTGATCTCATTAGCTCACCAGAAGGGCATGAAGATAATATTGGTTCAGTTATACCATGAACTTAAGTTCTTTCCGATGATGCTGTTATTTGCAATGGTTCGCTGTGATGAGCGTTGGTCGAAGCGAACTATGAGCGTTATCAAACCTATAATTATTTTAACAATAGTGCTCATTATTTTTCAACTAGCAATGCCTGGGCTATACGATACCGTCTTCAAAAACGGTGGTCACTTCGAAAAAGCACATATAGCTGGAATGTTGTTACCTCGTTCAGTTGGATGGTTTTGGCATCCAAGTCAAATTGCCTTATTTTTCATGATTACGACTGTTTTTTTCATCGTTGAGTACCGAAAGGGAAACATCAAATTTATCTTCTCTATGGTGCTTTTGAGCGTATTTTTTGTTTCCATTTCAATACAACGGCTCGAGCTTTTCTTCTTACTTCTGATTGTACTGACTTGTTGGTTATGCCGCTATATCAATTTGGATTACCGGCCCTATCTCGCGGGTACCGTATTGTTACTATTTGGTGGCGTGATTCTTTACATCATTTCAGATAAGTCTAATTTCTGGTGGATTCTCGATAACATTAAATCGCCCCGCATGGTTTTTCTTGTCGAATCGTTGTTCACTCTGGTCGATAGTGACTATTTAGGCGCCGGGTGGGGAACAATTGGTAGCCATGCGGCCGCCGATGTAGCGAAAGTTTACGAATACAATTCAATGAAAGATATCTGGTGGATCAAACTAGGACAGTATTTTTATGACACTTACTGGCCCCACGTCATTGGCGAGACTGGACTACCCGGATTTTTTCTTCTTCTGTTATCAATGGTGTTTATGATTCGTGCTTTAAAGCGACGTGAAGCGAGCTTGTTAATGTTCATTTTGATCATGACCAGCTCACTCTCATCTAACGCCCAATCTCTCTACCACCTAACCATTTTTGGCTGGTTCATCATGCTGTTAGAAAATAACCATAACCAACTGATCTCAGATCATGATCTGCAGACAACGGCATCTATACAGTTAAGCTATGAAGGGGTTAAGTGATGAAAAAAAATGTTCAACACAAAGGCGTAGCTATCATTGGCACCCGGGAACGCGGTGGAATTAGTGCGGTAATCGAGAACTACATACAAGCTGGCGTATACGACGGATACAAACACTATTTTATTGCATCACATGATGAAGTAGGAATCTCAAAACGCCTCGCTCTGGCACTCGGTTCCCTTCTTTCCCTCATGACGTTAATTGTTTTGAGAAAGGTATCGCTATGCCACCTCCATGGATCTTACAGGGGGAGTATTTACCGTAAAGCCCTGTTCGTGTTTGTTTGCCGGTTATTCGGATGTAAAGTCATTTTTCATCTACATGGGTCTGAATTTGCCAAGACCTATGACAATGCGTGGAAACTCTACCAGCACGTGGTTGGCTATGTACTTAACCGTTCCGACAGCATATTTGTCCTGTCCAAATACTGGAAAGATTATGTCAAATCAATCTCCAATAACCCAAATATACGTGTCATCAACAATTTTCCATCCCCGGTATTCGAAGATATCTACGACAAACGAGATTTCTCCAGGGCTGAAACCACTGAGCTGTTGTTCCTAGGTTACATTGGCCAGCGTAAAGGCATATACGACTTAGTTGAAGCAGTCAGCTTACTCAAAGTACATGTAAAAAAAAGTTTTTGCATCACGGTGGGCGGTAATGGAGAAGCTGATATTTTGCGAAAATTGATTACTGAAAAAGGACTGGATGACTACTTCAAGGTTATTGGCTGGATAAGTGGCGAACAGAAGTATGAGCTAATGAAGCAATCTCACCTTTTACTGTTGCCATCGCATAACGAGGGTTTACCCATTGCAATTCTCGAAGCCCTGTCATCAGGGCTAGCTGTATTGAGCACAAAAGTTGGTGGTATACCCGATGCCATTCAAGATGAGCGCTACGGCCTCTTAGTAGAACCAGGCCAGCCAAAAGAACTGGCTAATGCAATCTCCAGATACCTGGACGCCGATGATTTGATTGAGACAGTGGCTAGAAATGCAAGAAAGCTATACGATATGAAATATTCATCGAAAGCCAATGTCAAACTCATACGAAACGTTATTAATGATCTGATTTAAGTATGAATAATCTGATTAACATTATAGTCAGCAACCATGCTGATTTTTTGCTGCTATCCTTAAACAGTTCGAGTTAAGGTTTTAGAGCCGCTTTGTCGTATACAATGTATCCGAAAGTCTCAGTAGTGATACCGGCATACAATGCAGAAAGTACAATTTGTAGAGCCGTAGACTCTGCCTTGAATCAAAACCATGTGGAGGTTGAGGTCATAGTGATTGACGACTGCTCGGTTGACTTCACCCTAGGCGTTATCAAGCAGCGATACTCGCAAAACGAAAACGTCAAATTATTGCAAATACACTCAAATTCTGGCCCTAGTATCGCAAGAAATATAGGGATTGAAAGGG
>CAWVZP010000252.1:0-4659 GCA_963934675.1 uncultured Gammaproteobacteria bacterium | reverse complement strand
AGCTCTGCGTAATGGTCTGGTCGATGGCACCATCGATTGCGTGTGCTCAGACCACCAGCCACATGAAATAGATGCCAAGCTATGTCCTTTCCCCTCAGCTGAACCTGGCATAAGTGGCCTTGATACTTTATTGCCGTTGGCGCTTCGGTTAGCAGAAGAAGGCTTAATGAGCTTACCTGAAGTGATCGCTCGGTTAACCGTTAATCCTGCTAAAATAATGGGTATTCCCGCTGGCACAATCGCAGTTGGCGAACTAGCCGATATTTGCATCATTGATCCTGATGCACATTGTTACTGTCTAGGACGCGACTTTGTCTCAAAGGGCAAAAACACGCCATTTGAGGGCTGGGACTTTAATGGTTGTGTCACAACTACAATTGTTGCAGGGGATGTTGTTTATAATCACGACTCGTAAAGCCGCTTTTAAATCACGCGTCAAAGTCAAACTAGAAGCATTGCGTTAGCCCAATTCTACACAGATTATAAAATTAGCAATGCAGACAATTGAACTAGTGGGTTACGAGCAGAACGACTTAAACTTAAGCAAAAGCCAGCTAAGCTATAAGCTTTAGCATGTCAGTTATATGCAAAATAAAGAGTCAACTAGCGACTCTTTAACTCAACTGGCACTGCTTAAGGATAAACTAACAAACGATTTGAACTTAAATAAATGCCTTTCTGACATTAGTGCTCGTCAGAGGGCAACACCAAATCTTCCAGACTACCACTCATTTGATTGAGGTTATGTCGAGAATCTAGATCTTCCTGTTCTCCACCAAAGTTGATTTTCCATTCTAGGTTATTACTCGAATCGGCATATGCCAGGGCACTTTTGAGGGTGATCTTATTGGCCTTGTACAACTGGTATAACGATTGGTCGAAGGTCTGCATTCCTACCGTATCACCCTTTGCCATGATTTCTTTAATTTCATTAAAGTTACCTTCTCGCAGCAGCTCTGCAATATACGGTGAGTTCATCATTACTTCTACCGCACAGGCTAATTTGCCATCCACTGCGGGTACTAAGCGCTGAGAGATAACCGCTTTTAAATTCAATGATAAATCCATCAATAGCTGGTTACGCCTATCGGATGGAAACATATTCATGATTCGATCTATAGCCTGATTCGAGTTAACGGCATGCAAAGTTGTCATACATAAATGACCGGTATCCGCAAAATTGATTGCCGCTTTCATAGTTTCAGCATCACGTGCTTCGCCAATCATAATCACTTCGGGCGCTTCTCGTAATGCTTCTCGCAGTGCATTTTGGTAGCTTAAAGTATCGATCCCGACTTCACGTTGGGAAACAATCGATTTTTTATGACGAAACACATATTCGATGGGGTCCTCAACGGTAAGTATATGTCCACCTTCCGCTCCATTACGATACTCCAACATTGAGGCCATGGTAGTTGATTTACCCGATCCAGTTGCACCAGTTACCAAAACCATGCCACTGTGGCTCATCACTATTTCTTTCAATACGGGTGGAAGCCCCAGCTCATCCAAGGTGGGAATATCACATTTTATATAACGAATAACCATTGAGACTTCAGAACGCTGGATAAAAATATTAACTCGGAATTGACCGATACTGGTTAGTGTAAAGCCCAAGTTAAGTTCAAGATTTATTTCAAATTCACGGATTTGCTCTTTGCTTAACAAGCTATAAGCCAGTTTTTGAACTTGGCCTGTTTCGAATGGTTCTTCAGCAATAGCCTCCGTTTTGCCTTGTAACTTCATATTCAGTGGCGCACCAGTAATGAAAAATAAATCCGACCCCTGCCTCTCTACGATCAACTTCAAATAAGACTCTAATAATTTTGTTGTTGGCTCTCGACTCATGACTGCAACACCACTAGGACATCCATTAAATTAAACCAATTTTGTCATCGTCAGTCGATGCTTCCAGTTCAAACTCACGATGACCTTCAAGCACGCCCGTTTTTCGAGCGGTGTCGCTTTTGAGCTTGATACGCAGGCGAATATCATTAACCGAGTCAGCGTTTCGCAGCGCATCTTCAAATGTAATTTTTTGAGCTTCGTACAAATCAAATAACGACTGATCAAATGTTTTCATACCCGCTTCATTTGACCTTGCTATCAAAGCCTTCATCTCATGTACTTCACCCTTAAGAATCATGTCGGTCATCAGAGGCGTATTGAGCATGACTTCGATCGCAGGTATGCGCCCAGCCCCATCAATTTTTGGGATAAGTCGTTGAGATATCAAACCCTTCAGGTTGAGCGATAGGTCCATCAAAAGCTGAGACCGTCGTTCATTAGGGAAGAAGTTGATAATTCGATCGAGCGCCTGATTGGTGCTGTTGGCGTGCAAAGTAGTTAGACACAGGTGCCCTGTTTCTGCGAATGCAATCGCATGCTCCATGGTTTCTCGGTCTCGAACCTCGCCAATTAAGATAACATCGGGGGCCTGACGCAACGTGTTCTTAAGGGCGATGTCATAAGTTTCGGTATCGACGCCGACTTCGCGCTGTGTCACCAGACAGTTGATATGTTGATGAACGAATTCAACCGGATCTTCGATAGTAATAATATGCCCATGGCTGTTTTTATTACGATAATTCACCATCGACGCTAAGGATGTAGATTTACCCGAACCAGTACCGCCCACAAAAATAACTAAGCCGCGCTTAGTCATTGCAATGTCCTGCAAAATATCCGGTAGGTGTAACTCTTTGAAGGTGGGGATTTCGGAGTTGATAAACCGCAATACCAGCCCTGTGCTACCTCTTTGCACAAAGGCATTGACCCGAAAACGTGCAACACCGGGTAAGCCGATGGCAAAGTTACATTCCTGCGATGATTCAAACTCGGACAATTGCTTATCGTTCATTATCGACCGCGCCAGTATCTGAGTATGATTTGGCGACAGAATTTGTTCCGATACGATGGTGATTTTCCCATCCACTTTCATCGCAGGTGGCGAGCCGGCTGTAATGAATAAATCAGAACCATCCTTGCTCACCATCAGACGCAGCAAATTATGCATGAAACTTATCGCCTTAGTACGATCCATTGAATCCTTCTGTTGGTAAATTATGCTGTGGTTTTTTGGATGAATGCCTAAAGTTGATCAGGATGAGCCGCTTTCTTTTTGGCTTCATCTTTAGTAACTAACCCTTGAGCCAATAAACCTTTCAAATTTTGATCAAGTGTTTGCATGCCTACATTCTGTCCTGTTTGAATTGATGAGTACATTTGCGCTACTTTGTCTTCTCGGATTAAGTTTCGAATCGCTGGTGTCCCAAGCATTATTTCATGCGCCGCAATTCGACCGCCGCCTATTCTTTTTAGCAATGTTTGCGAGATAACTGCTTTCAAAGATTCCGACAACATTGATCGAACCATGGATTTTTCTGCTGCTGGAAAAACATCGACTATACGATCAATTGTCTTGGCAGCAGAACTGGTGTGCAAAGTCCCAAAGACTAGATGCCCTGTTTCAGCCGCCGACAATGCCAGCCGTATCGTTTCCAGATCACGCATTTCACCAACCAAAATCGTGTCGGGATCTTCACGCAATGCCGACCTTAGGGCTTCGTTAAACCCCAACGTATCACGATGCACTTCACGTTGATTGACCAAGCATTTCTTACTCGTGTGGACAAATTCTATTGGATCTTCAACCGTTAGAATATGGCCATATTCGCTATCATTTTTGTAATCGACCATGGCTGCAAGCGTGGTCGATTTGCCCGACCCGGTTGGCCCCGTTACGAGCACAAGACCCCGAGGATATTCAGAAATATCCTGGAAAATTTTCGGTGCACCCAAATCTTCCAAACTTAGGATCTTTGATGGAATGGTACGAAATACACCTCCAGCACCCCGGTTATGATTAAAGGCGTTTACCCGAAAACGTGCCAGCCCTGGTATCTCAAAAGAAAAGTCAGTTTCCAGAAACTCTTCATAATCCTTACGTTGTTTATCACTCATGATGTCATAAATCATATCGTGCACTTGTTTATGGTCCATTTCAGGCACACTTATTCTACGAATGTCACCATCGACCCGAATTATGGGAGGTAACCCCGCCGAAAGGTGTAAATCTGAAGCGCCTTGTTTGACGCCAAAGGCGAGTAGCTGAGCTATATCCATGAATCCTCTTTTCTATTTTTAAGGCAACTCTAAGCAGGCACTTTTTCCAGGATTGCGTAGACAGCCCGTGATCGAAACCCTATGCACCTCAAGTACACTGCGGTTTTGCGCGCGGAATTTTCTTGCACTCATGAATAAATTACTGTCTTTTAAGACTCCTTAGTTAACAATCGACATGACTTATATGACATAAGTTATTAGTATCTACGATGAGATAGACACTTTGTAAACATTTCAATCAACAAACTATAGCAAAGCTTATGCAAAACATCGAAAATAATCTTAATCAAACACAAGCACAAATTGACCAAGCAGCTGATCGCTATCATCGCCAATCATCTGATATATGTTTGCTGGCCGTTAGCAAAAGGAAACCAGCCTCCGATATTCGAGAAGCCTATCGCTGTGGCCAGAAAAATTTTGGTGAAAACTACCTTCAGGAAGCTCAGCAGAAAATTCAAGAGCTGGCTGATCTAGACATCTGCTGGCACTTTATTGGGGCGATTCAATCCAATAAAACTCGAGTCATAGCCG
>CAWVZP010000251.1:0-4667 GCA_963934675.1 uncultured Gammaproteobacteria bacterium | reverse complement strand
GAACAAGCCTCGGTGGAGGTATCAATGGCTAGAATATTCATACAACTCTTAAATCAAATAAGGTGAGTGAGACTGGCGGAACTGGAGTGGGTATCACTTAAATTTAAAAAGGCTTTAAGCTCATAAATCTGCTCTAGCTTACTAAGTATCATACGCTAAAAAGTATATCGGGTTTTAACCTAAAAACAGTTTCATCGTATTAAAAATACTTTTTAGTTTTACCACTAGCCGATGCTGAGAATTAAAAACGAATGCAAGTTCTGATGTAACGGCTTTGACATTATATGAACTTCTATTGGCAATGATTATTTACCCATTAGTTATTGGGCAATGCCTCTTTTACTATTTTTAATAAAGTTTACGAATTCAGCAACTTCAGGGTAAAGGTCACACAGTGGCTCTAACTTTTCTAATGCCACTTGTTTCGTAACTTTTGATTTTAATAACTCTCGGAAAGACTGATGCAAGGCTCTAATCAAGTCTGCAGAAAAACCCTTCCGTCGCAATCCTTCTTTATTAATACCAATGGCCCTTGCACGATTGCCGGCAGCTATGGAAAAAGGTGGTATATCTTGAGTCACAACCGATCCTTGGCCACAAAGTGACTGGCCACCTATGTGGGTAAACTGATGAACTGTGGTAAAACCGCCCAAGATTGCGAAATCACCTACCTCTACATGACCACCTAACGAAGCAGCATTCGCAAATACTGTGTTATTGCCAACAATACAGTCATGTGCAACATGACAATAAGCCATAAATAAATTGTCACAACCAATCACTGTTTTGCCCGTTCCATCGGCTGTACCCCGGTTGAAGGTGACATATTCACGAATCACGTTGCGGTCGCCAACGACTAATTGGGTGGGTTCACCATTATACTTTTTGTCCTGAGGCGCTTCACCTATAGAACTAAATTGAAAAATTTTATTTTTTTCGCCTATATAGGTAGGGCCTTGGATAACGACATGAGGGCCAATTTCAGTTCCAGCGCCAATTTCAACCTCTGGACCAATAATACTGTAAGGACCGATGGAGACGTTTTTGCCAAGTTTCGCTTTTTCATCAACAATCGCTGTGGCATGTATCATATTACTTTATCCTGTGCTGAGCACATCATATCCGACTCAGCAACGATTGATCCGTTCACATATGCCTTACATTCAAACATACCAATGCCGCGCATATTACGGGTTAATCGGACTTTAATTTCTAATTGATCGCCGGGTATGACCTGACCTCGAAATCTGGACTTGTTCATGCCCACTAGCATATGGAACTTCGATTCAGGATCTTCAGTCATCGACGAAAAAGACAACAATCCAGTGGCTTGAGCCATTGCTTCTAGTATCAAAACACCCGGCATAATAGGTTTGCCTGGAAAGTGCCCCTGAAAAAATGGCTCATTGAATGAAACATTCTTAATTGCAGTGAGAAACTCTTTATTGTCTGTTTCTGTTACTTTGTCTATTAACAAAAAAGGATAGCGATGGGGTAAAAGCGCCATCACTTTACTGATATCAAATCCCGACATAAAACCTCATATTTTTTTATACAAAATGACTATTTATTTTTTTCTAATGAAGCGACAGATCTAGCAAGTTTATCCAGAACTTTATAACGTGCATTGCTTTTGTGCCAATCTTGATTCTTTTGGAGCGGTGTACCGGATGAATAAACACCTGACTTATTAATACTTTTTGTTACCAAAGACATACCAGTCACTATCACATGATCAGCAATATTAAGATGCCCTGCGACGGCAACACAACCCGCAATCTGACAGTAGCGACCAATGATAGTGCTACCAGCGATAGCGGCATGAGCTGCAATCGCGGTGTGTGCACCAATACGAACATTATGACCAATTTGGATCAAGTTATCCAATTTACAACCATGCTCTATAACCGTATCGTCGATAGCACCTCGATCGATGGCTGTATTAGCACCTATTTCCACATCATCTTCTAGTACAACCGTACCAATTTGAGGCACTTTGTGCCATCTGCCTTCATGCATAACTAGTCCAAAGCCATCTCCGCCAATGACAACACCTGGCTGCAATATGCAGTTATTGCCAATATTAACTTCGTGACACAAGGTTACTCGACTGTGCAGTAAACAATGGCTGCCTATTTTTACGTTTTTATCAATGATACAACCTGGACCAATGGACGTCCCCGCCCCGATATCTACATTGTCGCCAATTACCGTGAGTGCGCCTATCGACACGCCAATACCTAATTTGGCAGTAACAGAAATTTGTGCTGATGCGTGTATGGCAGCTGAAGATGGCACCGCTAGTTGTGGCTTTAGTAAGTGAATTGCCTGAACAAATGAAAACTGGGGGTTAGCCGAGAATAAAAGTTGCTTATTGATTTTGAGCGATTCAAAATTAAGCGGTACGATTACTGTCGAACAAACGCTATTGGCTAATCGCTTTCTGTATTTTTCATTTTGAATAAAACAAAGATCACTCGTGGTCGCGTTTGAAAGTGACCCAACGCCATCAACAATTGATTCTGGGTCGCCTTCAAAATTCAGATCGAGACTAGTTGCCAGGCTTTGTAGGGAAAAGCTCATTACCTTTAATCTTCATATTATTGTTTAAATTCCTTTTCTTAAAATTATACTACTTAGAATCTTAGGCTTTACCTTGCCTGGAAATTTGACATGAGTGATTGTTAAAAATAACCGATTAAAGCGGATTCAAAGTAAGTGTTACTGAGCATCTTCCATCGATTCTGACTGTCTTTTTAACATATCGATCACTTGAACTGTAATATCAATTTGATTGGACACATAGCTCACGCCTTCAGTCAGTATTAAATCAAAACGCTCTGAGTCACCCAATTTCAGCAGAACATTGGCAATTACTTGCTGTAAATCATGTATTTCTTCATTTCTTCTTAAGTTTTGATCTTCTCTAAATTCCTGCTCAAGAAACTTTAACTGACTGACCTTGAGTCGTATTTCGCGTTCAAGCTTGCGTCTTGTGTTTATCCCAATCTGAACTTCTGTCGATTTCAGCTGCTCTTCGATCCTCAACACTTCTTGTCGCTTCGACTTTAACTGTGCTTCACGCGGCTCGAACTCGGACTTTAACCGTTCCTCAACTTTACGTGCCTGAGGCGCTTCTTTTAAGACACGTGACGTATTCACGAAACCTATTTTGTAGCCATCTTCAGCCGCCATTAAATCGCTGCCACCACTCGAGAGCATGAGCATTAAAACTAGCCAATATCTTGTCATATTATTCATCAATAGCCTCATCAAAATGACGCACCTAATGCAAATTGAAAACTCCGAGTATCGTCACCCGGTAAATCATTGATAGGAAATGCATAACTAAACTCAAGCGGCCCAACAGCTGAGAACCACTTGGCCGATAGACCAACTGACTGTCGTAAATCGCTACTTTCAAATGAACCGCTATCTTTGAAAACATTACCAGCGTCGAAGTATAGCGCAACGCGAAAAGTATCTGAACTGCCAAATGATTCTAAAGGAAACAATAGTTCCGCTGTCGTAATGACCTGAAAATTCCCCCCAAACGGGTCGTTCAGACTATCAAGTGGACCCAAACTGTTCTGTTCATAGCCTCGGACAGAACGGACACCGCCTGCAGTATATTTATCAAAAAAAGGCACATCAGATGTGTCACTGTAGCTCTTACCGAGCCCAATGCGGCTGCGGAACCCAAAGGTGATGTTATCTGTAACTGGAAAGGCCGTTTGATGACGATATGAGACTTTATAGTAGTCAAGATCACCATTGAATATTTCTAGTGAAAGCGCATTTAAATGTCCTGAATCTGCAAAAATTTGTCTGTTCCGAGTATCACTTGAAACACTCATCGACCCGAAAGCGCTGTCATAACTATCACCAGTAATGTCGGCCCGATTAGTGTTTTGGTCGAATTGATCACTACTACCAACAATAAAATCAACCACCTCGGTTGAGGCTGTGCTAGATATACGCACATCATTTCGTACTGCACCGAGACTAAAACTAAACGCGTTATATTCAGACAAAGGAATAATGTATACCACTGACAGCCTAACTTGATCGAGTAAAAAGTTAGTGAAGTTATTTTCAGCAGAATCAGTTTCCCTAAACGATAAATTAAAACCACGACTAATGCCATCAGCCGTATAGTATGGGTTTAGATAGCTAAGCACGTAGTTTTTTGTAGAAGCAGAATTATCGAATGTGATCCCAACTGTTTTACCCGTGCCAAAAATATTGTCATGATTTAACCCTAGGTTCAATAAAAGACCCTGTGTCTGAGAGAAACCAAGGCCTACCTGAAAACTACCTGAGAACCGCTCAACCACGGTGACTTCCAGATCGAGTAGATGGTCATTGCCTTTAACTGGAACGGCAACAATATTAACCGACGCCAAATATTTTAGACGCTGAAGACGAATACGAGAGCGATCAACCTTACTTCCCTTATAAACGGAACCTTCCAGCTGGCGCATTTCCCGCCTTAAAACAGTATCTCTACTTCGATCATTCCCAACAAAGTTTATAGTTCTTACTGTCAATTTCCGGCCCGGAATAACTAAAAACTGTAAACCAATAGTGTTTTCGTTAGCATTAATGTCGAGAGACGTTCTAACTTCGGAAAAGGCATAGCCGTCTTCGCCCAACCGTTTATTGAT
>CAWVZP010000250.1:0-4675 GCA_963934675.1 uncultured Gammaproteobacteria bacterium | reverse complement strand
GTTAGCAAACGGCAAGATTGGCAACAAGCTTATCTTAGAACGCCACATGGCCAACCGGTTACCCTAGACGAAAGGCCGATAAAATAAATGATTGAACTCCGACCCAGTTGCGAAAATTGCAACAACCCATTACCAGCAAATTCTGTTGATGCTCGCATCTGTAGTTTCGAGTGTACGTTTTGCGCAGACTGCGCAGAAAATGTACTCCACAATGTCTGCCCAAATTGTGGTGGTGGGTTCTGCCAGCGGCCGATAAGACCCACCATCAATAGACGCAATGGCGCCTGTCTCGAAAATTTTCCTGCCAGTCAACAACCGGAACACAGACCGGTCAATCAGAAAGAGCACGATAAATTTAGTCAAACTATCAAGCTAATTCCGTCAGAGCAACGCTAACCCACGTCAATTATCTCTCTTCAACCAGCCATCGCCAAATTGCCTTTCTTTATACTGGGGTTATCTTTTATTAAAAACACCAAAGTACCGGCAATGATGGCTAATGCGATTGAACTCATCCAGATCAGGTCATAAGTAGCGTCTTTATCAAAAAAGTAGCCGCCTAATGAAGCTGCTATGGCAGCACCAACCGAATGCCCCGCAGAGAGTAAGCCCATGGTTAACCCCATTACCTTTAGGCCAATATGACTAGCCACTAAACTGGCGGTAACGGGTACAGTCGAGTAATCAACAACGCCAAAAACAACCACAAACAACAGCAAGGTTTCATAGCTGGTACCGATATTGAGCAGCATCCAGAAAGTTAAGCCCCGAACAATATAAATACACCCCAACAATAATGGCCGATTCATTTTATCAGTTAACCAGCCGACACCAATCATGCCAAGCAGGTTCACCGCCGACAGCAGCCCATAAGCGGTAGCACTCGGTATCGGTTTAAAACCACAAAAAGAAGCATACGGCATTAAATGCGTTTCGATAACACCTGTGGTTGTGTAACCACAGATAACGTAACTCCAGAATAACAAATGGAAAACCGGCGTAGAAAGTAGTGTCTTAATAGTCGATTTGAAATCAGTGGTGTCATTCGCGGCCGATGCTTCATTCGGCACCTTGGCAGGCTTATCACTCGGCACCCACCAAACAAAAGGAATCAAACAAGCAACGCCGACTGCAATACCTACAAATCCCCACCGCCAGCTAAATGATGCGAAAACGAAGGCGATTAGTGGCACAATTAAAAACTGCCCTGCAGTAGAGCCCGATGTTGCAATGCCAGAAGCAAGACCTACTTTTTGGGGATAAACGCGAGCCACTGCGGACGCAACGACATGAGTTGCAATTATGCCAAACCCAACACCTCCAATAACGCCAAAACCAATCAAAAGCACCCAAACACTCTCTGCGATACTGATAACAACGCAGGATAGGAAGACCGCAATCAGGCCAAATAACAACGTAAACCGTAAACCTTTACGGTCAAGTATAAACCCCGAAACAGGCGAGATAGCCGCCATGACTAACAACGCAACCGCTGCAACGTTGGATACATTACCCCGAGTCCAGCCCAACTCACTTTCCCAGATTGGCATTGCCAATCCTAAGGCAGCACGTGCCGAGAATGCCAATGCAAGCGCGAGGAAACCAAGTGCGACGACAACTATGGCCTGATGGAGAGCATTATTTTCATTCATGATGTAATGGCCCAGTATTTATAGCGTCAGATTAACGGGTTCGAACTGTGGCATAAAGGAAAATATATCTATTAGATATGTTGAACAGGAATTTAAATAATAATGTCTTTGTTGCTTACCTTGATGTGACTGCATCAGTTCAGGTATTTTCAAGTAAGAATAGTTAACTGACGAACGCTGACTCAGGTAATGTTATGGTCATCAACACGACTAATGGTGTATTGATTTAAAAATTTTAGAGCTAGATCCTAGCTTGGTCGACTAAATAATTATTCCTTAGCCTATTTTACGACGCCCTTAATCATTATATTTCATTAAGCATTGGAAACTTGGCGTTATCAATTTTAGAATTAGAAGGATGCCGGTACAGCAGGTGCTTTTCAGCCCCTCTTCGAAGGAACGGGGATGACTTCAAAGAAATAAGTTCATAGTGACAGTGGCAGGGTTTGCTTCGGTGGCCCGTGGTCAAATCACACACAGCATAGCCGCCAGAAACCATCCATTCGTCCTCTTCGGCAGCACCGCCTTGCGCTGCATAGAGATGCACGTCAGAGTCATCAAGGGTTACTTCTTTAAAAAATTTTATAGGTAGGATGAAAAAGGGAAATGGCTGCTTATAATAGAACCTACTTGTACCAAAGCATAGGAAGAGTCTTGCCGAAAGCCAAAGGAACTATAGTGTTTGAAATCTACATTTAGTTAACCTCCTGTTTTTCACTTCATTCACTACCGAGGTGTATAAGAAATTTCCCAAATGGGCCTTTAACCGATTCGCTGAATCACCGATTATGGCATGTGGGCGACCCTTTGCTTCTTGTTCTGACCTGAGAGGGGACCCTTAAAGATTTTCTGTACAATTAGATATTGCCTTTAGATTAATTCCACTATACCTTCCGCGCCACAAAAAGGTGTCTACTCAGGTGGATTAAATGGGAAGTCGGTGCGAATGTTTTTCAGGTTCAATTCCGACGCTGCCCCCGCAACGGTAAACAGATAGTGCGACATGAACACCACTGAGTTAATCCTTGGGTAGGAATGTTGTCAGATTCAAATTAAATCAGTCTGTGAGTCCGGAAACCAGCCTTTGCGATAAGTGATATTACGGCGGGTTTTATTCAGGTTTAATGAAATCATTAACTTTTCCGCTTTGGCATCTTAATTTTTCCATCGGTACGGGCGGTACCAGAGGTTATTATGATCAAAACGCTCTCAAAAGTATTTTTTCCCATTCTATTTGTCGGATTTTCAGCATTGTTAGCCAATGAGGATGACGACGGCCTTTATATTGTTATTACCCCTTCGGGTATCGAACAACCTAGAGAAGCGGCGAACACTAGTATTACAGTTATCGACCAGAAGACTATAGAAGCATCTAATGCCACTTCTGTGTCTGAATTACTCCGTGGTCAGGCCGGTTTGCATGTCAGCGATATTTTTGGTGATGGCAGCCAGGCGACTGTCGATCTGCGTGGTTTTGGACCAGCAGCATCCCGTAATACGTTGATATTGCTCGATGGTCGACGATTGAATAATTCTGCCGACAGCGCCTCTCCTGATTTGTCATTAATCGACATAGATGATATCGCTCAGGTCGAAATACTACAGGGTAGCGGTGGCGTTTTGTATGGTAACCAGGCCGTTGGCGGCGTGATTAACATTATTCGTAAAGAAGCTCTCGAAGACTCGGCCAGTGCCAGTGTTCGAATGGGTAGTTTTAATTCCACGCAGTTGCGCGTGTCTGGTAAGAAAGTATTGGGTCGAAATAGTATTTCGGCTTCGGTATCGGATCGTCAATCTGATGGCTTTCGCGATCACAACGAATCAGAAAACCGTCGGGTATCAGTTCGAGCCGAGCGCATTCAAAGTGGTTATACCGCCTATGTCGAGCTTGAATCTGTTGATGATGAAATCCAAACCCCTGGCGCATTGTTGCTGACTGAGTTAAAAAAGAGTCGAACGCAGTCACTTAGCTTTTATCGCAATGATTTCTTTGACACTAAAACCAAGATGTTACGTCTAGGAATGGAAAAAAATATCGATGATAGTCGGCGCTTTAACATTGATTTTTCGGCCAGAGGTACCGACCGAAAATTTATTCAAACCTTTCGTCCTTATGCCGGTAGCTTATCCACGCAAAATCGTGACACGCAAAACTTTTCCATCAGCTATCAAGTTGTTCCTATTGAGGCTGGAAATCTCATCAGCTATGTTGTCGGCTACGATTACGAAGATACCGACTATAAACTAGTCTCGTTGTTCGGACCTCAGCCAATGGATCAGACCATTCAGGGTGTATTTGTATCGAGCCTATGGTCTGTTAGTGAACATAGCCAGATAGATACCGGATTGCGTTATAGCGAACTGCAGGCAGACAGTGCCGGTGTTAACTTTGATGATTCTGGTATCGTTGTCGCTAACTTGGGTTTCAGCCATCAAATCGATCAACTCAAGTTATTTGCCCGCGCAGATCAAAACTTTCGTTATGCGACGGTAGAGGAGCACACCAATGTTTCTTTTGGGTCAGCTCCTGGCCTGAAAACCCAGAAGGGCCTATCTATCGAAATCGGTGCCGAACTCAATCGAGGTAGTAGTCGCTATCGAGGCACTTTGTATCAAATCGATTTAGACGATGAAATCGCATTCGATTCCTCTGGTTTCAGCAATCTCAATCTCGACCAAACAAAACGCAAAGGCATTATTCTCGAAGTCGCCAATCAATGGTCGGAACAATTCGATTCACGCATCAGCCTGACCAGTCTCGATGCTGAAATTTCCGATGGTAGCTTCAAAGGCAAAAATTTACCGCTGGTTCCCGAACAAATCTTACGGGTTGATGGATCGTATGAGTACAACAGTGCGACCCAAATCGGTGTTGAATTGATTGCAGTTAGTGATCAAACTCTCGGCGGTGACTTTGCCAACCAGCTTGAAAGGTTGTCTTCCTATGAAACCATCAATTCACACATTAGCTATCAGCAAAAAAACTGGAGCCTGGGGTTTCGTATCAATAATCTACTCGACCA
>CAWVZP010000249.1:0-4737 GCA_963934675.1 uncultured Gammaproteobacteria bacterium | reverse complement strand
TCGTCTTCATTAAAGAACCCCCCAAACGCTAAATCTGCCCCGCCCCAGCCAATAAGACTGGAATCAGCCCTCACCGTAAATTGCGCAGTTTCGGAACTCAAGGCTATTTCAAGACCGTTCGCCTGAGCTTGAGAAAAAGAGAACAAAGAAGTAACAAGGAAAAATAATATTTGGAGTGTTTTCATGGTATTTAGCCGATCAAAAGAGTTAAAGTGATCTTAACATAAAGTTTTAGCCCGTCGACGAAGATAATGAATAATGCAATCACAATTCAGTCCAAAATAAACATTGTTTGAAATTTCAATGAATTCATTGTAATCAATTTTGCTAGTAAAGAAGGCGCCTTTAAACAAAAAGATTGGTATGACAGAGGAGAACCTGCCCCGTGAATTTCAAAATTTGGGGAGTATTCAAACAAGGAACTTCCAACAGAGGGAGTCATCAAGCAGAGGGTTATAATCGCGTAAATGTTGCTCTATAGTTATGTTAAAAACTCTCCAATGAAGTGGGTTATCAACGCTAACTTTATTGTTGAGCAATCTGTTCTTTTGCATCATCACTATGAACACTTTCAGCATTTTCGGGCGCTTCAAGCCAGCTAACGATAGGTGCCCATTGTTCCTTATCAATTTTAGATCTTGGCGAATTGATTTCCTGAACCCCAACGCCTAGTTCGATAGCCCGCGTATATAACTGCGTATCACGTAGGCTTGAAACGAACGGAATATTGAGGCTGGACAGAAAACGTTCTAGTGATTGGTACACGATCGTATTTTTTCGAACCCGATTAGCAACAACCGCGATGCGAATCATCTTTTTTCGAGCTTTTCCAGTAGTGAGTAAATTCTTTATAAAATGAGCAGTTGCATGAATATCGATTGGCGATGGCAGGACCGGAATTATAATTGAGTCGTCGGTTTGAAATAAAGCAGACAACTCCATAATATCGACACCAGCTGGAGTATCAATAATGGCAATATCAGTTTCGGGTGGAACGCGTAATTTCCAAGATCGGGTTAAACGATGACCCTGATTTTTAGAGGCGTCAACACCATGTATTTGATTCAGGCTAGCGGGGCGTCGATTGATCCAGGCTAATGATGACCCTTGATTATCATGATCAAACAATCGAACATTGCGCCCAAGCTGGGCATAATGTGAGGCTATATTGGTGGTTATAGTTGTTTTTCCACAACCACCCTTGGCATTGACCACCAGAATTCTTTTTATACTCATAATAGGGAGTCTATGTTATAAATGAAAAAAAACCGGTTTATTTAAACTACAGACCCAAAACGCCGCCTTTATCAAAGAGCTAGCGCTTCTTTTTAATGTGTTTTAGTTGCACATGTTTTGGCGTATTTTTTGATGCACCTTTTGGCGAACTTTTCGATTCGCCCTGCTTGTTTTTGGAAACGAACTTCTTCGGCTTGGGCTTATTACTTGATGGACTCGACTTTTCCGCATAAGGGTTTTTGCCAGACTTCAGCTGTATTTGGACCGGTGTTCCTTTCAGTTTTAATTTAGTAATAAAAAATGTCATCAAATACCTGTGATAAGCATCAGACAAATGCTCTGTCTGGTTGCCATGTATGACAATGACGGGTGGGTTTCTACCCCCTTGATGCGCGTAGCGCAACTTGATTCGTCTACCGTTACGCAGTGGCGGATTATGCTTAAAAACAGCCTCCTCTAACAAATCGGTTAAGTGACGGGTATTAAATTCTTTAAATGCGGAAGAATGCGCCTGGTCGATTGCGGCCATCATTTCACCTACACCTGTACCATGTAAGGCGGATATATAGTGTTGCGCCGCAAATGAAACAAACGACAGTCGACGCTGCAGCGTTGTCTTATTGTAATCACGCTGCTCTGGCTCTAGCCCGTCCCATTTGTTAACAGCAATTACCAATGCCCTACCACTGTTCAGCACAAAGCCCAGCAATGACATGTCCTGATCGGTTAGACCATCTCGTGCGTCGATGACCAGAACAACAACTTGAGCCTTCTCGATTGCTTCCAATGCTTTAATAGCGCTAAATTTTTCAACTTTCTCGTGGACTTTACCGCGTTTCCGAACGCCCGCTGTATCGATTAAAGTGTAATGCTTGCCATGACGCTCAAATGGTACAGATATAGTGTCTCGTGTCGTGCCCGGCTGGTCAAAAGCAACTACTCGTTCTTCACCAGCCAGTCGATTAATCAAGGTTGACTTACCTACATTAGGCCGTCCAATGACGGCGATGGTAGGGCCGTCCGGCTCTACCTCACCCGTTAAGCCGTCTGAATAGGCTAATAAAATTTGATCCAATAAAGGATTAATGCCTTTTCGATGGGCGGCAGATGTCAGATACACGCGATCAAAACCTAGTGCATAAAATTCTGCTTCAGCCTGGTCAGGATTAATGCCATCGACTTTGTTGACCACAACTCGGCATGACTTTCCAGACTTTCGAACCAGTTCGGCAATGAATCGATCACCCGTAATTAAGCCATCTTGGGCGTCAACCATAAAAATTACTTCATCGGCTTCTTCAAGCGCGAGCAGTGTTTGCTTTGCCATCAAGTCATCAAGGTCTTGTTTTTGACCACTTAGACCCCCGGTGTCAACGACAATGAATTTTTTGCCTTCACGCAGACCAACACCATACTGACGGTCCCTTGTCAGGCCAGGCTCATTCGCGACTATGGCGTCACGACTGCGAGTCAATACATTAAACATGGTTGACTTACCGACATTGGGCCGGCCAATGAGTGCAATTACAGGAATCATTATTGGGTCACTTTGAATGAACTGAGTATGCCATTGCTATCCATTGTGAAAATTTTATTATTCCACTCAAACGGCGTCGAGTAGTGACGCTTATAACTCGGACGAAGGCGCCCTATCAATGCGCCATCCGACTGGTTAAACCAATGAACATGGCCATCAAGGTCGCCCACTATTACTTTATCTTCGAACAACAAGGGGGCCGATATTTTTCGGGCATGCAGGACATCCTGCTTCCATAATGCACTGCCTGTTCGTCTGTCGATTGACCAAATATGACTGGTGTCACTACTTAAATATATAGCATCGTCGTCAATTGTCATCGCGTTGAAACTAGAAAATTTACGCGACCATAACTCTTCACCATCGATTGCCTGGATGGCTGCTAGCCGCCCCTGATAAGAACCAACATAGATAACTCCATTGCTAATCACAAATTGTCCGTCAACGTCTACTAGCCTTTCAATTTCTGACCGACCTGTCGGTTGACTTACTGCAATTTCCCAAACGACCTGTCCATTTGATTGGTCGAACGCCGCGAGTTTTCCATCATCGAACCCTGCAATCACTAAATCATTATGTAAAACCGGAGCACTATTGCCGGTCAGTGATAAAGCTGGCACAAGATGAGACACAGTCCATTGAATACTGCCATCGGCTTTTGATATTGATGATAGCCGACCATCTACGGTACGAATAAAAAGGCTATCGGCATTGGCAACAGAGGCTGATCGAATTTCACCTTTCAGTCTAGCTGACCAGCGTAAATTAAGATCATGGTCGGTTCGGTCATAGGTATTTAATTCACCATTACGCGAGCTGGCGACAAGGATGTCATCATCTCCAGTTAAACCAGTGATCGATTCAATACCTGTTTCAAAGTCCCATTTCAACTTGCCACTCTTGGCATCGACATTTTTTATTAAACCATCAATATCAACCGTGAAAATCTCGGCTCCTACCAGCAGTGGTTGTCGGTTATATGAACCAGCACTGATACCTGCTCCAGTTTTCATGGTCCAAAGTTGATCGAATATAAGACCATTGTTAATGTTAGTTAAAGGGGCTGGAGGCTCACTATTATCCGGTGAACCACAAGCAACCAACAGAACGGTTAAACTCGCTCCCAACAAAATTCGAAACGTAAAGGCGGATGGAAAATTCAACTTCATTTATCCAGCGCTTCCCATTCCCAAGTCATCCAACTTTTGTTGCAAGAATTCAGTATTGGCTGGTCCTGGTTGGCTTTGCTGAGCTTTAAGATAAGCATCGACAGCCTCAGCTTTATTACCTTGGCTGGCGAAGAGATCACCTTTTAACTCTTCGATACTGGCACTAAACTGTTCGGGAAAATCAATTGACAAGGTTTTAAGGCCCAAGTCATATTTAGCCATTTGCAACTGAATCGTTGCAAGGCGCTGACGCGCAACATAAGCCAAGGGATTATCACCGGCATTACCAATTATTTGCTGAAGATGGTCTTGTGCTTTGTCATAATCTTCGGCTTCAACCAATATTTTTGCCAAAGCAAAACGCGCCATCGTGGCATATTCACTTGAGGCATATTCATTGAGTAACTTATTAGCCTGCTCATCTGCGGCATCACTATTACCCACTTCGATAGCCTTCACCATTTGAGTAAAGTGACTCGATGCCTGTTCTGCATTAGTTTCCTGATAATCGATCCAATAGCGGTAACCAATCAAACTGCCGACACCTATTACAATGCCTGCAACAACGGCTCGTCCATTTTCCTTCCACCACTGTTTTAGTTTCTCGACCTGCTCTTCATCTGTTGCCATTGTATTCTCGATTTTTTTTCGTTAGTTGTTTCGTTGAGTTGACGGTTTTGGATAGAATCAATTATTACATTTTAAACGTAAACATATAAAGCGTGTGTTTATAAAAGTTCACTCAGTTTATCTGCTAATTCTATCTGCATTATTTCAATTTGTGTGCGATCTTGA
>CAWVZP010000248.1:0-4787 GCA_963934675.1 uncultured Gammaproteobacteria bacterium | reverse complement strand
TCCAATATTCAATAAACCCTCGTCTTATTAGCCGGATTCCCAGCAACCCTAACAACATCTTAAGATTTTTTTCGTCATTATTTTCGGAATTAAAGGGCTGAGGTACATGAGAATAATTTGCAATAGTGGTATTACTCAATTAACCCTGTTTAGGCCTTCCTCGTGCGATGTAACCAACTGATTTACCTAATGTCGCCTCAATCCGTTCTTTAAAAAGATTGTTTCCGAGCGGCACAGAAAACGCCACTGCTTTTTGCGCATCATGGACATCTCTAGCACCTAGGCCTGTACGAAATAGCGCTCGATAACGGTACATTCGTTCTTCTAATGTTGATGCAATTCGCAGGAATACCTTGTGATCTTTGACAATGCTTGCCGGACTTCCAGTTGCATGACAATGATAACTCGACCTCCGGTAATGACCAGGATGACCAACTATATTCATTCGCATAGTACAACAACGTTCAACAACATGGACAGGCACTCTTTTGAATCACCTAATCTAAAACTAAAGAACCATCAGTTTCATAAAACAGAGAATAATTTTTAACTAAAAGTAGAATTTAGCCTAAAAAGCTATTTTCCATAGAATCAAGGGGTCAAGTGTTGATATAATACCTTTACCGAGTCCTCAATCACTTGGTTTCCTTCCATCATCAATTGCAATTTGCTGACAGCCTTACTTATACCCGATATGTGCACAATGCTAAATTCACCTGCAATCGTTTTTAGCGTCGCCTGGCTTAACTCACGACACAAATATAACGCGACCCATCTCGGAATATTTTCACTGCCTCGGCCTTGACGGGATTTGGTTATTTCCAGTGCCTCTACACCGAAGTCTTTTGCCACAGCATTAATGATTTCTTTAATGTTGGGAAAGTTTCCCTGATGCAGATCAATTAAGAGCCGCCTCTCTTCATTCTCGGCCTTCACTCGATTGACGAAGTTCGCCCCACCCAGAATAGCGGCCTGGTTTTCCTTACTGTAAAAACTTCGTGTTTCTTCATCTAATCCCAGTTCTACATACTGGGCGTATGACGCATACCGCTGTTTAGCACCTAAAAGATCATAAACCAAATCGCTGCGCAACCAATCAGGGCTTCCAGCCTTATTGATATAGCAAGGGTAGCTAGACCAGGGGTAATCCTCTAACCTTTCAACGAGAGGGCGTTTCATGTCAATTGGATTGCGATGAATATATCGACTCAGGTGCAAACCGTATGCATCGGCTTCTACCAGTATGGCTTTATATCGTCCTCTAAATAGTGGGCCGTCTGTTTTATTCAGTCTATTGTAGCGTTGAGTATACAAGCCATTGATATGGCGCATGCATCGATCTAGATTAGCAAACGGAGTTTTCACAAAGAGGTGATAATGATTTCCCATCATGCAATAAGCGATTACCTCCAACCCAAACCGTTCGTTGGCCTCCTTCAGACAGGTTAGAAAGCTATGGTAATAGTCATTGCCATGAAAAATGAGTTGTCGCCCTCTGCCACGATTCATTACGTGGTAATAAGCGCCTTCAAAATTAATTCGAACAGGTCTTGGCATGGATGAAGGATAATGCGCTTAAGGTATTATATCAATACTTGACCCCTTTCTGTGTTTTTTGACCCCTTTCTGTGTTTCTGATCATGGCATTGAGGCTTTAAGCGCTACGTCGCACTAGCTGTGGTAGCACGAAATCTACAACGAATCGGTGCAATACTGACGGACAAGGCCAGAAAGGACTTTGGGTGACAGGAAAGAAAACGGCTCAAACAAGCTGCTTAGCAATAAGACTGATAAGCTGGGTTAGCTGGTTTTCAATCAGGCCAGTGTCAACCTATGGGGTCAGTGTGGTGGTAACCGGTTTAATTGTACGATATTATCGCATTAACCTTCGCTTAAGAAGGTTAATGCGTCAACAACAACCAGATATCACAAATGATATTAGTTTAGATGGTGGCTATGAGCTGCTTGGCCGAAAACTTGATGTTTTCGGGCAGCCACTAGTTAAGAGGACTAAGGTATTTTGTCAAACGATATTGCTCCATCAATCTGGGTCGGACTTTTGGCGTCTGTGGATCCGTCGTTTGCACCATCACTATCGCCGAAAAACATTTTGTTGGCTTTTATAGCAACAATGTCAAATTCCTTGTTCCCTATAGCGCCCCCTAAATCAGCATTAGTTTGGGTAAAAGCCCACTTGGTCGCAGCAGTAATGCCCAGGGTTGTGCCATCAGTTACTACGAGTTCACCTAGTGTATAAGTAAAGGTGCCAATAACCTGTGTTGCCATTCCAGTAGTACAATCTGTCGACCCAAATGTAAAATGAGTATCAGTTCGAACACCATTATTAAGTACAATATCGGCCTGCAAGGAGCCAGTATTAGTTACGAAGCAACTTGACCAGGTTCCGTCAATGCTGGAGAGCGCTACTTGCTTGGTGTAAGCAGCCGTTTCTATTTGGGTCGGCTGAAGCGCTAATGTCGTCCCAGTATTGGTACTCTTGTCACCGAAAAACAACTGGGTAGCGTTCGCGGCGATTATGTCAAAGTCCACACTGGACGCACTAGGGGACGTACCACTATCGTGACCACTATATTGAGTCGCCGCGGTTATGCCTGCTACCGTGCCATCGACTGTAACCCCGCTACCGAGCAAAAATAAATGGGTACCTATACCCTGGGAGGTGTCAAGAGCTCCACCAACTTGACAGGTAGGATCCGTAAAGTTTGTTATTTGACTTGACATTTTCTGGCCATTAAATCCTCCGGCAATGGGCCCTGCGCTGATAGCGCCAAAGCCGGTAACGACTTTATTCGAAGTTGCCCCGGTGACATTACATCGCGCCCAGCTGCCGACAATCTTGTTTGCTGCCGCTGTAACTGTGGCTGTACCTGTACCTGTGGTTGTACCTCCGCCACAAGCTGCCAATGCAAGTACTGCACCTGCTAAAAATACAATTTGATAACGCTTCATGCTGTTACTGCTCATACGTTCTATCCTTAGTTATTTACATTATTAATATGATTAACGAACCAATAGAATATACTAATCAAAGCTTTTTCATCGACTTATTTTTTCAATTCGTTAAAATTATTAACCTCTTGGCGAGACAACTTTTCTGCCCACTACTCTGCTGCCCTCTGATTAAGCCAGGTTTGTTTTACACTGGCTCACCGTAACTTGAGTAAATGCAAAGACGCACATAAAAAACCTCCCTGGTATTGCCGGTGTCTAAGTGAATCCTGTTGATAATGCAGTCGACAAATGTGGTAACCACTTCGCGAACAACAGGGACAGGAACTCTTTAAAATCACCTAATCTGCCAACAACAAGGACAGGCACTCTTAAAAATTTTCGTCGAATTCATGATTCAAGACTTGACCCCCCCCAGTCTTTAGGGCCTTTCTAGATCGAATTGTTCGTGCCCATGTGTGTTTGAGTTCAGAAATATTGCGCTCGATGACGGTGTTTTCGCTATCGTTCCTCCGCCTTGTTATTTTCAGGATGGGATTTCGTCATTTGATATTGGCGTTTAGGCCTTTTATACTTTGTTCGTTTGGCTGATGTGTATGACTAGGCGTACGTAAGGGTTTGGTGTAATGGCGGCAATTAGGCTTGCAGGCTAAACTCCTTTTGTCGTCTTGTATTGTGCGTTGATATAGTCGCTTGATTACAAAATAAGTCCATCGCTAGATCAAATAGTTAAATTAATTTCAACCGCTTTTCTTCTTAGGGTGCGCCATGCTTTATTACCGTGAATCGAGATCATCTTTGTCGACTATTGTGTTGCTGATACTGATGTTTTTTTCTGGGGTGGCAAATGCGTTAACACCGCTTACGGAGGTCTCCGCCAAAGGGACTGCCAGCAATGCGATTGAACTCAAAGATCCGGACAGCAAAGTAGCGGTTCGAGAATTAGTCTCGCGGCTCAATGATGCTGATGTGCGGGCTTTATTGATCGAGCGTTTGGATGCCGTGGCCGATGTCAATGAAATGGCGGCTGCCAATCAAGGTGATTCGGCTTCGGTGTTGCAACAGGGGTTTTCAGCCTACTGGAATAACTCTCTATTATCGACTAGTCGAACGGGTGAAATCCCTTCGATTGTCGATAGGATATTTAGCAGTATTATTAAAGCCAGTGCACCTGATGGTATAGTTCACCTGTTGTTGATTGCACTTTTAGCGATCGCCGTGGGTATTGTTGCAGAACGAGTCGTGGCTTTTATATTCCGCAAGAGCAAGCAACGGCTTATCGAGGCTGTTTCGAGCACGCTGTGGGGCATTGTGAAAATAATCCATGCAAGGCTTGGCTTTGATATTGCTGGTGTGCTTGCTTTTGCAGGGGTCAGTTATCTTGTTGTGCTGAATTACTACCCGGCTGGCACGCTGCCTAACCTGTTTATCTATACCCTTGTTGCCGCTTGTACGGCGGGGGGAATGGCTTTTGTTTTGGCGCGCTTTTATTTTGCCCCCGGTCGTCCGGAATTACGCATTTGCAACACCAGCGATGAGCGCGCATGGCACTTGACCATCAGCTACTCGATGCTCGCAGCTTATTTTGTTTTCATGCATAACGTATTTTGGATATTCACTACGATTGGTCTTGGCGAAGATGGGGGCATGGATGGTTTCTGGCCACTGGCTTTTTACACTCATATATCTATGTATGTGGCTGCGGTTTTTACAATTTGGTGTAACCGGCACGCACTGACCGAAGTACTGCTCGAAAACAAAAAACGGGTTACTTTGGCTATCGGTGATGAAGCGCCGGAGGACGTCAGCTGGTTTGC
>CAWVZP010000247.1:0-4799 GCA_963934675.1 uncultured Gammaproteobacteria bacterium | reverse complement strand
ACCTAAACTTCACCGCTTCACATGATGGTATTGGTTTGCGCCCAGCCGAAAATTTGATACCAAATGAAGAAATCGACAAAATTATCGATACGCTGACAACATTTGGCGGACTGGTCAGTATGCGTCAATCGGGCAAAGATGAAATGCGACCGTATGAAATCAACATTTCTCTGTTCGAGGCGTTTAGCGGCACTTTAAAAGGCAGCGACAATTGGCAAGTCGAACGATTTCTTTGCAGTCAAACTGTCGCAATGGCGCTGGAAGGCATTCCGGCATTTTACATTCACTCATTGCTGGCAACAGCCAATGACCTCGAGGGCGTAGAAAAGTCGCAGCATAACCGGACAATAAACCGCTATAAATGGCACTACCCAGAGTTAACTGCGTTGTTGGATCAAGCCGATTCGATTCAAAGCAAAGTCTTTAACGACATGTCACGCATGATCGATATCCGAACTCAACAGCCTGCATTTCATCCAAATGCAACCCAATTTACACTGCAGCTGGGTGACTCATTGTTTGGTTTCTGGCGCCAAAGCATTGACCGAGCCCAAAGTATATTTGCGATTCATAACCTCACTGACACACTTGTCAGCGTACCGGGCATATCGCTCAATTTGATCGGCGGTGATGAATGGTGCGATTTGCTCAGCGGTGATTCGATTCAGGAGTTCCCCAACGCTATCGAATTCGAGCCTTATCAGTGCCGCTGGATCACTAACCGGTGACAGTGCCAATATGGATAGTGAGAATCTTAAAAGTGAACCTGCCGTGATACAACCAATGATCGTTCTATCTGATCTTGACGGTACGCTACTTAACCACGATGATTATACTTACGATGCAGCGAAACCTGCGCTTGAGTTTCTGCGTGAAAACAACACCCCTTTAATTCTTTGTAGCAGTAAAACCTCTGCTGAAATAATCCCATTGCGCGCTGACATGGGTTTTGAACGTTGTCCCGCCATTGTCGAAAACGGCGGTGGTATTCTAAAAGCGCAGTCTGTCAATATCAATTCATCGTCTCAGCATAAACGCCTGATGAAAATCGTCGACTCGTTACCCGAATCATTACGACTCTTGTTTTCCGGGATATCCAGTTGGCCTGCCGAGACTTTGCAAAAGCATACGGGACTATCGACAAGCGCACTGTCACTTGCGATTCTACGGCAATACTCCGAACCTGGAATTTGGTCTGGCGATGAAAAATCGAAACACGCGTTTATCTCTGCACTGAAACAAAAGGGAATCGTGGCGCATCAGGGTGGACGATTCCTGACCCTTAGCTTTGACTCTAACAAAGCGGTTTTAGCGCAAGAAATTATCGCTGATTACCAGTCAAAACAAACAGAACTATTCACCATTATTGCTTTAGGCGACGCCCCAAATGATATAGAAATGCTCGAGCTGGCCGATATTGGCATCATCATTCCGAATCCGGCTCACAGCGGTATTCCAACTCTAGCGGGAGAATCCAAAGGGCAAATAATTCGCGCAAACGAACCAGGCGCAGCTGGTTGGAATTCGACGCTGCTGACGATACTCAATAACTTAAAGTATCAAAATAAAACATAACAGGTGTAATAATGGCTGACTTTCACCAAAATGGCAGTGTAGCGACGCTGCACAACCTATCGCTAGTATCGCTGCAAGAAATCGAACGGCAACTCGAAGCGTTCACCAGTGGCCGAAAAATAACCTTAATCCTGCCCTCATTGTTTTCAGAACTAGCAGGCCCAGCGCTAGCCAATATTGTCGACGTACTAACAAAAGTAAAGTACATCAATCACATCATTATTGGCCTCGATCAAGCGAGCGAGGCAGAATTCGCTTTTGCTCGAAACTATTTTTCAAAACTGCCACAAAAGCATGACATCTTATGGAACGATGGCCCAAGGCTGCGTGAGATCGACAGTGAACTATCAAACGCCAAGCTCGCACCCAGTGAAGCTGGCAAGGGCAGAAACGTCTGGTACTGTATGGGCTACGCCATCGCCTGCCAAAATTCCGACATTGTCGCCCTGCACGATTGTGACATTCTTACCTATTCACGTGAAATGCTCGCCAGACTGCTTTATCCGGTCGCAAACCCCGCCTTTCCATATTTGTTTTGCAAGGGCTATTATCCACGCGTGGCCGATGGCAAATTGAATGGAAGAGTATCCAGATTATTGGTGACCCCATTATTATTAGCGTTGCAAAAAACCTGTGGCCATCACGACTACCTCGATTATTTACAAGGGTTTCGCTATCCGCTGGCGGGGGAATTCGCAATGAGGACCTCGATTTTATCTGACATTAGAATCCCCTCCGACTGGGGGCTTGAAATAGGCGTACTTTCAGAGGTATGGCGCAATTTAAACCATCATGCCGTCTGTCAGGTCGATATCTCGGACGCCTATGACCACAAGCATCAACCCCTCTCAAAGGAAGACACCAGCAAAGGGTTGTCTCGCATGTCGACTGATATATCCAAGGCACTGTTCAGAAAACTAGCCACTGATGGCGTCATATTTTCACAGGAAACATTTCGTACCTTAAAGGCTACTTATTTCCGTATCGCACTTGACCTGATCGAAATGTATTACAACGATGCGCTGACTAACGGCCTGCACCTTGATCGCCACGTTGAAGAAGAGGCGGTGGAACTATTTGCGAGTAACATTGTAGATGCCGGACACTTATTTTTAGACAACCCAATGGAAACACCGTTTATTCCCAATTGGAGACGGGTTAATGCAGCCTACCCTGATCTGTTACATCATTTAAAGCAGGCGGTTTTGTTAGATAATGAATGAACTAACCGCAAAACCTCAAAACTGGGAGGCTTTTTTAAAACTTGAACTGCGTTGTGGTCAGGAAAAAACACACCTTGTACCGATTAAACGCTATGGCCCTCTCACCGTACAACGACCTTTTTATCCAGAGCAGGCATGTTGCCATGTCTATCTGCTGCACCCGCCAGGTGGCATTGTTGGTGGCGATCGGTTAGATCTACAGGTAGTCAGCGATGAAAATAGCAATGGCCTAATGACAACACCCGGTGCTGCCAAGTATTACTTAAGCGCTGGCGATACTGCACATGTGACTCAACAGTTTGAAGTCGCCAGTGGCGCTCATCTCGAATTTTTGCCACAAGAAAACATCTATTTCCCCGGCGCCCAGGTAAGCAGTAAAACCTCAATCGACGTTGCGTTAGGCAGCCGCTTCATGCTGTGGGAAAAACACTGCTTTGGCAGGCCCGCCAACAATGAACTGTTTAGCTCAGGACAATTAATTTCAAAAATTGAAGTCCGCCAAGAAGGCAGATTACTCTTTACTGAAATTCAGCGCGTCGACGCAGACGAATTGGTACGCACCAGCGGCATGCGTCATTACCCTGTTATGGGCAGTTTTTTGATTTACGGTATTGATCTCGAAAAATCGACGCTTCGAGATTTACAAGCCATTAATCCGAGTGATGGCGTGTCCGGCATTTCACAGCCACAGCCGCAGTTACTCATCGCTCGTTACCTCGGCAACAGTACCCATGATATTGATGCTTATTTTACTGGTTTGTGGCAATGGCTGCGACCCTTGTTATTACAGCGTGAAGCCTGTCATCCACGAATCTGGAAAACCTAACGAACTTTATTACGACATTACTTAATAAAGAACCTCTAATAAATGAGTCAACTATGGAATTAACACCAAGAGAAAAAGACAAACTTTTAATATTTACAGCAGGGTTACTGGCAGAGCGACGCAGAGCGAGAGGCTTGAAACTAAATTATCCAGAAGCAATTGCCTTCATCAGTGCCGCCATAATGGAAGGTGCTCGCGACGGCAGGACTGTTGCTGATCTAATGGACTACGGACGCACTTTGTTGAACGGTGACGACGTTATGGATGGCGTTGCAGACATGATTCCCGACGTTCAGGTCGAAGCTACGTTCCCCGACGGCACCAAACTCGTGACAGTACATGAACCGATTGTAACCAATAAGGCGCCACTATTAATAGCTGGTGAAGTGATTACAGCGGCAGGAGATATTGAACTGAATGCTGGACGCAAAAAAGTCGAGGTCGAAGTGGCCAATACCGGCGATCGGCCCATTCAGATTGGCTCACATTACCACTTTTACGAAACCAATAGTGCACTTCAATTTGAACGTGATAAGACACGGGGTTTTCGCCTCGATATTCCAGCGGGTACAGCGGTTAGGTTTGAGCCAGGTCAGAGTCGTAAAGTAGTACTGGTTGAATATGCCGGTGATCAGATAATTTATGGCTTTAATGCACAAGTCATGGGAAAGGTGAAGTAAATGGCAACGATTAGCAGAAAAGCCTATGCCGAAATGTATGGCCCAACGACCGGTGACCGGGTACGCCTAGGTGATACCGAGCTCTGGGTTGAAGTCGAACATGACAAAACCATTTATGGCGACGAAGTAAAATTTGGTGGTGGAAAAGTCATTCGAGACGGTATGGGACAGAGCCAGCGAGTATCGGCTGAAACCGTTGATGTCGTCATTACCAATGCTTTAATCATCGATCATTGGGGCATCATCAAAGCCGATGTTGGTATCAAAAATGGTCGCATAACCGGTATTGGAAAAGCGGGTAATCCTGATATTCAGCCCGGCGTGACTATTGTTGTTGGGCCCGGTACTGAAGCCATTGCTGGCGAAGGTCAAATTTTAACTGCTGGTGGCGTCGATGCGCATATTCATATGATCTGTCCACAGCAAATTGACGATGCACTAATGTCAGGCATTACTACAATGCTAGGGGGTGGCACAGGTCCAGCCACTGGCACC
>CAWVZP010000246.1:0-4833 GCA_963934675.1 uncultured Gammaproteobacteria bacterium | reverse complement strand
GCCGAACCATTACTGAACTGGCTTCAGACGATGCAAATGTTGTCGTTGGAACCTCCCTCGATGCTAATATGCCTGAAGGCGAAATACGGGTCACAATGGTTGCTACTGGCCTTGGCAGAAGCGAAGCACCGGCTGATGCCCCTTCAATTGCGGCAATTAAACCAGAATTAAATGGTCAGATTGATTACAAAAAACTAGATAGGCCAACGGCTATTCGTCAAAAAAATGCAGGAGATTCAATCGAGCTGCCGCAGGACCAGGACCAGGACAAGGAAAGCATGGAGTATTTGGAAATACCGGCTTTCTTGCGTCGACAGGCTGACTAATTAGTACCTATTGCTTCAAGATCTATTGCTAGCTATCAGCTCAAGGATGAGCTGTATTGTGTTATCTTTTTTGATTGCAAGCTTAGCGGTTGATGAATGAATTGGCGTAGGACCCATTAGTGCCATATTTCCTTATTTGATCATCTGATTATCTGATCAATCATGGGGTCAAGTCTTGAATTTTGAGTTATATAAACATCTGGGTTAAAGTTGAAAGGCACATCAAGGGGGCACCCATTAGAATTTTCCAGTCAATCGGAAAAAAAGACAAAATCATCTGGAATGATTTTGAACAGCTTTGCTGGCCCCGAAGGGGTGAGTATCAAGACGATACGAATAGCGTATCGCGCGCCTGGCCAACCGGGAAGATTATTGTACCGGCCGGTTCTGGGAGGGTCGTTTCTCAAGCCAGGCATTACTCGATGAAAAAGCATTAGCCGCCTGTGCTGCTTACGTCGAACTTAATCCCATTAGGACAGGCTTGGTTCAACTTTTATTGCATTATTTATGTTGAATTGCTGAAAATATAATTAAATTAGTCTATAAATGGTTGGTATTTATGAAACCTGTATTGAGGCTTAAAAATGACAGTTGATACGAAAATTTCTACTAACGAAAAAAAAGTGACCATTTCGGTTATAGGTAAATTTGATTTTCAACTTTATGATGCTTTTAGAAGCGCCTACTCAAATACCAACGGATCTGGTGTTGAGTATCTTGTCGATTTTTCAAAGACAGATTTTCTTGATAGCTCTGCCCTTGGTATGCTGCTGCTATTGCGTGAGCATGCAGGTGGTGGAACATCTGACATTACAATTTCTTATGCATCGGGGGATGTCAAAAAGGCATTAGATGTCGCTAATTTTGAAAAGTTATTTAAAATCTAAGGGTTATTATCGTGAGCAATTACGCAGAAAAAAGAAACTTTCAGGGCATGGTTATCGACAGTGTGTTGAGTTTTTCTTTTAAAGGCGGCTCCAAATCCTATGATGGGAATGTAATAAACTTGAGCAGCAAGGGCATTTTTTTTACTACAACAGGAATTATCAAAGAAGGTTCTGATCTCAGTATTGTGTTAACACCGAGTAATTCTATCACCCCACCGATGGTAGCCGACGCAGTGGTAACCCGAGTGATTGACAATGAATCAATGTGTGAGATAGCTTGTACAATAGAAAAAATTTACTAGAATTTCTTGCATGATTACGGTTATCAGACCTCTAATTCAGAAGAAATGAAGGAGCCCTTTCAAAAATATCAATTTAAACTGAGTAATGACTGACAACATAGTCATTTACCATAGTCATAAATTCATTTGCAATATCGTCACCCTTTAAGGTGACTGTTTTCTCACCATCTTCATAAACGGGTGCAACAGGCTGCTCGCCAGTGCCGGGTAAACTAATTCCAATATTGGCGTGCTTGCTTTCACCTGGACCGTTGACCACACAGCCCATAACGGCAACATTCATCGACTCTACGCCCGGATATCGATGCTTCCATTCTGGCATGGAGGAATCCAGTTGCTGCTGGATTTTCTTTGCTAAAACCTGAAAGTATTCACTCGTTGTTCGGCCACAACCAGGGCAGGCGACAACGGTGGGTGTAAAGGCGCGTAAATCTAGCGATTGTAGAATTTTTTGCGCTACTTTAACTTCACGGTCACGCGCCGCGCCGGGTTCAGGCGTTAGAGAGACTCTAATCGTGTCGCCGATACCTTGATTCAATAAAATGGCTAATGCAGCAGTCGAGGCAATAATGCCTTGGTCGCCCATTCCGGCTTCGGTGAGTCCAAGGTGAAGTGCATAATTCGACCGCTGTGCCAACGATTGATACACCGACACCAAATCTTGAACATGGCTCATTTTGCAACTAATAACAATTTTGTCTTCAGCCATACCAATATCGGTAGCCATTTTTGCGCTATTAATTGCAGACTCAATCACTGCTTGGCGATTGATCTGCGCTAAAGCTAAAGGATCGGCAAGGTTGGCATTTCGGGTGAGTAAGCCGGCCAACAATTGTTGATCTAGACTTCCCCAATTAACTCCAATTCGAACAGGTTTGTCGTGCTTACAAGCGACTTCGATCATGTCAGTAAACTGCGTATCGCGCCTTTTTCCATGACCAACATTGCCTGGATTGATTCGGTATTTGGCCAGGTACTTGGCACAGTCGTCATACTTCTTAAGTAGCTTGTGACCGTTGTAATGAAAGTCACCTATGATGGGTACTTCATAACCATCGCTCATCAAACGGTCGACGATATGGGGAATAGCAGCAGCAGATGCATCATTATTGACGGTAACACGCACCATTTCGGAGCCGCTGTCGGCGAGCAATTTTACTTGTTCAACCGTTGCATCAACATCCGCAGTGTCAGTATTAGTCATTGACTGGATGATAATCGGTGCACCATTGCCCAATTGAACATTTCCAATTTTGACTGCCTTAGTTTTGTGCCTAATCAATTGTTACACCTTTAATAAGCCAAATATTAATTAAGTATCATTGTAATAGTAATGAACATATTAGTCGATTTAAAGCGTTAAACAGGCTCTTAACCGAAGGTTGAAGATTAATCAACACCATTTGTTCCATCAACTTTCAAAAGCTTCCTTGGATTCAAGTAACAACTACACTAGAATTCGTTAATTGATTGATATTAACGTCACAATGACTATCACTCCCACTATCATCTACATAAATAATAGGATTTATTTTGCTAAACAAAGTAACCATTTTGGCCTTCGACCTCGACGATACACTTTGGCCTTGTATGCCGGTGATTCAGCATGCTGAAGAGACATTGTATACTTGGCTAAGTCAATATTATCCACGCATTACTGCCAATCACAATCCTGATCAATTAGTTGATCTACGCAAGCAGTTCACAGCCCAAGACAAAAAATATTCGGTTGATTTGTCGATGATGCGATATGAGTTCTTAAAAATGCTAGCAACCGACAATCAATATGATGTGAATGAAGTTGCCGACAAGGGGTTCGATGTTTTCTATAAGGCCCGTCAACAGGTGGTTTTCTATGACGATGTATTTCCTGCATTAGAGCGGCTAAGTTTAAAATATCGTTTAGGTGCTATTACCAATGGTAACGCCAGTGTCGAGAAAGTAGGGCTGGGACATTTAATAGAACATACAGTAAGCGCGGTGGATTTACAGATTGCCAAACCTGATAAACGTATATATCAAAGTCTTGCCGATCGCTTTGACGTGCCGACAGAGCAAATACTGTACGTTGGTGATCATCCTGAATATGATGTTATCGGACCGCAGGTGGCCGGTCTTCGTGCTGCTTGGATTAATCGAGAAGAGCGGCAGTGGCCTCAATCTCTGCCACTACCAAAATATCAGATTACCAACTTATATGAACTCGAAGCGCTATTAGAGCGTTATTGATCAGCACCTACCTGAGTTGAAACCATCTCTATTAGGGCATCGAAGACTTTTTTCGCCAACATCGGTTGGGCGAGGGCAGTCGGATGTATACCATCACTTTGCATTAAAGCAGGATCGCTGGCAGCCACACCTTTTAAAAATGTGGGTAGATAATAGGTGTCGTTCTGACCGGCGACTGATTCATAAACTGCTTGAAATCTTCGATTGTAAGCATCCCCGAGATTGGGCGGCATGCGAACACCTATCATCATCGTAGCCGTATTTTGTTCATTCGCCATCGACAACATTCGATTCAAATTTGCCGTTGTTTGCTCGAAGTTCAAGCCTTGTAGTCCATCATTACCACCGAGTTCAACGATCAAATGTGAAGGTTTGTGCTTAGCCAATAAATTCGGCAGTCGACTAACGCCTCCAAAAGTTGTTTCACCACTAATACTCGCATTGACTACCCTTGTATGTGGGAATCTTACCCCAATGTTATGTTTTAATAATTCGGGCCAGCTTTCATCAATCGCTATATTATGCGCGGCACTTAAGCTATCACCTAAAATAAGAATTTTAGAAACGGAATTCTGAGCGTAAGCAGAAGTCTGAAACAGGAATAAAAAAACCAAACAGATGACTGACTTGATGAATAAAGATGAATTTTGCATTTCTCTCCAAAATGTAACTAAAGCCGTCAGAACACCCGATGGCATGCTCGATATTGTGCAAGATGTATCGCTGAAGGTGAAGTACCAAGAAGCCCTTGTCATAAAAGGTGCGTCAGGTTCAGGCAAAACAACTCTGCTGGGTCTTATGGCAGGGCTCGATCAAATAAGTTCAGGTAATATCGAACTGCTCGGGAATGCGCTTGGTGACAAGAATGAAGAACAGCGATCGACTATTCGATCAGGCAAAGTGGGTTTCGTATTTCAGTCCTTCCAGTTGGTACAAGGCGCAACCGCACTTCAAAACGTGATGCTGCCATTAGAGTTAAAAGGCGAACCAGATGCTAATGATCGTGCTCATCAAAGTTTGCAGCAAGTGGGCCTCGAGTCTAAGAAACATGTCTTAATTGACCATCTGTCTGGTGGTGAGCAACAAATG
>CAWVZP010000245.1:0-4840 GCA_963934675.1 uncultured Gammaproteobacteria bacterium | reverse complement strand
TATCAATTACAGCCCTACAGTCGGCTCGCCGCTTACCCACTATTGGTTAGCCTTGGCGGGCTATTATTAAGACGCTTCGTCGTCGATCGTGTGAGATACATATCATCACCCTCGGACTTCTTGATGTTATTCCTTTTGATTGCAATCGGGTCAACTGGTTTATTAATGTTGCTCGCCTGGCCGGCGAATATGTACGCAGTACAGCAGTATTTCACAGGTTTACTCCGACTCACGATAAACCCATTTCCTGACCACCTACTGCTTTATCTACATTTGACTTTAGTTCTAATCTTGCTACTCATTTTTCCATTTAGCAAATTACTCCATGCACCAGGCATATTCTTTAGTCCGACTCTAAATCAAGCTGACAATAGAAGACAAAAGCAATCACCTAAAATGCGTAAAAACAAGAATGAGTAGTCGCGAATACACCGTACCTCAATTATTCAAAAAAATTGAAACGCCTAAAATTCAGCCTGATGCAATGAAATTATCCGGGCCATTCAAAGCGAAGCCAAGTCACCAGCAAGCGCTGGGATTTCCAGGTGAATTGGTCGACAACTGGCAACAAAAGGCCGTTGACGCAATGGGGCAAGCCGTTAAGCAATCCAGAGGACTTCGAGTATTTCTTGATTCATGCGTCAAGTGCGGCGCTTGCACCGATAAATGCCATTACTATTTGGGGTCAGCTGATCCTAAAAACATGCCTGTTGCACGGCAGGATTTATTCCGTAATGTTTATCGAAAATATCATACCCCAGCTGGCCGATTTCTCAGTAAGCTAGGGCTTGAGTGGATCATTGGCGGTCAGGAAATGAATGAATCTGTGCTCGATGATTGGTATAACTATTATCATCAATGTTCGGAATGTAGACGCTGCACTGTGTATTGCCCTTATGGTATTGATACCTCCGAAATTACAATGGCAGCCAGAAATATTATGTCTGAAATTGGTGTTGGACAAAAATATAGTAACGAAGTCATTGGTAAGGTTTATCAGGTTGGCAACAATTTAGGACTACCCGAAGCAGCCTTGCGTAACACTCTTGAGGGATTAGAGGAGGACATTGAAGAAGAAACCGGCATTTTTGTAGCATTACCGCTTGATCAAGTGGGTGCGGATATTTTACTGGTCACACCTTCGGCTGATTTTTTTGCGGAGCCACACGTTGATGGCCTTATTGGTTATGCCAAGGTGCTACATGAATCAGGGATTAGCTGGACCTTTAGCACCAAAGCTTCTGAGGCCGCCAATTTTGGTCTATTCATCGGTAACGACGAAAGCATGCGGAAAATAGCGTTACGCATTCGTGAAGCCGCCATTGATTTAGGTGTCAAACGCATAATCTTTGGTGAATGTGGTCATGCCTGGCGAGTGGCTTACAATTACCTTGAGACGCTGGCTGGGCCATTCGATTTTCTTGATACGCGCTTCCCTATGCCACAACATATTTGCGAATTCACCCATGACTTAATTCAGCGCAACCAGTTAACCCTCGACACTTCTCGAAACGATGATAAGACAGTTACCTTTCATGACTCCTGTAACGTCGCTCGTGCCTCCAATATGGGAGGCATATCAGGCGGTCAGTTTTCAATCCCGAGAGACATTATTCGAGCCACTTGTCGTCACTACGTCGATATGGCAAAAGATACCATTCATGAGTCGACATTTTGCTGTGGCGGCGGCGGCGGCTTACTTACTGATGATTTAATGGAAGTGCGAGTCAAAGGAGCACTACCCAGAATGACAGCTTTAAATAATGTTGTTGAAGCACATGGCGTTACCCACATGGCCGCTATTTGCGCTATCTGTAAATCTCAGTTTAGTAAAATTTTACCTGTCTACGGCATGAGCATGGATATGATTGTGAGCCTGCATCAACTAGTGAGTAACGCGATTGTTTTGACTGGGCAGAAAGAAGTCTCTCATCAAAAAAATAACGACCAAGACCACTAATCATACCGTTTATGGTTTTTACGTCGTTTTCCCGCACGCTGGCTAACAACACCCAATAGGTCGCAATCAGCCCGATTGAGGACGACATTAACATTACCCGTTTTTAGTGACTGTAATCGGTAATCGTCGCCCACAATCATTAGTTGCCGCAATATAACGTCACCTTCATCTTCAGATCCAACTCTCGCTACAACGAAGCAACCCGACTTTAACTGCCCTCCAGGATCGACGATAATGATATGGTTATTCTCAAATTCAGGTGCCATATCATCACCGATTACGCGTAAAGCGAAGGGCTCACTACTGCCACAACTGCCAGTATCAATTAATGACATGGTCTAAGTCTGTTTGTTTTGATTCAGTTTTTCTCTGTTGAATTGCCCATAAATTGGCATAAATGCCCTTGTTCTCTAGTAATTGCTGATGATTGCCCTGCTCTTTTACCTCACCTTTGTCTAATACCAAAATATTATCAGCGTCCACAATAGTCGATAATCGATGAGCAATAACTACTGTAGTTTTATTGCGCGAAATTTTATAGAGAGCAGATAGAATATTTTTTTCCGATTGGCTATCAAGACTTGAAGTTGCTTCATCAAACACTAGTATTGCCGGATTTTTGAGTAAAACTCGAGCGATAGCCACTCGCTGCTTTTCACCACCAGATAACTTCAAACCACGCTCACCTACTACAGTTGAGTAGCCCTCCGGTAACAATTCGATAAAGTCATGTATGTCAGCTAGTTGAGCGGCCTCGATAACTTCTTGCTCTGTCGCATCTAGCTTGGCATATCGAATATTATAAAGAATACTGTCGTTGAACAGCACCGTGTCTTGCGGCACAATACCAATCGATTGCCTTAAACTATCTTGTGTCACTTTATCTATACTCTGACCATTCAAAAGAATATCACCCTGCTGAATATCATAAAAACGAAATAATAAACGAGCGATGGTTGACTTACCTGCACCGGAAGGTCCAACAATGGCAAGTTTCTTGCCATCTTCTACTTTAAAATTAACGTTATTCAATATCTGCCGTTTGTCATCATAATGAAAATTTACTTGTTTGAACTCAACACTGGCGTTGGTCAGGACCAAGGGCTTAGCATCGACGTCATCGATTATTTCAATCGGCTTTTGCAACAATTTTATGACCATATCCATGTCGGCCAAGGCATATTTAAGTGCCCGATAAATAATACCGAGATAGCCAAGTGGTATAAATAGCTGCAACATCATAGTATTGATTAAGACCAAATCGCCTAAACTAAGCTCATCGTTCTGAACGCCTTGTGCTGCTAGAAACATTATGCCAGTAACGCCGATGGCGATAATTGCAGCCTGACCAAAATTAAGCATCGACATTGTATTCTGGCTATTGACGGCGGCATCCTCCCACTCACCCATCGTTTTGCTATAACGATTTATCTCATGACTATCGTTGTTAAAGTATTTGACTGTTTCATAATTCATTAAGCTATCCATAGCCCGTCCGTTAGCACTCGAGTCGAGTGCATTCATTTGGTGTCGAAAATGCATTCGCCACTCAGTCACTAAAAGCGTAAAGCCGACATAAAGCACAACGGTTAAAAAAGTGACGATTGCGAATTCATAACTATATTGACTGAATAATATGCTCGACACGAGCACAAATTCAGCTGCAGTGGGAATAATATTGAATACCAAATAGTTTAGAATAGAACTAATACTTTGCGCTCCACGCACCATGTCTCTTGAGACCGCACCGGTATTCCTACTTAGGTGGTAACGTAGCGATAAATTATGAAGATGCGTTAGAGTCGAGACGGATAAGCTATTCATAGCGTGGTATCGAACGCGCGCAAACACCGCATCACGTAATTCATTAAAGCCCGAATTAAGAAAACGCAAAACGCCATATAGACTGAGAAAAATGATCGGTAGTACTACTTCTTGTCCATTGTCGGTATCGAGTGCGTCAACAATATACTTGAGAATAATAGGAATTCCGACCATCGCAAGTTTCGATACAACCAGACAACCCAACGCCAGTATCACCCGGCCTTTATATGACCAGACGAAAGGAAACATTTGTTTGAGGTTATTCCAGTCTTTCCGATTACCGTGAACCTTCTCGGTACGGCCTACTGCTTCTGAACTCATTGATTTAAATATCACTCATATTATGAAATATAGATAACGGTCTTTTCTATAGTCCATTTTCTTTAGCCCATAAAAAAAGCAGAACTAGAGCAGTTCTGCTTTCTTAAGAAGTCACCTATCAAAGATAGCAACTTAACAATGATGACTCTCGACGAGTCACATCGAAAATCAATAGCTTATAGGGCTACGATGTTCTCTGCTTGAGGACCTTTCTGCCCTTGAGTCACTGTGAATTCAACTTTTTGGCCTTCAGCTAAAGTTTTGAAACCTGAACCAGAGATTGCACTAAAATGTGCGAAGACGTCGGGACCAGACTCTTGCTCAATAAAACCAAAACCTTTAGATTCATTGAACCACTTAACTGTACCAGTTGTAGTAGACATAATTAATTCCTGTATATATTGTAAATAAAATGAAACCTCATAAGCGAGGTTGTTTTTCGGCTGGAATGTTTGCTATAAATTATGTGATACAAAAACGAGGTGCTGAAAAGGCTGTACATCGAGACGGTGTTCATAAATATAGGGATTACTTTCAATCGAGGAGATAGTATATACGTTGGTATTGAGCCGTCAACAACTATTGTAATTTATTTCAAAAGAGATTGCGGCTATGTGGCGCTTATTGCGCTCGTCAGGGTCATATTAATGTTTCTAAATTGAATTGTGAGTTCGTTAGTTTAACATCCAAACTAGTTGGCCGTGTTATAAACATTGACTGAATATCCACCCTATT
>CAWVZP010000244.1:0-4844 GCA_963934675.1 uncultured Gammaproteobacteria bacterium | reverse complement strand
GATAGGTGCCAATGACAAAGTTTGGAAACAGAGTCAGGTATCTCGATGTGACACCCAATGTGCCTACTCTGGCATTGGCAACTTGTTCATCAGATAGGTCGGCCGCGCTGCCAAGGCAATGACCTTCAACCACTGCATAATGATTTTCGAGCGGCTGACTGGTTGTTTTTTTATGGACGAACTGTACGTGATATGGCTCTATGAAGTTTTCCATTAACAGTTTCCAGTTACAGGCGACTTCACCAAACTCAACAATGGCGACAGGCTTATATTGGGTGACATCATTATCGCCAAGCATGGTTTTGAGTGGTTTCACGAAGTCAGCAAATGGCACAGCATTAGAATCAAGGTTGACGAAAATCCAGTCGTGCCAAACCTCGCAGTCAATTGCCGCCAAACCATTATCTTTTAAATCAAAACCATCGCAGGGTTGTTTAGCTGCGCCACCAAAGAAGGGCGTGTTTTTAAGTTTGCCAGCCAGATCGTAACTCCAACTATGGTAAGGGCAGCGAATCACACGGCCACAGTTTGAGGGCTCTACTACTAACTGCAGGTTTCGATGCCGACACACGTTGTGAAAGGCTTTGATTTCATGTTTTTCATTGCGAATTAAAAAGATGTTCTGTCCCGCAGTGGTTAACGGTTGTATATCACCGGACAAGGGAAGTTGATGGGCGAATCCGACAAAGGTCCATGATTTGGCAAACAGGTGTTCGTCTTCTAATTGTTTAAATGTCTCGCTGACATAGGCTGCGCCAGGTAGTCCGTGCTTGGGTGCGCAATCGTTATCAAAATGATCCAGTAAGGTCGTACTCAAAAGTTGATTCATGGCGTAGAGCTCTCACTGAATTGAAGTAAAAATATTATTTAGCGTAAGTTATTCCTTAATTCGTAATAAATCTACATTAAATTTACGATATGAGTAAATAAATTCTTGATTAATACGTAATGCATATTTATGCTTGGAACTACTTTAGCCAAATTGATAACAGGATTAAGAATTTATATGACTCGCGGTGTCAGGGTAGTTGAACAGTTAGATGAATCAGAGTCTGCATCAGACGGCTCTGCAATAGTGGGGAGCTTCTTTAGCGAAGATAAGTTAAATCGTGAAATAGTTGGCATGCTGCAGTCGGATGGGCGTATGGCATTCTCAGAGATAGCGAAAAGTCTGTCGGTCTCTGAAGGTACGATTCGTAACCGAGTTAACAGCATGAAACAGGCAGGTATGCTGCGCATTGTCGCCATTGCTGACCCAGTCGCCGCTGAATATAAAAGTGATGCAATGCTGGGTATTAAGGTAGCCGCTGGACATACCGTGCAGGCCCTATCGGAGAGGCTAGCTGCCTCACCTGATGTGGTTTACATACTTTGGGTGAGTGGGCGTTATGACTTATTAGTTGAAGTGGTGAGTAATGATCGCAATGGATTTCTCGATTTTCTAGATAAAGAAATTCATCAATCATTAGATATTGCGTCTAGCGAAACGATGTCTGGGCTTAAAAATTTCAAAAATCAATTCCTTCTAAAACAAAACTGGAGCTGAAAACAGCACTGTTTGTAATGACCTCAGGCGCGACTAAATTTAGTTTATTACCCATTAAAATAATTAAATTAGGAGAATGATATGACTATTTATGTAGAGACCTTCGCCGAAGCCTTGCCCTCGAAAGAGCGTATTGCTGAAGTCCGAAAAGAGTTAGAAAATGCGGGCGTGCAATATGTACTCTCGAGCTGGATAGACTTATTTGGTATTCCAAAAACCAAGCCAGTGCCAATGAGCGACTTCGAACTATTGTGCATGGGCAAAGGTCCCCAGTTTGCGGTTCATTCGATTTCTTTTGTACCTGAGTTATCGCCTGCCGATTCAGATCAAGTCATGGTGCCTGATTTAGATGCGGTATATATATGTCCTTGGGATAAATCGATGGCGATTATTTTTGCCGACTTATTTTGGGAAGACAAGCCCTACAATGTTTGTCCGCGTCAGGCGCTAAAGCGCCAAATTCGTGATGCTAAAGACGCCGGTTATGTTGGTTATGCGGGTATCGAGCCAGAATTTATTGCAATGCGATTTAACGATGAAGGTCAGCCAGTTAAAGCCTTCGATAGTGATCCTGAAAAGGGCTTACGTTCACGCCGTCAGGCCTTTGGTTATGATGTTGAACAATCTATTGATTCAATGGCTTTTCTCAAAGATCTAATTGATATTCTAGAAGATATGGGTTGGAACATGCATGACGTAGTTGCCGAAGGTGGCTACTCACAGTTCGAACTCGATTTCCATTACACCGATTTGTTAGAAATGGCAGATCGTTACACCTTCCTGCGTATCTTGTTGAAAGAAGTTGCCAAGGAACATGGCATGTTTATTACGTTCATGCCTAAACCCACCAGTGGTGACTGGCGTTCTGGCGCTCATATCAACTTGTCTTTACAAAAGACCGATGCGCCTGGTGTTAACATATTTGGCAATGATGAAACGGGTTGGAGCGACGAGTCACTTTGGGCTGTTGGTGGTTTAATCAAACACTCCGAAGCGATTACAGCCATAGCTTGCCCAATTGTTAACTCTTACAACGGACTTGTGCCTCGAGTGGGTGGTTTCGAAGGTGGCACCGTTACGTGGGCACCAACTAACATTACTTATGGATACAACAATCGTGCAGCACAGTTCCGTTTGCCACAAAGCCGTTACTGTATTGAAAACCGCGCTGCTGATATGTGCATGAATATCTATCTGGGATTAGGCATGTCAATAGCCGGTGCTGTTAAAGGTATTCAAAACAAGATGGAGCCGGGCGAGCCATGTAATCTTAATCTTTATGAGATGACGGATGAACAGTTCGAAACAGCAGGGATTCGCAGATTACCCCGTAATTTAATGATTGCTCTGGAAGCATTGCGTAATGATGAGCTAGCCATGCAAGTGATGGGGCCAGTGATGCTGAAATCTTATCTGGCATATAAGGATGATGAGTGGGAGCGCTACCACCAGACAGTTACTGATTGGGAAGTCTCAGAATATCTACGACTGTTCTAAACGTCAGTGAGGGAGATGACTAGTCTTCCCTTCGCTTAATGAGTCCTAAAATAAAATGACAAATGCTCAGACAGATGCTCAGACATATAAAATGGTTGATTTCGAACTTCAGTCAGGACTTGTCTTACCTTGTGCTCAATTGGTTTATAAAACTTATGGCGAGCTGAATCTAGCAAAAAATAATGTTGTGCTATTGCCCACTTTCTATACCGGTAGTCACCAACGCAACGAAGGTTTTTTTGGTGAAAACCGCGCTATTAATTCAGACAGATATTTTATCATATCAGTGAACCTGTTTGGCAACGGGATTTCATCATCACCGAGCAACACTCCGTCCCCTTTTAATGCGGGCAACTTTCCAGCTATTACTCTATTCGACAATGTTAGAGCGCAGCACAAGCTACTCACCGAGCTACTTGGCGTAACTGAAATTGCGTTGGTGGCAGGCTGGTCGATGGCCGGCTGTCAGGCGTTTCAGTGGGCGGCTCAGTACCCCGACATGGTAAAAGCGATTTTACCTTTTTGCGCGTCGTCAAAGACATCCGAGCATAACATTGTTTTCCTCGAAGGCATCAAAGCGGCACTTCAAGCAGATGCTATTTATGACGATGGAAATTATCAGGTACCGCCAGAAAAAGGTCTAAAGGCGTTTGGCCGAATTTATGCTGGTTGGGCATTTTCGCAAACCTTTTACCGTAAAAAGATGTATCGACTGAAAGGTTTCGACAGTGCAGAAGCCTTGCTGCAAGACTGGGAACAAGACCATCTTGATTGGGACGCGAATGATTTACTGTGTAAGTTAAAGACTTGGCAACAAGGTGATATCAGTCGTCAACCTGCCTATGAAGGCGACTTTGAGACAGCGCTTAAGGCCATTAAGGCGAAGACCATCATCATTGTCTGTGATGACGATATGTACTTTCGAGTCGAAGATAGCGAAATAGAGGCGGCACAAATTAACAATGCCGAACTTCATGTCTACTCTTCCCCTTGGGGGCATTGCGTCGCATCACCTGGGAATGACCCTAAATTTGAAGAGTTTCTAGATCAATCAATTTCAAAACTACTATCTTAACCCAATTACTGCTTAATCTTATCAACAGGAGAGTATGACAATGACCGCACCTAGCGTATTTAGAATCGCAGATATCCAGGATAGAATTGATAATTTGCCCGAGAACGGCACGTTCATTAAGCCGTTTGTTAATGTTGGAAACAGCAAGAGCATGGCGGGTGGAATCAATGCGTTGAATAAAATTAAAGTGCCTTGGGACCTAACCTGTGATGAACTTATTTTTTGTCTCAAAGGTACTTTTCGTCTAGTTGTCGAAGATATCGGCTATGAACTCAATTCTGGTGACCTGATGTATGTTCCAAAAGATAACCACGTCAGTTATGAGTGTGATGATCAGTGCATTATATTCTACGCCGCGTATCCAGTTGACTGGAAACAGCTGGCTGGTATTACGGTAGTACCGGGTATCGATGCCAACGAAATGCCTGCACCAAACAAAGACTAGATTGATAGCCCTCATCGGTTACGGTGAGGGCAATATGAAGGCTTTTACCTTGTCACTATCTAAAATAATTGAAACCTACCTCAAAGGCTGGGAGACGGGCGATGGTGAGTTAAGTCTTACCGTCACTGCCGACAGCTTTCATTATGACGACCCCAACACGAAGCGAATTCAGAGGCATGAGTTGGTTCAATTTGTAAACGACTTTAAAAGCGCTGTGGTAGCAATGGGGGCAGAAGAACACGCCAATCCGTTTTTAATCTATAGCGATGTTGTGATCGACT
>CAWVZP010000243.1:0-4914 GCA_963934675.1 uncultured Gammaproteobacteria bacterium | reverse complement strand
CTTGTTTTCAATTGCTCAATAAGCCGACCCAAGTTGTCGTCTACCTCGCTCATCAAACCATAGTAGTGGGCTTTCGCTTGTTGTATTGCCTTCATCGATTCAGGTGCACCATAATTGGTTTGATCGATACAGTATTTAAGAAACGGGTGTTGCAGCCCTTCCTCATTCGCACTGTCACAGCGGACCGGATGAGCCTGTTGAGCAGGATCACAGAATTCGTGATAGGGCGCCGGTGCGACGAAAGGTGGATGAGGACGTAACAGCGATAAATGGGTTACCCAAGGCTGTCGTTGACCATCAATCCACTCGATACATTTGTTTACCATGAAGTGGGTTTCATGATCTTCTGTTTTAATATTCAACGGTAACAAGCGATCACCACCATCTTTCCAGTCTATCCCTTCTACCGCGTTGCCGTATAAACTCCACAAACGCTCGGGGATTTCATAGCCTTTAGTGATTAACGATTGGACCCAGTCCATCGAAACTTCTTCTTTGTAGGGCGTATAGCTGCCGATGCCGGGCAATGGTTCACAATATTGAGTCAGTCGAGGATCGCTTGGATCGACTCCACGCGGATCGGGTGCCGTATCAGTATAACCAAATAATGAGGGCGAATATCCAGCCTTTCGCATTTCCAGCGCCCAGTTATTCAAGCGCTTATCGACCGGCGTGCCGTTGCTAACACATCGGTGATTGTGCAAATACATGCCGGTATGAATTGAGGTACGACTGGGGGCACAAGGCGTCGCCTGAGCAAAGTGTTGTTTGAATAAAACACCCTCTTGTGCAAGCGCGTCCAAATTTGGCGTTTTAACGACGGGATGATCTAAGGCGGACAAACATTCACCACGCCATTGGTCGACTGTAATAAAAAGAATATTCATAAAGGTACTGTGGTTTTGGCTGGGACACGTGGGGTCAGAAATATAAGCATCCGCTTAGAAAAATCCAACAAAAACAATTGATCGCGGCTATCGACCGATTCATTCGAGTGCGAGAACAAGGTCTAGCATTTGTTGAGCATGTCCTTTCGCTTTAACCTTGTAATTAACTTCGACCAAAATTCCTTTCTTATCAATCACAAATGTCGACCGTGCGATGCCCATGTATGTCTTACCCATAAATTGACGCTCGCCCCAAACACCATATTTTTCACAAACTTCACCCGAGGTATCAGCCAGTAATTCGACTTTAAGCTCGTGCTTGGCAATAAATTTCAGATGCTTTGCGCCACTATCTTTGCTCACGCCTAAAACGATTGTGTCGGCAGCGGCAAATTCAGCAACCAGCGCAGTAAACTCATTGGCTTCAACGGTACAGCCGGGCGTGTCATCTTTTGGGTAAAAATAAAGCACGACATGTTGAGCACCCTTAAATTGGGACAAGCTCACTGTTTTATCGTCTTGATTGGTCGTCGTAAAATCGGGTGCTGTTTGATTGATCTCTAGCATGAGACGTCCTTATGTTTTAGTTAAAAGTAACTTAATTTTGTGTATGAGAAGTTAGGATTAAAAATTATTGAAGTAATGATATCGTTTGTATTCATTCAAGGCTAGGGGCCTATTGGCCTTAGGTCCTCGTGACAAGAGACATTATTTTAACACCACGTTTTAATCAAATAATACCAATAGTTATTGTTTTCAGCGAAGGGGCAGGAATTTATCCACTATGACTTTTTCGTAGGAGTCGAGAGACCAATTGAAACAACAATTCAGACGCTAATGTCAAATAAATTAATCCAAAATCCGACAAGTTACTAGCATTTGACTCGTCTAGGTAACTCAGTAACATAGTTCTTTTTACTTAATGGTATGGACCATGTCGAACAATAAGGTACTCGTCCCACTCACTCAATCTGCACTGAGCCAAGAAATTTTTCCATATATCGAAAAGTTCTTAGCGCCGACCAACAATGATTTAACCCTGTTTTTTATCACTAATCCACCCACTGGTGCTGGCTTTGGCAGGGTAGACGGTATTACTGATTATGTTCAAATGCCTGGTGATGGCTCAGTAAGACCCTCACTTCATCCTATTTATGCAACCCAGCAACAAGACAGCATTAAAGCTCATGTTGAAGCAGAATTGATAGCCGTCACTAACCGATTAAAAGCTGCTGGATTCAACGTCTCGGTGGTAGTGAGTTTCGATAAAAATCCACTAGATGCCATATTGAAAGTGATTAAACGGAAAAAAATTGATTTAGTCGCTATGTCAACTAAAGCACGGGTGGGCGTTACTCGATTCTTTTTTAACGATATTGCCAATCAGTTATCTCAAAAATCAAGCATTCCGGTAATGATAACGCACCCTGCTGGAGAGTAAGGTTTATCGGTTAGAACGAATGAATCCGCCATTTTTTAAAAAATTGATTGTTTGGTCGATCACTTCTTTTCGCTGCATCATAAATGTATGGGTATAGGGCAACACGATATAATCAGTCATACCATCGAGTTTGGTATTCTTGGTTGACACTTTCCCATCATTTTCTGTGCCGATTAAGGCAGACGCTAAAACATTGAGACTTTTATTGCCTGCGATTACGCCTACTTTATATTCCACCGCCGGTAGGGAATTGGGTAGACTGAATTCAGCGGTGCCCAGTTGATTGCCAGCCGGTCCATTAAAAAGCTGAAACAACTCGTATCCCACCAAACGATCAACCAGCTCACTACCGGCATTAGGCGGTGCCAACATAACCACGCTACCCAAATTTTCAAGACGGTGCTGAGATAAATAGTACCGAACCAAAATGGCACCCATCGAATGCGTGACAAAGTGAATTCGGCCGGGGTTATAGGCCTTTTCACAATAGGTTACAGCCTGACCGATAAAAGTCTCGGACAGTAATTGGATTGGTTGTGTCCGCGATGGGTAACTGCAGTTGTAGGTCTTGTATCCAGCATTTTGTAAAGCAGCTCCAATTTTATGCATGGACCGATTGGTGCGAGCTAGGCCGTGCAATAAAATGACCACTTCGGCCGGTAATAATGATTTTCGGACGTTCAAATTGACCGTTACCCACGTTTATTAAAACACCTGATGTGCCAATTATTGTCTGAATGAGAGACACTATATTCAAAATTGTGCTGCTAGATTAGGCTGATGTCGAATTAAGTACTAGCGTGCTTTTAAATAACTTAAAACCCACTTTCGATACTCTGAACCATGTTAATCATTACCAGTCGAATCTGAGTAGTTCCATCATTGACGAGACGCTTTATGAATAAACTTTTTAGCCTGACGGTATTATTACTTTCAATTGTTAGCCTACAGCTTTTTTCAATAAAATCAGCGTTCGCCGAAAAAGCAATTCTCGCTGGCGGGTGTTTTTGGTGCATGGAATCTGACTTCGAAAAGCTTGAGGGTGTGAGTGACGTGGTGTCTGGCTTTACCGGAGGCGAAATACCGAACCCGACCTATCGCGGAAACCACGACGGTCACTATGAAGCTGTTGAAATTACCTACGACCCTGCGGTTGTCGACTACCAGGGCATTCTCGATCACTATTGGGTCAATATCGATCCTTTTGATGCCAGTGGACAATTTTGTGATAAAGGTAGTAGCTATTTGAGCGCTGTGTTTGTTGCCAACAAACAGCAAAAATTACTGGCCGAACAATCTAAGAAAAAAGTCATTGCCATGTTTCCCGAAGAAACTGTCGTAACCCCAATACTTACTGTGTCAACGTTTTATCCCATTAAAGGCGCTGAAAGTCATCATCAGGATTTTTATATTAACAATCCAATTCGTTATACAGCTTACCGCTGGAATTGTGGACGAGACAAGCGTTTGAAAACCATCTGGGGTGATCTGGCGACGGTTCATTAGTTTCAATTTCTGTCGCTCTGATTCAGCTAATTATAATTTTAATGCACCTATAATTAGGCCTCTTTGGATTTCGCTTTAAATTAAGCGTTTTTTCGAAATAACAATGATGCCTATTAAGTAGATTAATATAGCAATTCTAAACCAATACGACATAGGTTAGTCAGTGACAACCCCCCACTGACTCACATAGACTATCGGCACCCAAGCAGCACACTTGCTTAAATTTAAGGCTCCGGTATTAATCATTATGAAAGATGTCCATCAATGTCAACTAATCGGCACTGGCACAGCTGGGCTTTGCTTTATCATCGCACTTATTAATAAAGTGACGCTGGCATCAGAGCCTAACAAACTAAAATATCAATCCTTACTCGATTCCCTGATTGCCATCGAAGGCAGTCACCAGTCAGGCGGTGTATTAGATAGCTATCAAATCAATGCCAATACCGATGCTGATGAAATTGTCAGTTGCTTACTCGACGGAACGCCATTCAGCGCTTTACGCGATCATTACTTACAACAGCCAGAAACGCGGCAGGCATTAATACCTTTACCCAGAGTAGGAGAATTAATGTTAAAGCCAATTGCCAACATCATCACCTCACTGTTAGACAATCGATTGTTGCTCAACACAAAGGTGAAGCGTATTGAAATTGGCCAAGGTGAATTCGATAGTTACGATAACAACGACCAGTTAATCGCACGAAGTAAAAAAATGGTGCTTTGCTGCGGGGGACGCGAAGCGTTATTAGCCGAGCTTTTACCCTGGCAACAAAAAACCGTTATGACAGGGTCATTGTTGTGTATGACAACGGCCAATACCCTGCCCCGTCAGTCCGGTAGCATATTGATTGTTGGTTCGTCGCACAGTGGCTTTTCGGCTGCTTGGCGTTTTCTGAATGACCCCAAGTTATCGTTATATGCCAAAGGACGAAACATCATCATCCTGCAAAGAACCACGTCGGTTAAGCTTCGCTGTACACCAGAGTTCGCGCAACAACATCAAATACCTTTTGACGTCATCGATGATGTTTGCCCTGTCAATGGGCTGGTTTATCGCAATGCTGGATTACGCAAAGA
>CAWVZP010000242.1:0-4920 GCA_963934675.1 uncultured Gammaproteobacteria bacterium | reverse complement strand
AATAGTAATAAACTGTGCGCCATTTTGCGCCAGTGTCCGATACAGTGCGGCAAAGCGTAGGTCGTAACAAATAGTCATGCCAAGTTTGCCCCAGGGTGTCGTGGCCAACACTGCCTTATTACCGGCGTTAATCACGCCAGATTCAAGATAAGACTCGCCATTGGCCAGCTCGATATCAAACAGGTGCAACTTGTCATAGCGCGCCGTAATTTCACCCTGATCACTCACCAAAAAACTTCGATTAGCTATTCGTCCATCATTCAGTTTGATCAATTGCGAGCCAACCAGGATCCTTACTGCGAGTTGTTTTGCTTTTTGTTGAAATGCAATCAGACCGACATCTTGCTGTTCAGTAAAACATTGTGTTGGAATTTTCTCATTGACCGGTTCGATTAAACCCACAGATTCGGGCATTGTGATGAATTCGGCACCCGCATCGTGTGCTTCATCGATTCTCTGACAAACCCAGTTGATATTTGCATTAATATCTCGCGTTGCGGTATTCTGGATACAGGCTGTGCGGAAGGTTTTAGACATTGATTTAATCTACAGCTTTAAATGGTGCGACGATAGCATATTCTTTCTTGCGCCTAAATATTTAAGCCCTGTGTGGAAATAACCCGCAGGCTTTACTGTAAAATTCCAATAACCTGTACTGATAAGTTTACTCGATTATGACGACACAAAGCACATCCAAACCCGCAGACCAGCGCCGCTTACCAACGCTCACTAATGCAGGGTTAAAAGCCACCGCCAGCGTTGTCTCTTATAACGAGTACAACGAGGCCATCGATGGTTTTGCGGCCGTCGAACGCGCTTTAACCATCTTTTTGGACAAACAAGAAATCGTGACCTTAATGACGATCGGCAATCACCCCGAGCTGCTCATCCTCGGTTGGCTTCGCAACCAACGGTTAGTCCACAACATTGAGGATATTCAGTCTATTCAAGTGGACTGGGAGACAGAGGCTGTTGCTATTACCACTCGTCAGGGAGTCGAAAATCTTGACAATAAGCTCAGTCACAAAACGGTGACTACGGGCTGTGGTCAGGGCACTGTATTTGGTAACTTGATGGATGACATTGACAACATGACGATGCAACAACCCGTTGTACGACAGTCGGCTATCTACCATTTGTTGCAGTCCCTCAATGACTACAACGAAGTCTACAAAAATGCAGGCGCAGTTCATGGTTGTGCACTGTGCAGTATCGATCCCAATATAGACGGCACGGGTGGCGGAATTGAACAATTTATCGAAGATGTTGGTCGACACAACGCGGTTGATGCGATTGCGGGCCATATGTGGCTCAATGACCTCAGCGGCGAAGACAAGATTTTTTACACCACGGGCAGGCTCACATCCGAAATGGTAATCAAAGTTGCTTTAATGCGCATTCCAGTTTTGCTATCGCGCTCAGGCATTACCCGAATGGGGCTAGACATCGCAGAGAAAGTCGGCGTTATCTTAATCGCACGCGCCAAAGGTCGACATTTTCAGGTATATCATGGACGTAACCAAATTGAGTTCGACGCAATCCCCGCTACGAGACCAGTCAAATCCAACAAAAAATCACCACGCACTGGCTAGATTCTCACTAGTAAGGTAGGCAGACACTATAACGATTCTAGGTAGGTTAATCTTGATGGATAGCTATCTCGTTCCAGCGGATACACAATCATTTGAGTTAGATATTAAAAAGAGCCGATTTATCACATCGGTAGGCCGCATTAAAGGCCGAGTTGAAGCTAAGCAATTCATTCTGCAAATAAGAGCAAACCACCCCACTGCATCACACCATTGCTGGGCTTATATAGCGGGCAAACCTGATGATGAACACCAATACGATCAAAGTGACGACGGAGAGCCAAAGGGCACCGCAGGCAAACCAATGTTGAATGTTTTAACGCATTCAGGGCTTGGAAGTACGATCTGCGTTGTTACTCGCTACTTTGGTGGCATTAAATTGGGTGCAGGCGGGCTGGTTCGGGCTTATAGCCAATCGGTTAGTGAGGCATTGAAGCAACTTCAGACAATCGAACAACTGATTACCTCGACACTTACGATCGAATTTCCTTATACCTATCAGGGCAAGCTCGATCATTACTTGACCAGTCAGGGTATTTTAATAATGAGTCAATCATTCGAGGCAGACGTAAGCTATACTCTGGCCGTCCCCATCAGTCAGCTTGAAATCACAAAAGCTGACATTGTTAACCAGACTCGGGGGCGAGTTACCATGGCGAGTTGATAACTATCAATGATCGATCAAGAATCAAATACTTAATTAAGCCGTTATAAGTGACTTCTGGTCAAAACCGCTAACCAGGGCGCTTTAGAAATAGTGCTCATTTTCGACTTACCCTGATTGAATGGTGTAAACTGAGTAGATAGTCTGTTTTTCTTGGCTATACTCAGACATAAGTAGTGTTAAATCCCTGTCAAAAGGTGTCTCACTACTCTCGAGTTAAACTCTGACACACGGGCAGACCTCATGAATCAATTAGACGAATGGACACAATTAATTTCGAAACGCCTTAAATCCGAAGCCGAACTGGTTGGGTTGCAAGCCAAACACGAGCTTTATCAGGACTCGGCAAAAGAAACTTTCATTCGAGTCGTACTAGAACAGTTCCTACCCGATAATGTTGCTGTTGGTACTGGGCGAGTAATTGACTCTGAAGGCAACAAATCAAGTAACCAGGATGTTGTTATTTATCTTCGCGACTACCCGCAGCTGAATCTACCGGGTGGCACCGATATATTCCTGTTAGAAAGTGTTCTCGCTACCATTCAAGTTAAAACCAAACTAATACGGAAAACATTTTTTGAAGCCTTAGACCAGTGCGCGTCCATGGCTGATCTGCAGCCGGTGATGGACCGCCCCGTGTTAGCCCGTATTGCTGTAAAGAACCAGTTTACGCTAAATCAACAGAATGAATATCAGCACGTTGACCCTTTATTAACAGCCCGTTTTAACCTTATTGGTCGCCCGTTAACCTTTGTTTATGCTTTCAACGGTTATCAAAACAGTTTTAGGCAATTGGCTGAAAATATTGATACGTGGATTGATTATCGGCACGACAATGGATTACCCGTTGAGATGAAATTCTGCCCAACCATTATTGCAACTCAGGGTTGCTTTGCTGCGTGCAACGCTTCGCCTTTTTCATCGAAACAAAACTTTCTGTTTGGAGTTGGCAACGATAATGCTCCGGTTCGACTCATCATCATGCGGCTTATGTATGCATTAAACCGTCGCCTCACAAAAAGCAGTGATAGTTTAGGTGTAAAGCAGGGGCTAGATGTTTATTTGAATAAAATGCGTTTACCCAAAATAACTGGCAGTGTTGGGAAGACCAGCCATGCCGTGCACACTGCACCTGCAAAAGCGATGGAAAATAGTCCGGTACAATCGGCTAAAGTTAAAGCGCCAACTGGTCTGGGGTCAGGCATTCAATCGAATCTTTCATCTGCCAAGACATTGCAATCAAACGAAACACCGACTGATAAAGAAGTACTTGCAGAAACCGATCATTTACCATCGATTAAGGTGCAAACGGGTCCCTTAATTCAAGCTCAAACAATGAAAGCGCCAATACAGAACGCTGACGCTGAATCCAATTCTTTTTTAAAAACAATGCAAGTTCCAAAGCTTGAGCTGGCCACTGGTCATTTTTCTCAAACCATTCCTCGGCTAAAGCACTAGCGGCAGTAGAAAATGACACGCATTGGTCCGAACTCTTTATGAACGCTGCCCATAATCTAGTTCGTACCAACCTTACGCTAGGTTCGAACCTCGGCCTTTATGGAATTTGGCACAGTTCCATTTTTTATTTTCAACAGGTCAATGAACCAGTGGTGCTCATTAATCGAATTAACAATAACAGAACCGTTATAAGTGAATTTAAGCATAGCGATTAACGAAGCAACGATTTCTCAATCGATTGCCGTGTTCTCTAACCATTGACGAAACATAGAAATCATTCCTGACGTGCTCAGTTTATCTGGAATGAAATAAGTTAGGCGAGGACCAAGTTACCTCAAACTAGCCATGAAAAACCCAATACGCGCTATTTTCCATATCTGTTTTACCGATCACCTTGTTTAAAATCGCTCATTGCCTGCGTTAAACAGTGTGCCTTTATAAATGCTAATAATAAATTTTCAGTTTCGCTTGTTGGTGACTACTAGCCTGGCACGGCTGATCATATGGGTGCCTGACTCCTGATCGCTTTCACTTTTTCCAACATATTCATCATAATAACAAACATCAAACCCCGCTACTGCCTCGCGTAATGCATTGGACGCGACTCTGAAACTAGCATTCTTTGGGCCGAGAAATTCGCCATTTTCATTATCGCAGGCCAAATGTTCTTCGCATAGCAAGTAACCACCTGGCTCAAGGTGCTCACATAAACGGCGGATCAGCGTTAGATCGACATACCACATGACGATAATTAAATCGTATTTTTGCTTGAGGTCATAATACTCATCTAAGTCATGTTGAATCCAGTTGATATTAAGTCCCTGTAATTTGGACTGTTGGCTTGCTCTTTCCAGTCCAGTTGCAGATACATCAATGGCATCCACCTGAAATCCAGCCTCTGCCAGAAACATCGATTTCTGTCCCAGTCCACAAGCCACATCGAGTGCAGTGCCAACAGTGACTCGATCAATCCACTGAGTAATAAACTCACCTGGCTGAGCGCGTTTTCGGTGACTGTCTTCGGCATATCGCTGATCCCACTTACTGCGATCTTCTTCACTCATAGATAATGCTCTCGATTATTGGGTATCGCTCATAGACACAGCCTATGCCTTCCATTCAAGCTCTAAACAATACTATCCAAAATAGGTTCTATCCAGGCTTTGTTTTGATGAATTTCTGCCTTGCTCAACCCCGTTAATTCGTAGG
>CAWVZP010000241.1:0-4925 GCA_963934675.1 uncultured Gammaproteobacteria bacterium | reverse complement strand
GTGTTGTTAGCCAGCTGTCCCTCTACTTGTAAGTAGAATAGCCATAATAACGGGTGAACTTCTCAAAATCATAACGATCATCAGCCGAAAGTGACTTTGATAATGCCTCGCACAGCATTGAAAGGGACGATGACGGCTTATTTTCCATGGCTAACTCGGTTGCACTGGCACCGACAAACTTGGCATATTCACGAGTAATACGCTGTTTAACGTCACCATCCAGTTCAAATCCTGCAGAAGCTGTTGCGTTGGGTAAACTGGGGTCGCCTTGGCTGCTATTGAGTTGATAAAGCTCGTGAGCTTTTTCATGTTTATCAGCTTTGGTTCCAAAGTGAGTTAATTGCGTAGCGTAGCTGGCAGACATGCTATTGACGACATCAAAATAAGCCTTGGACACCAGTAGCTGGTTCCTATTAGCAAAATCCATCACGCGTTGGGCGTCGTTAATGCCAGCACCTACGCAATTTCGATCATCGCTAATACCATCGGCTACTTTGACTGGACCTAGTTTTAAGCCAAGTCGCACCTGATACTGAACCGGATCAGTTATTAGTTGCCCCTCAAAAGCGTGTTGTAAATTTATCGCAATAGGGAATAGCTTTTCAGGGTCACCGAGATAGCAGATGGCGCAGCCATCGCCAGTATCCAGTTGAATACAGTCTTGCTTATTAAGTGATTCAAGTGAGGTGGCGACGATATTGGTAAAGTGTATTTTGATGGTTAATTGCTGATCAACAGGGACTTTTGAATAGTCCACAATATCCAGAAACAACACGCTAACAATCCAAGTGCGGCTATAAGCTATTTTGTATTATCCTCATCATTAATTTGTTTTTAAAATCAGTATAATTTGTAAAATCATCTGATTTAAGTTCATGGTATAGTGATTAAAGTAAGTTTTCTATTGGTCAATTAAGTTCGGCCAAACTAATGTTCATGGAAGCTATCTAGTTGAAAGCTGGCATAACTGCCGGGTTAGTGACTCAGAGTCATACTTTAAGATCATCGCATTTGCGTATTTTCCATCTAATCAGCATTCTGGCTAGATTCTTATCTGAGTAGTCATTGCCAGAAAGGCTGCTTTACCCAAATTCATAAATACGTTTCACCGCTAAAATAAAACAAGTCAAGGCGCATAATCAATTTTTCCGACAAGTCTGTGTTAATTAGATGAAACCGGCAGAAGGTTCCACCTGGCTAAATTAGGCAAAAACGACATACGCCCCCGTAATTCTGGCGAATCGTTTAAAAAAGCTGTGGTGAGTATCAGTCGCCAATTGCTTTAACGACTGAGCTACTTTGAATCAACGGTTAATTAAATTGATTCTTAAAAAATCAACCTGGGCTGTGATGTGATGTTCGGAATGGTGATGTATAAAAAGAAGAATTAGAGCGTTTCCAATTTACCTCGATTTGCAGCTAATACGTAGAGCATGTCCAGCGCAAGGGTCGCGCCAGCCAGCGCAGTAATTTCAGCGTGATCATACGAAGGGGCTACCTCGACTACATCCATTCCCACCAAGTTTAAGCCTTGTAAACCTCGAATAATTTTGAGTGCGCGGTCAGTCGTTAATCCCCCGACTACAGGCGTGCCTGTGCCGGGTGCATAAGCAGGATCAAGGCAGTCGATATCAAATGTGAGATAGCAGGGCATATCACCCACTCGTTGATGAATTTTTTCGATAATTCCATCAACCGACAGGTCATTAGCCTGTAAAGCGTTGATGACTTGGAATTCGTGGGTGCTTTGAGTATATTCAGTGCGAATACCAATTTGAATGCTTTTATCTGGATCGATGAGACCCTCTTTAGGCGCATGATAAAACATGCTGCCATGGTTGTAGGCCGAGCCTTCCTCGGCATAAGTGTCGGTATGTGCATCAAAATGGACCATCGCCAGTTTGCCATGTTGCTTACAATGTGCCCGCAACAGAGGAAGCGTGACAAAGTGATCTCCACCTAAACTGAGTGTCGTTTTACCCGCCTTTAAGAGTGCTCCATAATGCTGTTCGACTTCTTCAAAAAAACTGGCGTGATTGCCAACAGGAAATTCCAGATCGCCATAATCGGCTAATCGGATTCGGTCGAACAGTTTAAAGTCCCAAGGGAAGCGTTTTTCTTCCCAGCGCAGTTGCGAACTGGCTTGTCGGATGGCGTTTGGCCCGCTTCGAGTGCCTGCTCGACCAGATGTCCCTAAGTCGTAAGGCAATCCAATGACAAATACATCGGCATCGTCAGGGTTTCGAGTGAGAGGTATGCCCATGTAGGAAAACATATTGGCAAACATTGAGATACTTTGATTAAAATCATAATCACTGGCATGCGTCATTTTATATACTCGCTTATTATTGTCGGACAGGCCCCTAGAGGTACCAGTCATATTCCTTTGAGCTGATGGTTTGCAAAAATGCAAAAGCCTCAGCCTTGCGATGTTGGCAATAGATTTCGATAAATTCCTGCCCTAGAGCATTCATCAAAGGCGTACTGCCAATAGTTGAAATTAATGCCGAGTCGAGATTAAGTGGCAGAGTTTTATCTTTATTACTAATCGCCTGATCGCTAGGGTCTCCGGGATCTAGTTGGTTATTTATGCCGTGAAGCATGCCTGCCAAAGTAACGGCCATTGCCAGATATGGGTTGGCGTCAGCACCAGGGACTCGATTTTCAACACGCCATGCATCGTCATGCGCCAATGGAATCCGAAAGGCAACGGTGCGATTTTCATAGCCCCAGGTTAAGCTCACAGGCGCACAATTGAAACCCCCGGTATAGCGTCTATAGGCATTGGTATTGGGCGCCCAAAATGACATGGCGGCTGGCATGGTGTCAATCAAGCCACCAATCGCATGCAGCAAATTTTGGTGGGGCCGGTCGCCATCAGCAAAAATATTACAGCCCTTTTCATCCATAACGCTAATGTGCATGTGTAAACCATTACCTGGCTGGTCGAGCAACGGCTTAGCCATAAAACTGGCCAGCATGTGATGTTTTTTGGCAACCTCAATAACGATACGCTTAAAAAGGCAGGTTTCGTCTGCCGCTCGCAATACGTTGTCATGGTGATTGAAGTTGATTTCAAATTGCCCCGCACCCATTTCTGCCGAAATCGCGCCCGTTTCAATCGACTGTAGATTGCAGCTACGAATAATGTCATCAATTACGATCTCGAAATCTGAAATACGACTGCTCGAGAGAACGGTTGGTGTGTCTATTCGGCCTGTTTTTGGGTTGCGTACTAGGCGGATTAGATCGTTGGCATTACGCTCCCTATCAAACAAATAGAACTCTAGTTCGAAGGCAACCGTTGGGTGTAAGTTTTTTGCCGCATAGGCTTTCACTATTGCGTTTAATACATTGCGAGGTTCGAAAAAGGTAGGGGAGTCATCCTGATAAGATGTCGCCATTATCTGGGCTCGGGGTTTGCTGCCCCAATCGTTTATACACAGGCTGTCTGCAATCAAATAAAAATGGGCGTCTGGGTCACCGTCATCGTCCCCAAAGCTAATCCCCGGTAATGACATACCTAAGGTGTCGAGCACAAACATGCTCATTGGCATTGCTAGCCCGTCCTTGGCAAAAGATTTTAGTTTCAATATGGGATAACGCTTACCAAAAAAATGGCCACATAAATCGACAGAAATAATGTCAACTTCCTGCAACGTTGCATTGGCCTTGAGAAAATCATCCACCACCGCAACTAGCGGGTTATTTTTATTTTGTGTCATAGGTTTACTCAAAAAACTGGAGCGCGAGTCATGAAGCATCTTATGTGATCACAAAAAAATAATAAAGTCCTGATTTATATCAGTTTGGGTGAACCGAGGCTCAAAATTTGTGTTCGCGCAAAATATCATTATTTTGCCAAGGGAAGTGCCAGAGTATTACCCTTGAAATAACCATGAATACCTTCTACAGACTTGATGGACGCTATTCCATCGCGAATATCGGCTTCAATTGCGCACCGTAAAGCAAATGTATTGTGTTGTTTTAAAGCGTTAATGGCCTCTATATGGCGGTCAATAATATAAGTCTTCTCCAGTTTTGAGATAGCAACTTGAGAAAATGGGCCGAGTTGCAACCAAACGCTTTCGATCAATGGAATTGATATTTGGAATGGATTAGCGCTATACAAGGTGCGATGAAATTCTTGATTAATCAGGCTGATATTGACGCTATCTCCTCTTTCAATGGCTGAATCAATTCGTGCGTCAATCTCTTGTAGTTGGGTGATATGTTGTTCTCTAATGTAGGGTGATGCGCCCTCTGCAGCGTGGGTTTCTAATAAAATACGCAATTCGCAAAGCTCATTGAATTTCTCTACTGTCATTTGTGGAACGATCACGCGGCGGTTGTTTTTAACCTCTACTGCGCCTTCGCAGGCCAATCGATGTAGCGCCTCTCGAACAGGCATTGGGCTAACATTCAGCGCTTCGGCCAATCCCCTAATAGTCAGGGGTAATCCTGGTTCTATTTTTCCACATAACAAGTTGGTGCGTAATAACTGATATACCCACTGATTGGTTTTAAGCGAATCTGACTTTTCCAGCATCAGCAATTCAAAGTCCGCTAGTCTTTTGGGTTTCATAGTTTGATTGTTTAACAATAAGAAACGGATTATCTAATCATGAAATCGTATGTCAAACCATAATGGCTACTATTTGTCTTTTTATCGTGAGAGAATAATGTGATCACAAAAACGTTACGCCACCATAGAGTATTCATAACATGCAACAGTCTAGTACATTGAACTCAAACCATACTGAGTCCTATTACGCTGCGACAGTCAATAATACAGCCGTTCGCAATCGATTAGAGTCAGACATAGAAGCCGATGTTTGTGTCATTGGTGCTGGCTTTAGCGGTCTGTCTTCAGCTCTGCACTTGGCTGAACGTGGGTATCAGGTTGTTATGGTAGAGGCTTCTCG
>CAWVZP010000240.1:0-4928 GCA_963934675.1 uncultured Gammaproteobacteria bacterium | reverse complement strand
AAACCATCCATCTCCTGAGTCAAATAATTCTCAATCTGGTCTGAATATCCTTTTCCCGCGTCAGGCCCATTAACAATACTTAAAGGTGGAAATTCTGGTTTATACCATGTAATTTTTTTATCTGTGCTCGCTGAGACCTGATCAACATATAAAAAAACAGCTAAAAGCAGAAATATATATTTTTGAATCGCCATTCCAGTCCCTATGTTTTTAATTTTTATTTATGGTTGTAGCGGATGCAAACAGCAATTGCCATACTGAATTAATATTGTTAAAAATAAGAAAACAGACTACATATAGCTATAATACATTAATTGCCTTGAATTTATTTTGCTAAATTTTCAGCACCACAAAGTTGATCAGACCGAGGTGCTCTATGTTTGCTAGGCTTTTCGAATTTGTATCAGTAACATTTAAATATTATGTGGAAAAAAATGTGCTTTATTCACTATTTACGTGCTTTTTAAATCAACAAACCATCTACGATGTTTATTGGCATGAACATATAGGCTTCTTATGCGTCCTAATTTTAAATGTGCTAATTTATTTACTGCATCAAAAAAGGCTATCTATTTCACCTAAACCCTTTGCGCTCGATTTGATTACTGCTCATGCTCAACATATTGTCGAGCACGTATTGTGGACACTTCCCTTAACTAAGAGTTTAGACAAAAACATCTAAACCAAATCAGTTGTCTTATGTCCAATTCCAAGTAAACATTAATTATTTTTGCACGTAAAGTCAGTTAATGAATCGTTTGAGTTTAGCTTTTAGGCCGAAGCAAACCACCAAGGTCATCGATTTTAATCGCTATTGCTTCCTCCACTTCATAACTGCATGTGAGTGTTTTATGTCAACCTAATGTTTAGGAGTCTATTTCTAGCGCCTGACCGTTGTTGTTTTTTATGAGAACACCCAAAACTAAGGCAACTAGCTGAGCTTGATTATGGTTCCTTTACTAGGGCCTGCTAAAGCGCTGAACAACTTTTAGTAATCTACTTATATCCTGGGCGCTATTATTGAACAATACCGAAATCTTATGACTAACCTTAAGGTGCCAAAAGCCCATCACTCATGTAATGATTTAAACACATTGATTGAAGTGCCTACTTTTTTGCTTCGTTGAACATGACTTCCTTCTATTGATCTCTGTTTGTACTACAATAGTTATTTGAACTTTAGGTATCAGAACTTTATGCGTTGCTGTTTAGTTGATGAAAACATTATTGGCATCAGATCCCCTATCTCAACCAGTTCAAACTCGCCACTCTTTAAGAAACCGTTAAAGAAGCCTCCGAAACTATCGCCAACAAAGCAGGGCTTTACTCAATATGAAAAATAAAACCGGCGTATTATTAATAAACCTCGGCACCCCAGATAGCCCATCAACGGCCGATGTAAGATCATATCTTTTCCAGTTCCTTAATGACCCGAGAGTCATAGATTTACCCTGGTTATTGCGTAAGATTTTGGTGAACCTGATTATTGTACCGTTTAGAGCGCCTAAATCAGCCAAACTTTACCAACAGCTGTGGACCGAAAATGGCTCACCCTTGCTCTATTACAGTAACAAAGTCAGCCAGCTATTGGACGACGAGTTGGGTCAAGATTATAACGTACACTTAGCGATGCGTTACAAAAGCCCTGGCATTCCCGACGTTTTAGCTGAGATGAAGAAGCTCAATTATTCACGCATCGTGGTGTTGCCCATGTTCCCCCAGTACGCTTCGGCTTCAACCGGATCAGCACTCGAAATGGTGATGACCGAGATCGGTAAGTGGTGGGCAATCCCCGAACTAAAAATAATCAGCCAGTATTACGACCACCCTGATTTCATTGATGCTATTGTTGATCGAGCCAGCAAGTATGACCCGGGTGATTATGATCATGTGCTGTTTTCATACCACGGCCTGCCTATGCGTCATGTTGACAAGGTTTATGAGGAAGGCCTTTGCGAAGACCGAGATTGTGAACATGAGATTACCGCAGAGAATCAGTATTGTTATAAGGCTAGTTGCTTTGCAACAACTCGACTACTGGCAGAAAAGCTGGGGCTAGCGGAAGATGATTACACTGTGTGCTTCCAGTCGCGTCTCGACAAGAACTGGTTGGAGCCCTTTTCAGACAAAGTTGTAGAGACATTGGCGAAACAAGGTGCCAAAAAATTGCTGGTGTTCTCGCCAGCTTTTACCGCCGATTGTTTAGAAACAGTTATAGAAATAGGGGATGAATACCAACAGATCTTCAGCCAGAATGGCGGTGAAAATGTTCAATTAGTAGAGAGTCTTAACGACCACCCTCTTTGGGTCAACTGTCTCAAGAAGTTGGTCTTGGATGTTAAATAATTTTTGCGCTGATTATAAAGCGGTTTGCAGCATGCTTGCAGATGGCAGTCCTGTTAGATTGAATCTGTGCCAAGCGGTTGTCTAAAAACTTCGTCAATATGCAACAGCAACTTTGGAACAAAGGAATTAGGAATTAGGAATTAGGAATTAGGAATTAGGAATTAGGAATTATACTGTCAGTGGTTGTTGTGAATCTATTGATCGTTACACTGAATTTTTGGAGTAATTAAAATGACTGAATTAACTATTTTTTACGATGGCGGCTGCCCACTCTGTGTCTCGGAGATGCGCCATCTGTGCCGACTTGACATCGATCAAAAAATCGCGGTTCAAGATATTCACGAAAAAGATTTTTCTCAGCGCTTTCCGCATATTGATCCTGTACATGCCGACCTGATTCTTCATGGCCAGCTGGCAAATGGTAAAATGATCTACGCGCTAGATGTGACTTATGAGGCCTGGGCTCTAGTGGGAAAACGTCACTGGGTTGCGATACTGCGCTGGCCACTAGTCAAGCAGGTGTCGCATTGGGTTTATTTGTTTTTCGCCAAACACCGCTCGCGGATATCAAAGATATTAACCGGCAGCGATCGCTGCGAAGTCTGTGAAATCAAACGGAACGAGCAATAATCGACAGCTCTTTATCTGCTTTAAAGCAATGTGAAAAGAAGCGAATGCTGATATCGAGTAACTCTTGATTGCGATTTCAAATGGATAGTGGAGAAGGTTTTACCTCTACCTGTGTTCGGTTTGGTTCCAATGGAACTAACGGCGTAGGAATAGCAAACCTGATGAGCCTCGTTATGACCCACTAATTGAGTTAAAAGACCATAACAACTTTCTGCTTTATAATAGCGTTTAGCTCTTTAAGCTATTCATTGACCACCTTAATTCAGGCTCTTTTGATACGAGCACTGTCGACAAAATTAAGGTAGAAGTTAGCTCAATTACTGGATGTGCCGGGGTCTGAAAGTTATTCTTGATATGGCAAAAATATGTGAACAATTAGACGGTCAAAGAAGTACAATATAAGTATTTCGAATAACTTAAAGAAAGGCTGATTTGAATTCGTCTAGGAAAATGTGACAGTTCCTGATAGTAACGAATCGCCTCAAGGCAAAATGAAAAATAAAACTACTACCGAAAATGATAATAGTAAAGCATCTTTCTTTAGCCAGAAGAGGAATAATAGGCATTTTCTATTATACGTGGCCGGATGGGTTGGAGTAGTTATTGCTACACCGTTTTTCCTTTGGGTTCCGCTTGGATTGATCGGCCTAGCACCATCCATGATTGATGTCTTTGGTATTGTAGGGCTTCGCATTCCAGCGGCAGTTACAATCGCTGGTCTAATGTTAGCCGCAGTCGGATTCCATCAGGTTTAAAGGGAATCATCCGGGCCCTCATCCGGATAATCATCAACTATTAGGTAGGAAATTAATATGTTCAAGCTATCCGATTTTTTTATACTGCTCGCAGTTGGCGTGTCCTTTGCAGTTTCTGGGCTGCTTTGGTTCGAGGGCTTTCAAACTGAGGGATTATTCACAGCCATCTGGGTACCTTCAATTCTGGCATTCGGTATTTATTTTAAATTGTCGAGCCTATTAGCTCAGCGAGAGCGAGCATGATTGTCGATAATTTGCTTTATTTTGCTATTTTCGTTTTCGTCATAATGTTTATTGGACTAATACTGACGTTCATGGAATTTCGTTACGGCAAACCAAAACAACAGCAGGATCGCGCGGATAGGAACTCGAAATCTGCCGATTAGGCCGCTTGGTGAAGCACTTTAATTTGTAAACTTAATTTCAGTAACATAGAAATTAAATTAGGTTCGCACCGCTTCACCTTTAGAACATAAAATTTTAATTGCAATAATTTCGTGCAATTAAAACACTATTACCTGAAAAAACCTTCGTAATTGAATGGGTCAATGTGCTGATCTTATAAAAAAATTAACTTACCACGAAATAATAATCCTAATCTTTAGTCCAAACAAAAAGCACAAATACTAAAATTAGCTTATAGATAAATAAACATCAAGAATGGCAAATTTACAGAATGAATATATACGCAGTCATACACTATCCTAACGTAAGAATTATCAAAGTATACACAGACAAGCAGCTGGCCCAAAACTTCAGTGACCAGGAAAACAACACACTGCGCACGGAGTTCGGCAACCATGTCGATAATTTTTATGCTGTCGAGAAGCATCTACTAATACAAAAAAAGTCAAAGTTATAAATTAAGTAAGGCTCTGAAAGAATAAACTAGTAACACACAAACATTAATGATTTTCTTATTGCACTGCCCTGCCTCTCAGTCAAAAAAGCAGCAAGCATTTATAAAAATGCTTGCTGCAGCCTAGCAAATAGGCGGGTCATACCATTTAATCAATGCTTGAACCCTTATTTCGAATCATAAAAGCGAACAACCCGGGAACCGAGGTTGTCTTATCAATACCTTTTCAAACTTCTGCCTAAGAAGATATCGCTAGGAGTCTGTCGGACTTAGGTAATCGTAGCGAGGGAAAGCCATTTTGAGTTAAATTTTTTGATCGAATGAGGCGAATAGTGGTT
>CAWVZP010000239.1:0-4941 GCA_963934675.1 uncultured Gammaproteobacteria bacterium | reverse complement strand
TCTTTTTTGATCAATGCAGGGTCTCTGTCTGCCACATCACCGTAGCCTGCACCACCTGGCATGGCTAACATAACGCGATCACCGGCGGCTACAAACTGTTTACCTTTGCCTTTCATCGCCGTGCCATCACTGCGTGAGATAGTCATTGCCGCGCCGTTTCCACCACCTTGCCTGCCACGAGCCGGGTGATCGACTCGATCAAACATGGCAGAAAAGTCAAACTCGTAATCTTCTGTCGCACCGACTTCCATATATTGACCTAATCCACCACGATGTCGTCCCGCGCCACCGCTATCAGGTCGCAGCTCTTTACGCCAAATAATGACAGGGCCGGTGTGTTCGGTTGCTTCTACTGGCATGGTCATTACACCGGATGGAAAAGCAGTTGCATTCAAGCCATCAGCCGTCGGACGAGCACCAGAGCCACCCGAATTAAAGGTTAAAACTTCTGATCTAGCGCCTTTGATTGGGGTTGAAACATCGGTTCTGGGCCGTAATGACAGCTGAAAATTACACAGTGTGCCTGCGCCCTCAGCTGGCACTGTATTGGGCAGAATTTTATCTAGCGCGTCGTACACTGCATCAGGAATCATGTGCCCGATGACGTGCCTTAAAGCAACCGGTGCCGGATAAACCGCATTCACAATCGAATCTACCGGCGCGGTGATTACAAATGGGGCTAGAGACGCCGCATTATTTGGAATGTCGGGTGCAATGGCACACTTCAGGGCAAAACAGGCGTAGGCTTTGGTATAAACCAGCGGCACATTAATACCTTTTTTATCAAGTCCCGAGGTTCCTTCAAAATCACATAAAATACGGTCTGGCTGAATATCCAGCGACACCTTCAGATCAACCGGATGGCTGTAACCATCTATCCTCATTTCACCTTTGGCCTTTGCACTTGGTAATGCTGCGATGCATTCCAGCGTTGCTCTGCGTGAATTCTCCAAAATGAAATTGGCGATGTCATCGAGGTGAGTCAAATCGAACTCAGTCATCATAGCGACTAAACGGCGCTGACCAATCTCGTTACAACTCGACAGCGCATAAAAATCACCAACCGCCTGATCGGGTTCACGCACGTTAGCCCTGACGATATTGATCAGGGTTTTATCAACTTCTCCTTTGTTGGCAAATTTCATGATCGGGACATATAACCCTTCTTCATATATCGAGTTAGCATCAGCGCCAAAACCACGACCACCAATATCGACAATATGCGCGGTACAGCCCAGGAATCCGACATGCTTGCCCCTGTGAAAAGCGGGTGTCACAACGGTGAAGTCATGTAAATGCCCCGTGCCTTCCCAGGGATCGTTGGTAATATAAACATCTCCCTCGAAAATATTATCGAAACCAATTCGTCGAATGAAGTGCGCAACGGCATCGGCCATCGCGTTGACGTGCCCCGGTGTTCCGGTGACAGCCTGAGCCAGCATTTGGCCTTTGGTATCGTAAACGCCTGCCGATAAATCACCCGCTTCGCGTACCGACGGTGAAAAGGCGGTACGAATTAGCGCCTGCGCCTGCTCTTCGACTACCGATATCAATCGGTTCCACATGACCTGGTTCGAAACTGCTGCATTATTTTGTATCATTGAACCTCTCCTTTGTTCTGTTCTGACAGGGTAATGTCAATACAACCATCGACTTGGCAAACCGCTTGTCGACTGGATGGCAGGATAATGGTGGTTTCATCCTCAACTATTACGGCTGGCCCTACGACTCTGTTGCCTGCCTGTAACGATTGACGATCGACGATTGAAGACGGCACGAACTGCCCTACCGCTGGATCAAAAAGCTGTCGCTGTTGAGTCGATACGGTTTCAGTTAATTCATTAAAGTTTTCGGCTGGTTCGACTGCGTCTGGTAAGGTTGTCGAATTAACCGACCAAACCGTAATTTCAATATCCATACCCTCGACCGTACGGCCAAATAAATCGACATAGTCTTTTTCGAATAACGCCTGAAAGGTTTCGGCATCGGGGTTCATCGCTTGCTCGGCAGTCAATATAACCGGTAACTCTTCACCCTGACCGGTGTAGCGCATATAGGCCTTGTACTCAGCTTGAATCGGCGCATCGGCATCACAGGAGCGCACGAAACCGGTAGCTTCCGTTTCAAGCTCAGATAGTAATTGACGAATAAGGTCTGGATCAAAATAAGACAAGCGCATATAGACACTGCGGTTGGCCTCGAAGCTAAAAGGTGCGCGAAGAAACCCAATGGCCGACCCCACGCCCGCACCCGGCGGTACTAATAAACGAGTCACGCCTAATTTTTCGCACAGCCGACCGGCATGTAAAGGGGCCGCACCGCCAAAGGCAATCATGGTGTAGTCTGTCAGGTCCTGACCATTTTCGACTGCATGCACGCGAGCCGCATTTGCCATGTTTTCGTCGACCACTTCGCATAGGCCGTAAGCCGCTGTTTGGGCATCCATCTCGAGCACATCGCCCAGCGTTTTTTGTAATGCCATTTTTGACTGATCACTATCGAGCTTAATCGTGCCCCCTGCGAAATTATCAGGGTCGAGTTTACCGAGCACCAGATCAGCATCGGTTACTGCGGGACGTTCGCCACCACGGTTGTAGCAAGCCGGGCCTGGTTCAGAACCCGCTGATTCTGGGCCGACTCGAATTTGACGCATGGCATCGACATGCGCAAGTGATCCGCCGCCTGCGCCGATTTCGACCATATCGATCACGGGGATCGATATTGGCATACCCGAACCCTTTTTGAAGCGATAGGTTCTAGCGACTTCGAATACGCGGCTAGTCTTTGGGGTTTGATTATTAATTAAACAAATTTTCGCGGTCGTGCCGCCCATATCAAACGACAGCACTTTATCAAGGCCATATCGCGCCGCAATATGCGCTGCAAAGACAGCACCACCAGCCGGGCCAGATTCGACCAGACGAACCGGAAAATCGGCGGCGGATTCGAGTGAGATAATGCCACCGCCGGAATGCATTAAAAAAATCGAACATTCCACACCTTCATTGCGCAACTGCCCGCCTAGTCGATCGAGATAACTCTTCATCATCGGTTTGATATACGCATTCGCGACTACGGTGTTAAAGCGCTCGTACTCGCGCATTTGCGGAGAAACTTCGGATGATAACGAAATAGCAACCTTTGGCATTTTTTCAGCAATCACGTCGCGAATCATGTTTTCGTGAGCGTTATTCAAATAAGAATGCATCAAACCAACGGCAATGCTCTCATAGCCACAATCTTTAATGCTATCAACCAGACGTTCAACTGCTTCACGTTGCAATGGAATTAAGACATTACCTTTAGCGCCAATGCGTTCTTCAACGGTATAACGCTGTTGGCGTGGCAGTAAGGGTTCGGGTAACACCAAATTAAGATCATATTGCTCGAAGCGAGATTCACTGCGCATTTCGATCACGTCACGAAATCCCTGAGTGGTGATCAATGCCGTTTTGGCACCACGGCGTTCGATAAGAGCATTAGTAGCGAGTGTCGTGCCGTGAATGATTTGCCCAATTTGAAACGGTGGAATACCAGCCTGACCACAGACTTGCTGCATGCCATCGATAATGGCATTTTCGGGTGCGGCGTAGGTAGTTAATACTTTGCTTGAAAATTGCTTAGCCGATCCCAAGCCATCATCGATTTCAAGCACAACGTCAGTAAAAGTGCCGCCAATATCTACACCCAGTCGGGTTGACGATTGATTCATGGATCACCACAGGAAATAAGTTTGGCGAGCAGTGTATGCCTCTCTTATGGATAGAATCCAATTATTTAATTGGATCGATAAGATAACAAATACTTATCGTCCGTATGTCTGAATTATTAAATCAACTACTTAAGGATACCTTAGCAAAGTTTAACGACACTTCACTCGCAATGTCCGCTGCTTTAGCAACAAAGCCTGCCGATATATCAGCGTTATAGCGGGCTACGAAACTCAAACTCTGCGGTGCCCAGTCATAGCTCACTCGTGATAACTCACCTGACTGCAACTCGTTTATTACCATGGCTTCGGGTACTGTCGCCACGCCGTAACCATCGACAGCCATGTGAATACAAGCGGCCAGATTGCTCGAACCGACTAGCCGTGCAGATAAATCTCGTCTAGCACTAAAATGTGCCTCCACCTCGGCATAAAGCGAAGTACTCCGAGCATGAGTCAGTATTGGAAAACGAGCCATATCATCAATTGTGGCCCGTTTTTGGTCTTGCATTCCAATGGAAGGTGACGCAACCCAAATTAGCGGAAAAACACCCAAATCTCTATTACCAGTGGTCTGACGGTTAAATGGCCCATTTTGAAATGCCAAGTCAATCGAACGATCAAATAACTCCTTCTCCAAATTGATCGACAAATCGACCGTTAGCTCGACTGTAATATTGGGATAACGGTCCTTCAAAACGCGCAAGAACTCGCGCCCCCAGGTATGCACCACCATCTCAGTCACACCCAACCGCAATACGCCGTTATGCAATGTCTTTTGATTGGCTGCTTCAATAAATCCATCAGTTGCTTTCAACACAGTTCGCGCATGCGCCAGCATCTCGCGCCCTTTGGTCGTCAAACGAACGGAACCAGCATCGCGCTCCATCAACATCACACCTAAAATAGATTCGAGCGCAGATATACGTGAAGAAATATTGGGCTGAGTCGTATTCAACCGATCAGCCGCTTTGCGGAAACTGCCCAAGTCTGATACCCAGACGAATGTCTCTAATTGTTTTAGGTTGAAGTTTATGGTTATAGTCTCCTGTAGGCGGCGTGTCGAATATTCATATTTAAATCATCTGGCCTGAACTACCACTTTTTATGCGATAAGAAGATAAGTGCTTACTAATCTATCTTGACCGAACATGGGTAATTTGCAAACACTCACGCTTGTACAACACTTAGTTTAGAATACGGGGTCTATCTTTTACACTTTCTACGTGAAA
>CAWVZP010000238.1:0-4992 GCA_963934675.1 uncultured Gammaproteobacteria bacterium | reverse complement strand
AAGTCCTGATCATGAACATGAATCATCGAGCCCTGACGCAACGATGTTAGTGATTTATGAGTCGATTGAGTGGCATAAGCTCTGATTCTAACTAAGGCTGGATCTGGCATTAGGCGTTCGTTTAACAAATCATCATCATTTAAATCAGCAATTCTTGCCTGGTATGCGGTATATTCAGTCGCGTACCCTTCGCTACGATAACGTGCTTTTAAGCGTTTAGCGGTTGCCATAGTGGTTCGGCGGCGATAGGTCGGTGTAAATCCAGCGAACGCAAACCAAGCTTCGTCCCAAAGGAAAATCAAATCTGGTTTTATGGCCAGACATTCTTCCATAACTCGTTCAACGTTGTAAACCACACCATCAAAAGTGCAGTTAGTAAGCAGCAACATCTTCACTTTTCCGAGCTGACCGGAGCGCTTGTACATTAGAAGATTACGTTTGATTTCCGATAACGGAACTGCACCATACATGGAGTATTCGTTTAATGGGTAAGAATCTAGGTAACAGACATGGGCGCCTGATAGCACCATGCCATAGTGATGCGATTTGTGACAATCTCGGTCGACTAAAATAATGTCGGTTGGTTTCACCAGTGCCTGAACGACAATTTTATTTGCCGTCGAAGTCCCGTTGGTAACAAAGTAAGTGCGTTTTGAGCCGAACGCCCTGGCAGCCAGTTCCTGTGCTTTTTTTATGGGGCCATTGGGCTGTAATAACGAATCAAGTCCGCCAGAAGTGGCTGACGTTTCCGCCAGGAAAATATTGATGCCATAAAACTGCACCATGTCTTTGATCCAGTGCGACTTGGTGATCGACTTACCACGAGATATCGGCATCGCATGAAACACGCCGGTGGGCTGCTGACTGTACTTGCGCAATGCCGTAAAGAAGGGCGTTTCGTAACGCTGACCAATACCGCGCAATATATTCAAATGTAGGTCGAGATAGTCTTCTTGCTGATAAAAAATACGCGAGAATTTCTGTGAGGCATTTCCAGCAATATCCTCAACAGCCGCATCTGTAACTAAATATAAGTCAAGTTCAGGGCGCAGTTCAGCCAAAAGGTTTCCAAGTAAAGGGCCACGCTCGGTGTCGAGCGAATCTTCGTATTCAAGCTCATTAATCTGGGATAAATAGCGTTGCAGTATTTCGAGATGATTAACCGATCGCAGTGGAAATCCATATCGAATAACGGCGGCCTGAATGTTGTAATTAAACAGTACGGCAATGAGCGCATCTTCCAAGCTTGGAACAACGACTATATCGTAAATAAACTGGTCTTCCGGTCTGCGCATATTACGTAAACCTTCCCGAATATACTTAACATCTTCCTGCGAATTTTCATCCACAATCAAAACTTCAAAGTAAGGCCGCTGATTTTGATGATCATCATCATAGTATTGGCTGGCTTCATCCACTTTATCGATTTCGTTTGGGGCGCGCAGATTAATGTGCTGAGAACGATAAGTGCCACTGGTTAGAGCGCGAACAATACGAGAAACGATGGTAGCAAGCAGATCATAGTCCTGTTGTTCGAACACTTGCCAGAGTAATTTGAAAGCGTCTTCGGAAGGGAAGGCGCTGTAGTTTTCGATGGTCTGCAGAAGAGAAATGGCATCTTCCGCTTTTCTAAGGAGTGATGCCGAATCCGAGTTATACTTTTGATGTTTCTTCAGTCGACTAGTGTATTCCTCAAGCCGATGCCAAGTATCAAAGCGGAGCTGGGTGGGGCTGTGATAAAAGTCGAGATTGGTGCGCGCCTTTCTAGCGAGAGAATCACTCTTCCCAGCCATAATAATTCCTTCATGTTATTTAACAGTAATACTACATGAATCTAATGGAGTACATCTCAAAAAATACACTTTTTCGAGATTGCCGCGAAACTCTGCGCTCGAATCTTCATGAACTCTAGTTCATTTTAGTTCTCGACAATTGCTTCTTGCTCTTATTGTAGTGAATCACATCTGTACCCGTTTCGCTTCAGGTCAGTTAATATTGGTTTATCGGTACAAAGATATAATCCATAAGAAATTGGCAGGAGCTATGGTCGAGGGAAAAAGAACAGGTCAAGAAAAACTCCTATTTTTTAGGTGTATCTTGAGTTGAAACAAGTTTGGTTTTTCAAATCGGCAAATTCTGCGTTATGTTCTTCATCCACTCTTCGAATAACCGGGCCCGACGACTTTGTCTATCAATAGGATCGCAGAGCAAATAGTAGTCTTGTGACTCTGGAATAGCATGTTCTAGTAAACGTACCAAGCGACCTTCTCGCAAATCGTCCTGTACTTCCAGTGGGTTGCATAATGCGACGCCAAATCCATTTCTGGCGGCAGTTAAAGACAACACGGTGTTAAAGAAATAGGTCTGTTGATGAATGGCTGATAGTTCGACATGGACTTCAGAAAACCATTTAGACCAGTTGTTTTGATTATCGTGTAATAGTGGTAATTGAGCCATATCGGCAGGCGTTTCGATTGGCGCTTGCCCAAACAATAAGGTGGGGCTACAGACAGGAAACACAGAAAGTGAGATCAATTCTTCTAGTCGACGATTACCCACATCAGGTTTGCCGTAACAAATTGTAACATCAATATCCCTTGGGATGTTTACTTGCAGTGGGTGCACCTCAGATACACGAATTTCCATTTGAGGATAACTCGCTTGAAATTCCATGATGTATTTTACCGCCCAACTTGATCCTGATGTTTGTGTGCAACCAATCGTTAGTTCCCCTGCATCACTATCTGGATTGAGGTGTAACGCGCCATCAACGATGCGATCAAATCCATCGCGCACTGAAATAAGTAAGCGCTCGCCTGCACTGGTGAGTGTTAAGCGATTATTTGCACGCGAAAAGAGCTTAATGCCGAGCTTTTGTTCAAGTGCTCGTACTTGATGGCTGATGGCGCCATGAGTGACACCCAGTTCGTTGCCAGCTCGACCCAAATGCAAGTGTCGGCCAGCAGATTCAAATGCACGTAATGCAGACAGTGGGAGTGTTCTTCGATCGAGCACAAGGCAATCCATGTGAGTATTTCTCACAGAGAGTACAAATTTTTATCGAGTGCTACCAGTATTATTAGCAGTTAATATTTTGTGATGTATTTTTAAGTAAGCAATCTTTACCGAAAACTTAAAGACGCCGTATTTAACTTGCCTTTTTGAGGAACAACTCATGAACGAACCGAATTTAAAAGTAGTTGATTCACGCAGTCAATCCAATAGTGATTGGCAAGCTCGTAAAAATGATGCTGTTGCACGTGGTGAAGGCAATCTGGCTTCTGTGTTTGTTGATCATGCCTTAGGCTCAGAAATATGGGACGTAGAAGGTAAGCGTTACATTGACTTTGGTAGTGGTATAGCCGTTTGTAGTGCCGGACACACTCATCCAAAAATAACCGCAGCAGTAGCAGCCCAACTTGGAAAATTTAGCCATACCTGTGTCATGGTGACGCCATACGATACTGCCGTCTTGCTGGCGGAAAAGTTAAATGAACTCGCACCAGGCGCCTCAAAAAAGAAGTCTATTTTCGTGACTACCGGTGCTGAAGCAGTCGAAAACGCGGTGAAGATTGCGCGCTCACATACTCGACGTCGAGGTATTATTGCATTCAATGGCGGGTACCATGGTCGAACTCTCATGACTATGGGCATGACTGGAAAAATTACGCCTTATAAAAATTTATTTGGCCCATTTCCTGCCGAGATTTATCATGCGCCTTTTCCGATCGAATATCACGGTATTAGCGTCGAGGATTCTTTGAAAGCACTTAATAATTTATTCATCTGCGATATTGCACCGAGTGATGTAGCTGCCATTATAGTTGAGCCTATTCAAGGCGAAGGTGGATTTTATCCGGCGCCAAGAGAATTCATGCAAGCCTTACGAGCGCTTTGTGACGAACACGGTATTTTAATGATCTCTGACGAAATTCAGACAGGCTTTGCACGTACTGGAAAAATGTTCTGTACAGAATATTCAGATATTGAGCCAGACATTTGTACCGTTGCAAAAGGCATGGCAAATGGATTTCCAATTGCTGCCGTGGTTGGTAAAGCGGAGATTATGGACGCACCTTCGCCTGGCGCAATTGGTGGTACATACGCAGGTTCACCCATAGCTTGTGCCGCGGCTTTAGCAATGATCGAAGTGATCGAAGAAGAACAATTAGTTGAATCAGCAACTCATGTCGCAAAAGTATTTCGAAGCCGTCTTGATAAACTTCAGGCGCAATATCCCAGTACAATTGGCCATTTACGAACCAGTCATGGCGCAATGATGGCAATGGAGTTGGTTAAAAATGGTCACGCCGATCAGCCAGACGCTGAACTAACCAAGGCATTGTTGGGTAAGGCCACTGAGAAGGGCTTAATTCTGCTTGCCTGTGGTTCACGCGGCAACGTTATCCGTTTTTTACCTGCACTCAATATTAGCGACGAACTGGTAAATGAAGGAATGGATATTGTAGCCGAGTGTATGAAGGAGTTGGTTTAAACCTATCTAACTGTGATATTTTGATAGGGAAGGTGCTTCGACAAGGAAGTTAAAGCAACTGAATCATGCACCTTCAAAAACTTTGAAAATAAAGGTGCGCATCAATTTTTTTGGTGCAGATATTGACATGTACTGGTAGTACCCACGCGGCGCCAAACCTCAAAAAAACTGACTTTGTTGCCAATGAAGAAATGCATCATTTAATAGTACAGGCCACTCAGCACATCCCTAGCAAAAGTTAACGGGCTACTGGTATTTAATTGCAAGATGTCTAAACTAAATACAAGGGTTAAATTTTTAAACGAGTTAAACCTTATAATAAAAATAAAAGTTTACGGGAGCAAACAAGTTTTTTGCACTAGGGCCTAAATCGCATCTACGATACCTTCATTCTCTGCAGTAACATCCCTATTCAGGGGTAACGGCTAAGCTGGTAGCCTGTCGGACTTAGGATAAATCTACTGCGGGAAAGCCATTTCGGCCAAATTTCTTGATTC
>CAWVZP010000237.1:0-5020 GCA_963934675.1 uncultured Gammaproteobacteria bacterium | reverse complement strand
AGGCTGTTTATCAGCAACTAATTAACGCTTATAACGAACCACATCGCGTTTACCACAACCTTGAGCACATCAAAAGCTGTCTCACGATGTTCGATCAGGTATCCGAGCTGTTGGATAACCCTGATGCAGTTGAACTCGCTATCTGGTTTCATGATGTTATCTACACTATCGGCGATAAAAAGAACGAACAACTCAGTGCTGATCTATTTATGACATTAACTAATGGTCTGTTTGACAACGTATTTCGCGATAGCGTTTACCAACACATCATGGCGACATGTCACGATTGTTCAGAGATTACCAATGTGGATACAAAGCTGATGGTCGACATTGATCTATCTAGTTTTGGGTTACCCTGGGACGACTTTTTAATTGATAGTAAGAAAGTACGCGCTGAAATGCCTCATCTGTCCGACGTCGACTATAATCAAAAGCAGAAGTCATTTCAGCTGTCATTGTTAGACCAACCGTGTTTTTTTAATAGTGACTACTTTCTGGAGCATTATGAGGCACAGGCACATAAAAACCTTGCTAAATTATTTGAGTTAATGAAAAGCGCTACGCCTAAATAAGGACTGTAAACCTATCCGGCATCGATCGTATAAATACCAATTGATTTTTTTTTGCCTCGCACCAAAACGTCACCCAAACCTCGAAATTCGTATTCATTTGGACCAATTAGATTATACGTGTTTTCTGAAATTATAATTCGTGTCCCATAGTCTTTGTTTAATTGCTCGAGCCGAGCCGTTAAATTGACATTGTCGCCGTGAACGGTATAACCCACTCGATCACCAGAACCAACCAGACCGCCAACCACTAGGCCTGAATTGATACCTATTCTTGTATTGAACTGTGCACCCGCACCAAACGTTTTTCCCACGAGTGAACGCTGTATCTCTAACGCTGCTTTAACCGCATTACTGGCGTGATTTGGATCGGGTTTTGGGGCATTAAAGGTGGCTAAAACCGCATCACCCTGAAACTGGCTGATGACGCCACCATTGGCTTCTATCGGTTTTGCGACCAAACTAAAGTATTGATTAAGCGCAGCAATCAAGTCCTCTGGCGGTAATGATTCGCTAATCGAGGTAAATCCTTCAATATCGGTAAATAGAATCGTTGTCTGGTTAAGCTCACCCTTACCCGTGGTTGCGCCTTCTTCTGATCGTGTTACCTGATTGACTACTTCTTCAGGCACAAATCGAGATAAGTCACGTGCAGCACTGCCCTCTATGACGGCCTCAATCAGCAAGTTCCTCGCTCTATGGAGCGCCAAAGCAAGGACGCCTGTTACCATAATAATCGATACTATTTTATCAAATTCAGCACCGATCAAAACGCTGTTAGAGGTCATATACACAACATAATCCCGAGTAATCATAGGATTAGCTGGATTATCAAATACCACAAAAAAAACCATCAAAGCCCAACCAACAGCAGCACTGGCACCGGTTGCAATTACAAATCTGGGATCAAAGTGTAACGCCCGAATGCAAATAAAAATAAACACGTATAGAAGTGTCGGTACTTTTAAGTAGAATGAGGGAGGCTGCTCATACTGCAAGTGAAAGCTCCATATCAGCCCCATTAATAACGCTATATCGAGCACTGCTGAGAGGTACAACATCCAATCAGGTAGCTTTCGCAATATAGCCAACCAACAGCGGAATAAACTAAATACTAAATAAGCGCCAAGTGCCCAAGGGACAGGGGCAAAGGTAACATCACCTGAAAAAGTTTTGGGTGAAATTGCGTAAAGCAACCCCAGTATCGACACGATCATAACCTGAATACCGCTAATCAATATCTCACTTCGTTCCTGTTGATCTCGAATTATTTTCTTAAGACGTTCCGGAAGATTAAAGCCGCTACGTGGTTTACCCAACCGCGACCAGTCTGATATTTTTGCTACGATGGATTTTCTATTCATTGGACGACTTGCCGTGAAAGCTAGGGCTATTATAGATTTTAGCATCCCTATGAATCTGGTGCCTTAGACAAACCTATACCGTAAAAGCTTCCCCTTTGTGGGGCTATTCAATGGGTGCGTTTAGCTCTAATTCAGTGTAGTCTATTAATCAAAAGAGCGGCAAAAATCAAGTATATGACAAAACGTCTCGATAACGCGCGAATACTTATCTACAGCCATGACTCTTTTGGTCTGGGTCATTTGCGGCGCTGTCGATCGATAGCACATTCACTGGTTGGCTGTTACAAAGGGGTGTCTGTTCTCATCCTTTCGGGATCTCCCATTATCGGCAGTTTCGACTTCAAGGCTCGAGTCGACTTTGTTCGTATTCCAGGTGTTATCAAACTAAAAGATGGTGATTATACTTCCTTGGGACTTCATATCGACCTGGAACAAACACTAACTATGCGTGAGTCGATAATTTATCACACCGCAGCCAGTTTCAAACCAGACATTTTTATTGTTGATAAAGAGCCTACTGGCCTGAAAGGAGAAGTAGTTAGCACATTAAAAATGCTACATGAGCTAGGCACCATAAATATTCTGGGTCTACGAGACATTATGGATGACCCAGCTGCGCTCAAAACCGAGTGGGAGCGCAAACAAGTACAACCAGTATTAGAGGATCTATATCACGACATCTGGGTCTACGGATTAAAAAAAATGGGTAGCCCAGTTGACTCACTTGACTTACCAAATACAATAACTGACAAAATAAGTCATACCGGATATCTGCGTCGCGAAGTCCCTAATGAACTCAATTGGGTGTCACCGGTAACACTCGATGCCCCCTATATATTGATAACACCTGGTGGCGGTGGTGATGGTGTGGAGATGGTTAATTGGGTAATACGAGCCTATGAAACTGACAAGACTATCATCCACCCTGCCGTCATAGTCACAGGGCCCTTCATGCATCTGGCAGACCAGCAAGAATTCAACGAACGGTGTGAAAAATTAAACAATGTCCAGATCATCACTTTTGAACCACATATCGAATTCTTAATGGATTGCGCAATCGGCATTGTTGCAATGGGTGGCTACAACACTTTTTGTGAAATTTTATCTCTGGACAAACGCGCTTTAATCGTCCCTCGCTCAGTGCCTAGACGAGAGCAACTAATTCGAGCTAGTCGAGCAGTCGGACTTGGATTAGTAAGCATGCTAGATCCCGAAGAGAGTCTCGATCCTGCCATCATGGCCAAAGCAATTCATCATCTTCCCAACCAAGCATTGCCCTCCGAGCATGCTATCGATGGTTTACTGGATGGTCATAAACTAGTCGCCCAATTGATCTTCAATCATCTAGAATCGCCAATCAATTCAGATAGTAAGACAGCCTGAATAGCATTGGCGTCTTGTCAGAAACCCGTCGTTTTAATTTATGTTCAGCATCTGCTTGGCATCGGGCATTTGCGACGAATTTCTTTTCTTGCAATAGCTTTGGCCAACCATCAATTTGAAGTACATCTGGTAAGCGGCGGAATGCCAGTCTCTGACCTGACTGCAACCAATGTCCGACTTCACCAATTAGCACCTGTACGTTCAACCAATGGTTTATTTAACGAGCTAGTCGATGACAACAATCAACCTGTCGACCAACCGTGGAAAGATCGCCGCTGTGATGCGCTGTTGAACTTATTCGACTCTATCGAACCTGGTGTGCTGATAACCGAAACATTTCCATTCGGTCGTCGGATGATGCGCTTTGAACTACTACCACTGTTACAAAAGGCAAAGCAAAAACCAAATCCTCCACTCATTCTGTCATCCATACGCGACATACTTCAGCCCAAGCAAAAGGCGCAACGAAATGATGAAATTCTTGATTTGATCGAACAGTTTTACGATAGGATTCTAGTCCATGGCGACGATACTATTGCTACATTAGAGTCCACTTACCCTTATGCAAAAAAGATTGCCCATAAAGTTCACTACACTGGTTATATCGTTGACCCAAATGCATCAATTGATACCAAAGTAATGACTAAAAGTGAAGAGGTTCTGGTTTCTGGTGGTGGGGGCGCCGCTAGTTTATCCTTGTTAAGGGCTGCAATTGAGGCAAGACCTCTGTCGAATTTTAAAGATCATACTTGGCGCTTACTGGTAGGCCATAATATTGATCAAGTCACATTTGAAAGCCTCCAGCAACACGCAGATTTGGGTCTAATTATTGAGCGAAACCGCAGTGATTTCTATAGCCTGCTAGAATCCTGCGCGGTGTCAATATCTCAGGCAGGCTACAACACAGTGATGGATATTTTAAAGGCTAAGGCCCATTCAGTCATTGTACCCTATGCCGAGTCAGGAGAGCTGGAACAGACCATACGAACCAACTTGTTACAGAAGCAAAACAGGGTGATTTATATCGAAGCATCGATGCTTAACGCTAGAGCACTGGCTGACGCAGTTGATAAGGCAGCTATACAGCCTATCATTGCAAAGCAATACCAAATGAATGGGGCAAATAATAGCGCAGAGCTAATTAAAGGATGGTTAAATTGAACGAATCTATCGAATTTATCAATGCGTGGCACCTGCTGCAACGTGAATTAGACTTGTGGGCTGAATCTGGAAAACAAGCGAGCTTCTGGTGGAGAGATGATGATGCCGTATCAAATACGCCACAATTACAGCACTTAGACAGCCTTTGCCAGACCTTTGACATCCCCGTTTCGATTGCGGTTATCCCGGTTTTATTAGAAGCTAGCCTTCCAAAGTTCCTTCAGCAGCGGGATCATTTTTCGGTGCTTCAACATGGCTACAGTCACAGTAGTTATGCCGCAAAGGGTGCCAAAAAAATTGAGCTAGGTGGTGAACGATCTGTGGATATAATTGCAGCAGAGCTAGCCGATGGTTATGAAAGACTGACAAATGCTCTTCCAGATCAATTCATCCCTGTCATCGTGCCACCGTGGAATCGAATAGAATCACGAATTTACGATAGTTTAAGCAACATTGGATTTACAGGCATTTCAGTTGAAGGTGCTAGAAAGGTGAGTTATCCAGTAACTGACTTGCTGCAAATCAATACTCATCTCGATCCCA
>CAWVZP010000236.1:0-5113 GCA_963934675.1 uncultured Gammaproteobacteria bacterium | reverse complement strand
AAGGGTGGGTTTATCACTTTAGAGGCGTAGCAACCTGTTACCTAGATAGTTACCTAGGGTGATTTCGCACCTTTGATCGCAACTCATTAAATCGACCTTGCCCAGCAACATGATTTGCGAACAGAGCCAATCTCTGAGAGTGAAAAAGAATGAAATGTAATCAGAAATAACCTTTGCCTATGGTTCGAAACCCAAAGGATCCCGCAGGTAGATGTTAAGCCAACTTTCACACAGCCTGAAAATACTCAAAAATCTGAGTCTAAGCATTGTTTTTAAAACAGCGGCTATGCCGTTTTATAGACATTAAACTCGGCCAACGGATAAGGCTTGGAGATTCCAAAACCTTGGCCAAAATCAACAACTAGCTCAGTCAGTCGGGCCTGAATGGCGTCGTTTTCAAAAAATTCAGCAACGACAACTTACTCGTCGTTTCATCGACTGGATCAGTGAGCCTATCGCGTACGAACCCTTCTTCCATTTTAATGTAGTTCACCGATAGGTGTTTAGGGCTGCCAAGTAATGAAAAGCCTTTGCCAAAATCATCGAGTACAAATTAACAGCCTATTTCGCTGAGTGACGTTATAAATTTCTATGCATAGGACAGATCACTCAGAGCAGAGCTTTCAGTGATTTCTATAATCATTGTATCTGCACATGCGATTGACCCTGAATAATTTCAAAATAAATTCTAGAAATGAGTTTTCAGATAGGGTTGGGCCTGTCAGGTTTATTGAAATTTGGTCACCCTCGAGCAATGGCCGTTTTTGTTTAACCTGTCAATAGCCTTTCCAAATACCTGCGATTAATCGCAGGTAACAAGTTGTAACGAGCTGCTGCCGATAAAAAGGTATCAGGATATATCAGAGTTTGATCATCGTCTTTTAAACGCCGTAATCATTCGTAGTGTGCGGTATAAAATTTGCGCGTGTTAAGCGGAATAATGGGCTGAGCATGTAGCGTAAATAAATCTCCTTCTAAAGCGGTATGTAACCAACTAACTCAACGGGCTTGACTTTCACACATGGTAATATGTTGTTCGGTAGTGCGACAAGCATAAACCAGATTCCCCCTTTCGTAGGCTATAAAACAAGCCGAGTCGAAGGCTTTAAAAACCTCTTCAATATTATTGTCGCTATCAGCTATCTCGACCACACCGATACTGACAACAGTAGGAAAGTTTTGATGGTCGTATACCAATCGAGATTTATGTATCTGTTTACGATTGGAGGCCTCCGCCTCCTCGCAAAATGCGAGAAGAGCAGAGTCGTTGTATTCGATAATTTTGGCGTTACCTTGAATGCCTATGCAAAGCATTTAGAAATAAGGTTTATCGCAGTCTGTTTATAACCCTTCAATAACGATCAGTCTGTTACTTACTTTCCGACACCGTTCGACAGTTGCACTATTTCATAGTTTTGATTTTTTTAATCTCACAAGAATGTCAGAGTATTAGGCCATAGCGCACTTCAATCTAAGCGATCAGCATGTCTTTGTCTTTCAACCAGTCAATGATTGAATCCGCTGCATCTTCGGCCGATTGGCTGGCGGTGTTAACAATTATTTCAGCTTCAAGCGGTGCCTCATAGGGGCTATCGATTCCTGTGAAGTGCTTAATTTCACCCGCCCGTGCGCGTTTGTATAAGCCTTTTACATCGCGTTGCTCGACAACCTCCAACGTGGTGTCGACGTGGATTTCAACAAACTCGTCATTAGTCATCATATTACGCGCCATTTGCCGTTCCGAGCGAAATGGAGAGATGAAGCTTACCAGAGTAATTAGGCCTGCATCGGACATGAGCTTGGCAACATTAGACACACGGCGAATATTCTCGACGCGGTCGGCATCGGTAAAGCCAAGGTCGCGGTTCAAACCATGGCGAACATTGTCTCCATCCAGTACGAAAGTGTGTTTACCCATTGCGAATAGTTTCTTCTGTAACGCGTTCGCGATGGTCGACTTACCAGAGCCGGATAAACCAGTGAACCAAAGTACGGCTGGTTTTTGTTCCTTCTGCTCGGCCAGGGTCGAGCGATCGACGTCCAGAGCTTGCCAGTGAATATTCGCGGCACGGCGCAGTGCAAAGTCAAGCAGGCCGAGGCCAACAGTATTGTTGGTTAGGCGATCGATCAGAATGAACCCGCCGGTTTCACGGTTCACATCATAAGCGTCAAAGGCGATGGCTTGATCGAGGCTGATCGTACAGACCCCCATTTCATTGAGGCCAAGTTCAGTTGCAGGTCTACTTTGCAGATCATTCACGTCAATTCGATGTTTGAGACCGGTGATTTGTGCAGGCACCGTTTTAGCCCCAATTTTTAGTAGATAGCGCCGACCCGGTAACATGGCGTCATCTGCCATCCACATCACTCGCGCTTGAAATTGATCAGAAACTTCGGCAGGCTCACCTGCGGCGCAAATGACATCGCCACGTGAAGTATCAACTTCATCAGTAAAGGTCAGTGTGACTGACTGTCCCGCGACCGCTATATCAAGATCTCCGGTCTGTGTAACAATTCGCTCAATGGTGGTTTCTTTGGCGCTGGGTAACGTTTTTATTTTGTCTCCAGGCCGAATGACGCCTGAGGCTATCTGTCCGGAAAAGCCACGGAAATCTAGATTAGGCCGGTTCACCCACTGAACGGGCATTCTAAATGGCCGCGTTTCTTTATCGTCGTCAACTGGAACGGTCTCGAGATATGTCATTAAGCTGGGACCAGAGTACCAGGGCGTCGCGTTCGAATTTTCGGTGATATTGTCACCGGCAAGTGCTGACATTGGGATCGCCTGGATTTCGATGTCTTTGTTTAATTCAGAAGCGAATGCTAGAAAGTCCTTTTTGATTGTGTCGAACACTGACTGATCGTAATCGACTAGATCCATCTTGTTGATTGCCAGCACTAGTTTTCGAATGCCCAGTGATGAGGCTATAAAAGAATGCCGCCGTGTCTGCGTCAAAATCCCTTTGCGAGCGTCAATTAGTAGGATGGCAAGGTCGGCAGTTGAGGCACCGGTGGCCATGTTTCGCGTGTATTGTTCATGCCCGGGTGTATCTGCGACGATGAATTTACGTTTTTCGGTCGAAAAATAACGATAGGCGACGTCAATCGTGATGCCTTGCTCACGCTCAGCGGCGAGCCCATCGACTAGTAGTGCGAAGTCAATATTCTCGCCCTGCGTTCCCGACTTCTTAGAGTCGGCTTCAAGCGCATCAAGTTGATCTTCGAAAATCATTTTACTGTCGTAAAGCAAGCGTCCGATCAGCGTAGATTTGCCATCATCAACGCTACCGCAAGTGATGAAACGCAGCAGCGACTTGTTTTCATGTGACAGCAAATAACCAGTGATGTCAGTTCCAATTAGATCAGAGACGTGTGCCATTTAGAAATACCCTTCTTGTTTTTTTCTTTCCATCGATGCGGCCTGGTCGCGGTCGATTGTTCGGCCTTGGCGTTCGGATGACTTAGTTAGTAACATTTCTTGAATAATGTCTTCCAGTGTTTCTGCTTTACTCTCCACCGCCCCAGTCAGCGGGTAACAGCCCAGCGTGCGAAAACGGACGTATTTTTCAATGGCTGTTTTACGCAGCGCTTCTGGCATACGGTCATCATCTACCATAATCTGGCTGTCTTGCCATTCAACGACTGGGCGTTTGGCAGCAAAGTAAAGGGGCACAATTTCAATCTGTTCGCGACGAATATATTGCCAGATATCAAGCTCGGTCCAGTTAGAAATCGGAAATACGCGGATGCTCTCACCCTTGCGGATGCGGGTATTAAACACATTCCACAATTCTGGCCGCTGGGCTTTTGGATCCCATCGATGCTCAGTGCTTCGGAATGAGAAAATACGTTCCTTAGCGCGGGACTTTTCTTCGTCACGACGAGCGCCACCGAAAGCGACATCAAACTTATATTTATTTAATGCCTGTTTCAAGGCCTGTGTTTTCATAACATCGGTATGCATCGATGAACCATGGCTGAATGGACCAACACCGGCATCTATGCCCTCCTGATTGCTATGGATTATTAATTCCATACCTAGTTCTTTGGCCTTGCGATCGCGAAACGCAATCATTTCACGAAATTTCCATGTCGTATCAACATGCATCAGTGGAAATGGAGGTATGCTGGGATAAAACGCTTTCATTGCCAAATGCAACATCACGGCGCTATCCTTGCCTACAGAGTAAAGCATCACTGGGGCCTCAGCTTCAGACGCAACCTCACGCATGATATGAATACTTTCGGCTTCAAGCCGATCTAAATGTGTCAGCATAAGAAAAAATTTTTAAATATTTAAAAGGATATATTAATTATAAATACTAACTTTTTAGATTGCCAGTTGAAACGATTTTGTTTTCTGCCTCATTATGATGCATTGTTTAATTCCGTTTTCTTACATTCGCACTAACTGTCGATGGTAGTGAAAAAAAGCGCAAAAAACATCGCTTTGAGGCAGAAGCAATGGATTAAAAAAAGAACTGCGACTGGATATCTTGCAAAATATAGTAGTAATTTTATCAATGGTTTCGGATTGGAATGACCGGTACGGCAATGATGTAACTTCATCATTCAAGCGAGTCGAGACTTGGGCTAGTACGTGGATTATCGGTCAATTCCAGCCGGTAGACGGGCCAACGGTCACAGTGTGACGGCAATAAAAAAGACAGAAACGCTACAATTGACAATATACTCTTGCCCATTTGGCATCAAATATAAAGAAAGATAAGGACATACCTTAATTGTTAAAGGAAATGACGATGACCCTATCCAGAAAATAGCCTGTCGCCGTTGAAGATACGCCGTATTACCCTGTTGTTTCTCGCTGTGTACGTCGCAGCTACTTGTGTGGTATTGATGCTCATTTCGGTAAAAACTATGACCTGTTTTTACTCCTCGACAACTGCTCCTGCGTTATTCTAATTAGTTACGTCCCTGTAACGATGCAAAATAGGCATACACCGGGACGCCGGCCCGTTCCATCCCTGTCAATAACCATGGTAGACGGTGGGTTGAAAACCGCATTCGTATTTTATCGTCACTCTTTGCCATCGACATTTGTAGTTATGCTGTGATGTCAAATTATATCCATCTCGTCATAAAGTTAATGCCA
>CAWVZP010000235.1:0-5129 GCA_963934675.1 uncultured Gammaproteobacteria bacterium | reverse complement strand
CCGGCTTAAGTCAATTTGAGTAAAGTATATGGCTATAAAAAATTAACCTATTCTTGGGCTATATCGCTACAACCATTAAATTTAGAGAATGAATCGATGGCGCTAGAAAATGCCTTTGTGAAATCCTCGTTCGGTATGAAGTTAGTTTCATAATGAATCGACTTTATTTCAAACAAGCCTTGCTTTCGGTGTGCTTTACAATCAACTCGGGCAACAAAACTGTCTCCGTAAAGTACGGGTAAACAAAAGTAACCAAATTGTCGTTTTGGAGCAGGAACATAACATTCGATTAGATAGTTAAATTGAAAAACAGACTGGCCACGTTGGCGTTGGATAATGGCATTGTCGAACGGAGATAGGATTCGAACGGATTTATTTGATCTTGGGGTAGGCTTGTCTAGTAACTCTGGCAAAACATAGATGACGTTATCATTGTCAAGCTCAAGCTTTAAAACGTGACCATCTTCTAGCTTAGCCTGTAGCCGTAAATCAATGGCATGTCTAAGGGATTTGCCCTTGCGTAGATAAACCATCGTTTTGACTGTTGCAAAACCGTGTGCACGAATCGTATTATCGATCAAATAGTCTGCATATTCATCCAAAGTTGGTTCAGTTGTATCAACCCAGTCGGGGATGATCCTTTCAGGTAAGTCATAAACCTTTTGGAAGCCCTCTCGCCGAGTGACCATGAGCTCACCTCGAATAAACAATTGTTCGAGCGCTCGTTTAGCCGGTTTCCAGTCCCACCATTCTTTTTTACCTGTTCGAGTATCTGCAAAATCACGGGCCAACAGGGCACCTTCTTGTTGAACTCGTTTGAGTACTTGCTGAATTAGCTTTTTGTCGCAATCATCAAACCAGTTTTGGTCCCCATTGGTTTGTCTCATTCGCGGTAAGCAAAATCGATAATCCTGCATGGGCAACCAAGCTGCGGCATGAGACCAATATTCGAATAATTGACGCTCAGCCACTAACTCCGTCAGGTACCGGGGCTTGTAGTTGGATACACGTGACCACAGCACATGATGGTGAGCACGTTCTACTACTGAGATGGTATCAATTTGAACATAGCCAATCTGTTTAATGGCGCGCAAAGTTGCTTCCTTACCTCGACCAAAAGAATCAGTTTTGAGAAGTCCTTGTTGATTAAGTGCTATGCGGCGAAATTTTTCAGCCGATGGGGAAATACTTAGTTTTGACGAACGAATCAACCGAACCGTTGATCAAGATAACGATTAATGATCGTTGACTCATACATCCATTCTATCGAACCATCGTCTTTCATTATGCGTAAACAAGGCACCTGGTATTTGCCTCCTTCGCTAATAAGCTCTTGATTCCAACTTGGATCGTTTCGCGCGTCGCGGGTTTCAATGTTCAATCCTAGTCGATGAATGGTACGACGAGTTTTGATACAAAAGGGACATTGGTTAAAATGATAGAGACTCATACTAGCGGTATTTTCATCAAACTTTTTGCGCTGTTCAGGTTCTAATATGGGAGCCTTGGGTAATGTAATCCAGTTGATTAGGATGATAATTTGAGCCAAAGGCCAACGAATTAGGCGGAAAAAATATTTCATAGTTTCAACAGTTAGTTAAAAAATAGACTCACATCGGACTCACAAGTGACGTGAAAGTTGTATAACAATCTTGTGTGAGTTTGATTTTAATCGAAAATGAGTTTCAAGTAATCACTAGTCTCATTTTTTATTTATATTCAGTCCACTAAGATTTTTGCAACTATATTAATCAATTGGCTCGCCTAAATAATGACAACTCCGTAACTACTTTATACATTTGTTAAGACATGAACAATAGGGTGAATACACCCATTAATCTGCTGACAGCCTATTAATTGAGTGGGTTCAGCTTTTTAGTTTCAAGTAATAATAATTGCGTGCTTACAGCCATTAAGTTACTGTTTCCTTGTAGATCTAATTGATTTAAGAGCCTCGTTCAATCCAAATCAAATACAGTCAAGACAAATAGAAAAACACATGAAAAAAAAATCGATAACTGCTTTAATTTTACTTTGTAGCCTATTTTTGTCGGGCTGCGCATCACTTGATGGCCCAACTGATCCAAGCGACCCATTTGAGCGTTATAACCGCAGCGTGAACTCGTTAAATAACAGCGTTGATCGCTATGTATTGAAACCAGTTGCGAAGGGATACGACGTAATTACACCCTCTTTTGTGCAGAAAGGTGTCGGTAACTTTTTTAGTAACTTAGATGATGTACCGGTCATATTTAATGACCTATTTCAACTTAAATTTAAGCAATTCGCGTCCGATACCGGACGTTTACTGATCAATAGTACCTTTGGTCTATTGGGTCTTATAGATTGGGCATCTGATATTGGATTAGAAAAGCACAATGAGGATTTTGGCCAAACATTGGGGTATTGGGGTGTTTCAAGCGGGCCATATCTGATTCTGCCTTTCTTAGGGCCTAGCACCGTTCGTGACACTGGCGGGTTGGTAGCAGATAGCGCTTATCTTGATCCAATCAACAACGAAGTGGATAAACAATGGGTTTATCCCAACCGTAACCGAGATACTGCTACCAGCTTGACTCTTGTAAAAGTTGTTGATCTTCGCGCTGGTTTATTAAAAGCTGAAAGTGTCTTGAAAGAAGCAGCACTAGACCCATACATTTATTTACGTGAAGCTTTTTTGCAACGACGTAATAACCTGGTTCATGACGGTAACCCGCCCTTTGAAAGCGAGTCAGATATCGATGACCTGTTTGACGAAGACGATATATTTGAAGACTAAGGTCGACAACCTATATTTTCTAAATACGAAGGTTTAAAAACAGTATTGCTGAACATGGCTTTTCGATTGAATGTTGTTAAGATGCGCAACCAAAAAAATTAACTAGGTGCCGCACATCCAAAGACCTCAAAGAGGCTAAATTGGCACTTATCGATTGTCATACCTAATCTAATTCAAGGAAAAATCCATTCATGTGGTTCAAAAACTTACAACTTTACCGCTTTACTCAACCCGTTGAATTAACCGCTGAATTGCTAGCAGAGCAGCTGTCCGGGCATCTCTTTGAACCTTGTGGTAGTCAAGAACTCTTCCGTGCAGGCTGGGTGTCACCTTTAGGTCGACACAGTGACGAGCTAGTACACGAGTCCAATGGCTATTTCATGGTTTGCTCCAAGCGACAAGATAAAATATTACCGTCGTCTGTCGTCAATGACTTTCTCGAAGAGCAGGTGCAGGAAATTGAATCAACTGAATCACGTAAAGTTTCTCGCAAGGAACGCACCTCGCTAAAAGAAGAAGTGATTTTTAGTCTTATGCCTAAGGCATTTCCACGCTCTTCTTTGCAATTTGCTTATATTTCATTGCGCGACAGCCTTTTGGTCATCAATGCATCGTCAGAGAAGCGAGCTGAAGATTTAATTCAAGACTTACGAGAAGCACTCGGGTCATTACCGTTAATCCCGCTAGTGGCTAATAATTTACCGATCGACTTGATGACTCAGTGGGTTAATAGTGGTGAGCTGACCGATAATTTCGAACTCGGTGAAGAATGCGAGCTGCGAGATAATGCCGACGTTAGTGGCGTAATTCGTTGCAAAAACCAAAACCTGAGCAGCGATGAAATTCTCAATCATCTAAAAACCGGCATGCATGTCAGCAAGCTTGCATTAAGTTGGAATGAACGCGTTGAATTTGTGCTAGACGAAAAAATGGCGGTTAAACGATTACGCTTTAGTGACTTGGTCCAGGAAAAAGCCGACGAAACCGAAGTGGATGATGTTGCAGGCCAGTTTGACGTAGACTTCACGATAATGACCGCAGAACTATCGCAGTTTGTAACAGCGTTAATGTCTGCAATGGGTGGGGAGACTGATTCAGCTCAACAATAATGTCGTCGACATCAATCAGTCGCTGCCTATAGAAGCACTATCATTGCAGGGCCCAAGCAGAAACCATCATCAATTGGGTTGTAAAATATGTGTCGTTGCTTATGGTCATGAAGGGTTAATTGCTCAACCAATTAAGTAACTTTTGGTATGGTTGTGAAGTCAACAATCTGTTGAACTAGTTTCCTAAACTTTTACATGGGTGTTAATAATGGCAGGCGGATGGGCACCTGACGGAGCGGTACAAGATCAAATTGATGCGAGTGTTGAAGATGCGGTTAAACAGGTTCGCAGTCAGCTAAACCAAGGAGCTGGTTTAGAAAACTGCGAAGACTGTGATGCCCCTATCCCATTAGCCCGACGTCAGGCAATTCAGGGCGTACGCTTATCCGTGACCTGCCAATCCGAACAAGATGAGCAACGCAACCAACAAGGCTGTTTTAATCGACGCGCCAGCAAAAATAGCCAGTTGAGGTAACTCCCCCTATTCGCCTATTTTAATCACGACACAACCGCCAAACCCACCTTGTTCTACGAGTTGATGGGACTTTGCTATATCGGACATCGACAACACATGAGCAATGCGATGTTGTAATCCATTGTTCTCAAGTTTTGAACTGATATCCGTAATCGCAGCCTGTTTTGCCTGTTCTGGCATAGCATAGACAATAACCAAACGAATGGTCAAATCCATGAACATCATTTGCAAGAAAGGTAGCTGAGGTTCTTTCACCTGTGACGATGAGTAGCTAGTTATCGTCCCACTTGTAGCAATGACTTTAAGTACTTCTGGTAAATTAGCGCCAAACTCGACATCGACCACTCGGTCAATCTTCTCACCATTGGTGAACGATAGTAGATTCTCACTCCAGTTGTCTTGTCGGTGATTAACCACACAATCAGCACCAATGGCTTCACAGGTTGCCTTATCAGCCTCATTACTGGCGGTTGCAATTACTCTGGCGCCGGCCAGTTTTGCCCATTGAATGGCATAATAGCCAACCCGCCCTGCACCGCCCGTTACTAAAACTGTTTTGCCTTCAATCGACCCATCGGAGAAAACGCAGCGATGTGCCGTCATGACCGGAATACCCAGGCAAGCCCCTATTTCAAACGACGTATTATCGGGCAGTTGGGGGGCTCGGTTTGAATCGACAGTGACATATTCAGCGGCCGTTCCAAAGCGCCGGCCATACTGTGCTTGATAAACCCAGACGCGTTCACCTACTCTGCTTGTTGGCACA
>CAWVZP010000234.1:0-5155 GCA_963934675.1 uncultured Gammaproteobacteria bacterium | reverse complement strand
GCCTTGGACTCGACTGGCACTATCAGCATGTCTCTGAAGTCTATGAAGAAATGCGTGGTGCGATGCCAACGATCAATGGCATTACCTGGGATCGTCTAGTCGATAAGGGATCGGTTACTTATCCTTGCAAAGACGCAGATGATGCAGGTCAGAGCGTTGTTTTTGTTGATGCCTTCCCAACTCAAAGTGGTAAGGCCAAGCTGGTTGCGGCCAAAGCCATTCTGCCTGACGAGCAACCAGACACGGAATATCCAATGGTTCTCATGACGGGCCGTCAGCTAGAGCATTGGCACACTGGGTCGATGACTCGACGGACTGAAGTACTGGATGCACTAGAACCCGTTCCAGTGGTTTACGTGAGTCCACAAGATATGGAAATAGCCGGGTTAGAAGCGGGTGGTAATGTAACGGTTAAATCACGTCGTGGTGAACTGACTGCGTTTGTCCGAGTGGATTCTGCACTCAAGCAAGGTGAAATCTTTATACCTTTCTGCTATCACGAGGCTGCTGCTAACCTGCTCACCAACGAAGCACTCGACCCAGTCGGAAAAATACCCGAGTTTAAGTATTGCGCGGTAAAACTACAGGCTGCCTAGTCGTAATAAGCTTTAGTTGTTAATAAAAAGGGGAGATTTTTATCTCCCCTTTTTATGTTCAGGATGAACAGTATGTCACGTACGCATGGATGCGTAAGAGTGACGATGTTCAGGATGACTCTTTTCTTGAGTTAAAAGGCTTAATAACTTACGGCTAAACTGCCGCAGCCGAAAGATCTAAGGCTGTTCCATATTCTTCACACCATAAGCAGGTACTCAACAGACAAACGCTCACTGGAACAGTGGGCTATTCAATTGGGTTTTTTACAACGCAGTTTAATCCGCCAATTTCAGATAGAAACGGGAGTAACGTTTCGTCAATAGCGGCGTCTATTACGCTTTTTTTCACCGTTGGAAAAGCTTATGAATGACGGGACGGTGACTCGTATTGCACTTAAGGTTGGGTATGAACCATCCGGTGCTTTTTTGGTTACGTTTCGGTTTATGTTTGGTTTGACGCTTAGACAGTATCTTTCGAACCATTCAAAGTCATGAATAAGGTTATGAATTCAAAAGCGTCGTATCGAGTAGTAATGATAAGCATTATCAAAGTTTTCCCCAGAGATTAAATCACCCAGGATTCGTGCTGAGCTGGCAGCAAACGATAAGCCATAATGGCCATGCCCACAATTATAGAAAATTCTCTTTGATTTTGCTGATTTTGAAATAACGGGAACCGAATCAGGCATTGAGGGACGACTGCCCATCCAGAATTTTGCATTTTCGAAATTGGTTGCAGGGAATAGTTCTGCCGAAATGCGCGCGATAGATTTGAAATAGGCTTGGTTTGCAGGCCGGTGCGATGGTGCATATTCGGCCCAACCACCAATACGAAGGCCACTGCTTAACTGGGTGGCAACTATACCTCGATCGGCAAATACCAAAGGTCGTTGGAGCACCTTTTCTGGTGTTGGCAAGGTTATGTTATAACCTCGTTCTGCGGTAACCGGTAAAAAATCGCCACATTTTTGAGCGATTTTTTTCGAATGGACACCGGCTGCAATGATTACCCCATCGTGGTTAAACCAGCCTGCTGTTGTTTGCAATTGAACCGAATCTTTTAATTCATGCAAATTTTCTATTCGTGTCGATTTAAACTCGACACCGTTAACTTTTGAGGCTTCAGACAATGATTGAACTACCTCTAACGGGTCGCTTACTATGGCCCAATTGTGCGATAAAACGCCCAGTTTGAAATCATCCGATACCAGCGGTATTTGACTTCGGATTTGTGCTTCAGTCATTGGGTCGCTATCAATCCCAATGGTTATTTTTTCGGCCCAGGACGCCTGACTGGCATTAAAGCTAGCTTCGGTATCGTATAGGAATGCACAGGATTTCAGTGTTACCTTGTCAGCCATATTAGCCGATTCGAACATGGTCTGAACATCAGTCAGTGCATGATTAGATAGATAACTGAGTGCCTGTGTTGCGGTCAAAAAACGTTTGCCTTGTGAGGTTCTCCAAAACCCCCAGAACCAGGGTATCTGAGCCAGTGCATCTCTTAACGGTATCTTCAGTGGTGCGTCAGCATTCATAAGCATTTTGAGTGCCTTCCAGTGAATACCCGGTGTGCTTAATGGATAAATATCGGAGCCAACGACATGCCCTGCATTAGCAATTGAGGGCCCACCTTCCCCGACGGGACTATCATCATAAACAGTTACTTGATAACCCCGTCGTGATAATTCAAAAGCGCTGGCAACGCCGATGATGCCGGCGCCAACAATGGCGATTGACGCGCCTGATGGGAATGGTTTGTCATTCATTCAAAGAATCCTGAATGACAGAGCCTTAATTGACCGACTAAATGGAATAGATCAATTGAGCAGATCAAATGCATCACCCCAACAATCAGATACCTTATAACCTTGCTGATAAGGATCACTTGGGTCAACGCCAATTTGATGGATACCGTGTATCCAGCCTCGACCTGAAATTATCGGTAAAACGCACAGTTGACCGTTGATTTCTTTCTGCGCTTCTACCTGCACCTGAAACTCACTGTCAATGATTGATCTGGCGATTTTGGTTTCACCTATAGTGACTTGACCGCGAGCAGCCATGACTGCGGCACGTGCCGAGTTACCCGTACCACAAGGCGAGCGATCAATACGACCAGGTGGAAGAATGGTAGCGCCTTTCATCGCACCATCATCGTCAAAGCCAGTAAACATGGTGTATGAAATACCTTCCAAACCAGGTAAGGCTGGATGACGAATATCGAGCTGCTGATTCACAGCCCGTTGTATGCGACTGCCTATGTCGACTAATTTTCGAGCATTTTCTGGCGATATTGCTAAATCAAATTGGGTCGGGTCGACCAAAGCATAAAAGATACCACCAAAAGCAATATCAACAGTGATCTTGCCGAGTCCTTCGACTTCGACAACCGCATCTAGCTTATCGACATAACAAGGCGTCATCGATAGGGTAACTCTCTCACACTTGCCGTCATGGCAGGTGGCTCGTGCTTTAACCAATCCTGCTGGAGTTTCAATAGTGATCGTTGTTTCTGGCTCTTTCATCTCGATCATACCCGTCTCAAGCATTACAGTTACCAGACAAATACAATTTGAGCCTGACATCGCATGCGCTTTATCACCTTGCAATATAACAAAGCCAATGTCGGCGTCAGGATGCGTTGGAGGGAATATAAGGTTGGTAGACATTTGTGCATAGCCGCGGGGTTCAAATACGAGGAAACGGCGTAAACTATCATCAACTTGGTTAATGTAATTCATCTTGTCCAACATAGTCTTGCCGGGGATGTCGATCACACCACCCGTGACGATTCTGCCAACTTCGCCCTCGGCATGGGCTTCAATCATAGTGATGGTTTTTTTCCAGCGCATCTGATTAGATCCTCTTGATCACCAATAATGAACTTTGCTTGCCTTAAAAGGGACGTTGCAAAGGAAATGTTTTTATTCGATGCCTAAATTTAATGGGAGCAGATGCCACTATCTTCATTAAAAATATTGGCACCTGTTTTATTAAAGATGTCGAGTAAAAACTATTGGTCTGAAATATCGGTACTAATATCAATCCAGATCGTTTTAACTTCGGTATATTGATCATGTGCCATCAGAGAATTATCACGCCCTCCAAATCCCGACAGTTTATAGCCACCAAATGGGGTTGTAATGTCACCTTCAGCATAGCAGTTTACGCTCACAGTCCCTGCTTGCAGAGCTCGGCCATATTTATGCGCTTTGGTTACATTAGATGTGAATAACGATGCCTGTAAGCCATAACAGGTTTCATTGGCAAGCTGGATCGCGGCTGCATCACTATCGACTACCATCATAGCAAAAACAGGACCAAAGATTTCTTCTTGAGCAATGGTCATATCGGCAGTGACATTGGCGAATAATGTTGGTTCGATGAATAAGCCTTTTCCTGCTTCAATCGCATTGCCACCATGGATCAGTTTGCCGCCTTCTTTTTTAGCTGAATCGATATAACCCAAAATTTTATCGTATTGTTCACGCGATATAATGGCACCCAACTGATTAGCGGGATCCATAGGGTCGCCTGTTTTCCAATCGGCAAGTTTAACCGTCACAAGTTGCAGTAATTCTTCGCTGACATCCTTATGGACGATGAGCCGTGAGTTCGCGGTACAGTTTTGTCCCATATTCCATAATGCTGCGTAAACAACATGTTCGGCAACACTCTCCAGGTTATCGGCGTCAGACAAGACAACCGCTGGATTTTTGCCGCCGCATTCCAACACAATTTTTTTCATGTTACTGAGTGCAGAAAATTGAAGAAAGAGGCGACCTACTTCAGTCGACCCAGTGAAAGAAATGGCATCGATGCCATTGTGACGTCCCATCGGTTCCCCGACATCAGGACCCATACCTGGCAGTATATTCAGTACGCCAGCCGGTATACCTGCTTGATTGGCAAGCTCACCAATGTAAAGTGCCGTCATTGATGTTTGCTCAGCCGGTTTAACAATGAGGCTGTTACCACCAGCCAGAGCAGGGCCCATCTTCCAGGCTAACATCATCAGTGGGAAGTTCCATGGTAAAACACAACCAACAACACCTAGTGGTTCACGCACTATAAGTCCGATACCCTCTTCATTCGAAGGTGACATCTGATCATATAGTTTGTCGGTTGCTTCAGCATGCCAACGAATAGTACTAATGGTTTCAGGCAGGTCGGTTAATTGGCACTCACTGATTGGCTTACCACTTTCCAGGCTTTCGAGCACTGCCAGTTCGTTCTGGTTGTCTTCAATGAGCTGCGCTAGTTTTAACAATACTGCCTTTCTTTCGCTAGGATGTTTGCGAGACCATTCGCCACCATCAAAGGCTTTTCGCGCAACGTCGACTGCATAATCAACATCGCTTGCATCACAAGCAGATATATTTGCCAGCACTTCACCCGTCGCTGGGTTAATGGTCTCCAACGTCTTTCCAGTTTTTGATGGTTGATACTGACCGTCAATAAAAGCTTTTACAGGGAAGGTGAGGTCAGCGGCAATAACCGCATACTGATCTTTACTGAGTAATGTTGTCATGACGCGTCGCCTTTAAGCTTTGAGC
>CAWVZP010000233.1:0-5170 GCA_963934675.1 uncultured Gammaproteobacteria bacterium | reverse complement strand
ATGTTACTGAAAGCCAAATGCTGGGCCAAAACCCGCCCATCATTTGCCTTCAGCAAATTGCGGCGTTATGTATCGGAAAATCACAAAGAGCCCCAGCCAATTGCTAGGGCAAGGAAAGCCAAACACTTTTATAGACACCCACAGAAATAAATTGACATAAAATTCTCAAAAATAAAATAGACACCCATTCAATTACTATATATTTCAAGATCTGCAGTTTTGGAAAAGCGCCCGTCGCTGACATCAGTTTGCAACATTTGTTACCGGCTAAAGACAGCCTGCCGTGATGGCACGACACATGTGGCCGTTCTCATGCATCCATGCGTTACTCGGCATTCGTATGTCCATGCACTTCATATTTGAACCACTGGATTTCATTGCAAAACTGGCATCACTGGTGCTCAAACCGAGAGTCAACCACACGCGGTTTCACGGTGTTTTTTGTCGGAATGCCACACCATCCAACAGTAAGTACCGGCTAACAGTCACACCAGCAAAGCGAGGGAAAGGTAAATAAAAGGGTGATTTAAAAGAAGACAAAACGCCTGATTAACGACCAAGACCTGGGCTCAGCGGTTAAAAAGAGTGTTTACCAACAGTAGGCGCTCTAGGCGACACTGATGTGGAAATTTGCTCTCGTTGCGGTGGTGCAGTTAAAGTCATCGCCGATACGTTGGACCGCTGTATCGAAAATCAACCGGTTATTAACAAGATTCTGTACCATCTTAAGAAAAAGGACGGGTGACCACTATCGCCCGATGCTTTGCCAGAAGCCAGAGCACCGCCTCACCAACAGTAGGCGCGATGAGGCGAACCAGCTTGCTTGGCTGACATCAGAATAGTTTGATGTGTCTACTAACTGGCACCAATAGGGGCAGGGCATCACTATTGGCTAAAGATGGTTTCTGCTTGAAAATGGCGAAAAAATTCTTGAGGAATCGCTAAGGTTGCTGGAAATCCGGCTATTAAGACGAGGGTTTATTGAATATTGGAGATCATTCTGAAATTTGACATCATTGGATAGGGCTTTAATCCTTCCTATACTTAATTCTTTTTTTGCAGCGTTCAATGTTCGAAAATTTGTTTTAGAAACTTTTGTGTACGTTTGTTTTTTGGATTATCAAAGAAGTTGATAGGATCGTTTTCTTCGACAATCTGTCCAGCATCCATAAAAATCACCCTGTCGGCAACTTTGCGTGCAAAACCCATTTCATGGGTGACGCAAACCATAGTCATACCTTCCGTGGCCAACTTTTCCATTATATCCAGAACTTCAGCGATCATTTCCGGGTCAAGTGCCGATGTAGGTTCGTCGAAGAGTAGTACCCTTGGCTGCATACACAACGCTCGTGCGATGGCCACACGCTGCTGCTGACCACCTGAGAGTTCACTGGGGTATTTATCAGCCTGATCCTGTATCTTCACCTTCTCCAAATAATGAGCCCCGATTTCTCTGGCTTTCGCGTTGGACAGGTCACGAACCGAGATAGGCGCTAAAATTAAGTTCTCCATCACTGTCAAATGTGGAAATAGATTGAACTGTTGAAAGCACATTCCGATTTCGGAACGTATCTTATCTATATTTTTCACTTCATCTGTAAGTTCAATGCCATCAAAAATAATATCGCCCTGCTGATGCTTTTCGAGTCGGTTGATGCAACGGATTAATGTAGATTTCCCCGATCCTGATGGGCCACAAATCACAACCCGTTCACCGGTATAGACTGACAAATTGATGTCCTTTAACACCTGAAAATCGTTATACCATTTATTCACATTACGAATCTCAATCAATGCTTCTCGGTTGAGTTCGCAGGCAACCACTTTAGATTCTTCGTTTTTGTGCATGATGGATAAGTCTCCCATTGTCTAAGTGGTGATTAACGTATGGTGAGATCATCTCGCGTATCTTCAGCACCAAACTTGATCTGTAATATATGTGTCAATTTTAGAAATATTGTTGATATCAACCAGTAGAGTAAAGCGATGGTGGCGAAGGTCTCCACTGGAGTGAAAGTGCGTCCGTTGACGTCATGTGCGGCGTATGTCAGCTCTGCCACCGTGATCATCGACAAAAGCGAGGATTCCTTGATCATGGTCAAGGCAATGTTTGTTCCAGGTGGAATGATGTACTGGTAAAGTTGTGGAAAGATGACGCGACGCATATAAAAGCCGTACTTCAGACCCAATGCTTTACTTGCGTCGAACTGTCCTTTCGAGACAGATTGAATACCACCACGAAATATTTCAGCAAAGTAAGCACCGCCATAAATCGACAAACAAATGAATCCAGTGGTTAGTCCTGATAAGCGAAGGCCGTAAAAAGGTAGCGCATAAAACACAAGAAAAATCAAAATCAGAAAGGGAATGTTGCGGAGAAATTCAATATATACGATGGACGACCAGCGCAACATTCGGTTCCCGGATATTCGCATCATACATATCACTACGCCGATACAAATGCCTATAGGAATGGCTATTGTAGACACCAATAATGTTGTTAGAACACCATCGATTAGGATGTCACGATTGTCCCAGATTGCCATATAGTCGAAAGTCATGATCTCTCTCTTACAGTCGGTATTTAAGAGAGCGGCGCTGAAGACGTTCGCCGTATTGGCTGATCGAAAAGCAAATAATAAAATAGATTAGTGCGGCAAGTACTAGCACTTCTACAGGACGGAAGGTTTCGTTGTAGAGCATCTGAGAGCTGCGTGTCAGTTCAACCAGAGTAATCGTCGATAAGAGAGGCGTGAGTTTTATCACCATAGTGAATTCACCAACCAGAAGCGGAATAACCGAGTAGAACACTTGGGGCAAAATGATCCTGAACCATATTTTGTAATTTGGAAGTCCCAATGCTCTGGCAGCTTCCCATTGTCCTGGTGGAATTCGACTAAGACCACCCCTGAGTATTTCGGCGACATAGGCGCCACTGTTGAAGCCAATAGCCAAGATTCCAGCGGTAAAGGGTCCGATATTGAGACCAATCAACGGCGCCAGTGCATAGTAGAGTACAAGAATTTGGACAAGTGCAGGAGTGCCACGAATAAAACTGCCGTATATACCTACGATTATTCGTAAAAGTCGAAATCGACTGTTGCGTAAAAAAAGCAGGCCAGTTCCGATAACGAGACCCACTCCACACGCAAGAATCCCGACATAGATTGTATTCAGTGCGCCCCACAACATAGGCCCCGTCTGTGGGATTATTTCAAGGAATTGAAGATCCATAGATCAATCCGTAAGCCTAGTATGAAGAAAGATTGGCCGGAACCATGGCGGTTCCGACCCCGTTAGTCAGTGAGAGCTCAGAGAGCGCCGGCTGGTAGGTAATCTTCAGGTAAATTCATTTTAAAACCAAACCACTTCATCTGCAGTTTGGCCAATGTACCATTCTCTTCCAAACTTACCAGAATCTCATTTACTCGATCACGAAGATCTTTACCCTCTGGGTGTAGGACCCAAGCAAAAAGAGTACCGCTTCCAATCATGGTGAGTTTAGCAAAGGTATTTGGACGCTGCTTCTGAATCGGTGCTAGGGAAAAAGAGGGAATAGTTCCAATATCAATCTGACCGTTGGCTAGCGCAAGACGCATGTCGTCTGTCGATTTGAAGCCACTGATCTTGTCAAAACCCTTCTTACCAGCCGCTTTCAGCTTGGCATCAGTGGCCTCAACTTCCTGAGCCTGCGATGAACCAAGTTCTACGCCGATGATTTTGCCGTCAACATCGTTAAGGCTCGTCATGCTGTCACCATGCCGTTTGATTAGCATGGTTTCTGCCATGGCTAGTGGGCGGGTAAATGCATACTTGTTCACTCGATCAGGTTTGATAGCGACCGACGTTGCCACCATATCGTATTTTTTAGCTAAAACACCGGCGAGAATGCCATCCCAAGGCAACTGAAGCTGATTTAATTTGACATCAAGATCAGCGACGACTAGGTCGAGAACGTCCTTGCCATAACCGACTACCTTGCCACCTTTGAGATATTCCATCGGTGGGTAGGCAACTTCGGTGGCAACAGTAATTTTCCCATTGGCCTTGACTGATGCCAGTACGGATTCGGCACTTGCCTGACCGCTAATACCGAACAGGGCGGCGCATACAAAGATTCCGCTCGCTAAGACGGTGAGGCTCTTTTGCTTTAGTTTCATATATTTTCTCCTTTCGTTTATAAGTTCAGATAGCAGTAAGCCACTATCCGTTATTTTTTTAACTTCAACTACGTAAGCAATGCTTAGAACATAAAGCAGTTCAATTGAACTAGACAACTTTTGGGCACTCTTTAAATTTTTTTTATTAGTAAATTAAGGACTGCCAGACATTAAGATGCCTTACAAGACCTCCCCAGACAAACGTTAATTGCTAATTCAACACATTAGCGTGGATAATGTATAGCTCATATATTACTATGACAAAGTAACGCGTTATTTTGTGCCTATTCAGTCAATAGGGTATCAATAACATTGATAAAAAATGGTTACATATCGACTAAAAGGAGTGAAGGGTTTGGCTATACAATTGCAATCTTTAGATTCTTTACGTTACTTTGAATCAGTCGCTCGTCATCTTAGCTTTACTGAGGCTGCTAAAGAGTTATGCCTTACACAAAGTGCTGTTAGTCAAAAAATAATTCAATTAGAAACGCGTTTAGGGTACCCACTATTTGAACGTAAAATACGTCAAATCAATCTTACAAATAGTGGCGAAGTGCTCTACAGAAGCGTAAACAATTCATTGTCTCAAATTCGGAGCACTTTAAATGAACTTAGCATAAGCGCACCAACATCTGATTTAAACATTTATTGTATGCCCTCTTTTGCTAATCGTTGGTTAACGCCAAAGTTAAATAGCTTTCAAGAATCATTTCCAAATATAAACATTAACTTGTTAGCCGTAAATCCTGAACCTGATTTTACTAAAGAACAGATTGATATAGGTATATTTCACGGCTTGAGTGAAAATCAATCTTCGATGCAACAAACGTTATTGATTAAGGATTATATATACCCCGTGGCTAGCCCTGAACTAGTCAAAAGAATTAAGCTTGATGATATATACGACTTGAAAAATACAAATTTGATACATGACTCACTTCCCAATGCCAAGCTCGCCTCTTCTTGGCAAAAATGGCTATTCGAAAGAAATGTCCACATAGATGAAG
>CAWVZP010000232.1:0-5176 GCA_963934675.1 uncultured Gammaproteobacteria bacterium | reverse complement strand
CCGTGGAATCGAATAGAATCACGAGTTTACGATAGTTTGAGCAACATTGGATTTACAGGCATTTCAATTGAAGGTGCTAGAAAGGTGAGTTATCCAGTAACGAACTTGCTGCAAATCAATACCCACCTCGATCCCATCAACTGGCGCCATGGCCGTGGCTTTATTGGTTCACAGACCGCTATAACGTTACTACAGCAGCATCTCACCCTGAGGCGTACAACAGGTCAATTTAGTGATGAGCCAACGGGATTACTCACTCATCATCTTGTCCATAATGAAGCAGTCTGGAATTTTTGCCGAAGCTTGTTTAAACACTTGAATCAACATCCGGCGGCACATTGGCTAAATGCTCGTCAAATGTGGCCGTTAGCCTAAGCTTATCGACCAGTTGATCAATACCTCGGTTTAGCGAAAAATGTTCTCTTACTCGTTTGAGTCCAGCACTTGCCAATGATTCCCGCTGTGCGGCATCAGTAATTAAAGTGTGCAAAGCCTGTTTTAGAGCAGCAGAATCCTTTTGAGGCACTAGCCAACCCGTTTTAGCATGCTCAATCAACTCAGGAATTCCTGATATATCAGTAGACAGACAAGCCAGCTTTTGGCTTTGAGCTTCCATCAAAACATTGGGTAATCCATCACGATCACCATTGTCCGAAATTCGACTCGGCAATACAAACAAATCCGCCTGACGATAATGAGCTAGAACCTCGTTTTGTGGTAACGCACCCAGCCAGTCAATATGGTCATCAAGGTTCATTTCTTGTGCTTTCGATTGAAGTTCAGTTAGTAGTTCGCCACCACCAATATGAGTGAAATGCCAATATAGATTATCGGGTAGGTCGGCCAGAGCCTCGAGCAGATAATCGTATCCTTTTTTATTCACGGCTCTGCCAACTGACACTATACGAACAGGGTCGTTTTTATCGCTGCCATCACGATGAGTCAATTCGCGTTCGATATCCGGAAAACGTTCAAAATCGAGACCGTGATATAGCAATGAGGCTCTTTCTGGGTCATCTGCCAACTGTTTTAAATGCTCAACATTAGACGAGGTACAAGTAACGAGCCACGCTGCGCTAGCCATTTTTTCTTTTTTCTCCCAGTCTTCAATTGTCCAAATGTCTTTTGCATGCGCAGAAATGCTCCAGGGCTTCTGATTAATTAGACTCGCATAATAAGTCACTGAAGCGGGTGTATGCATAAAGTGCGCATAGTAATGTTTAATTGAATCCGGCATCTCTTTTGCCAACACCAAAGCCTGAGCAAAACGACGCATTCGATTGAGACTGAAATCACGTTTAAAATCACCAACGAACACACGCCAGGCTTCTTTATAGCCTAATTTTTTGCGAACCGACAACCAGGCTTTAAACACCCGTTTTATATCATCCCAAACATATTCTGGAAGATAATAGACAGGCGCTTCAATCTCTTCATGTATCGGGTGAATAGTCGAGTCTGTTGGCTTGCGCAACGAAAACAGGCATAGTTTAAACCCTCTTAATTCAAGTGCTCTAATTTCCTGAGCAATAAATGTTTCAGATAATCGAGGATAGCCTTTGAGTATAATAGCAACGGTTGGTGTCATGATTTTAGTGGTCTGTGGAAAGTCAAAATAAGGTGGTAAAGTCAATCATAAGGTAATTTTACACTGTCATCCAAGTCTGTGCTATTGGCACTATTTCTGCTATGTTATGACTGCTTTCAATCCTAAAATAAAACGTATGGAACCCTCTCTTTATCGATATATATTGACTCACAGTCGTAATGGTCAAATCCTGCTCGCGCTACTGTCATTGCTATCATTTCCACTGGTTTATATCCTCCTCGAATTACCGAAAAAGATTATTAATATGCTACAAGGCGTCGGGATCCCTGAGGCTGTCTTGGGTTATCCTGTGGATCAACTCAGTTATCTTGCGTTTTTAAGCCTGTCTTTTCTAGTTGTCGTGCTCGCCAGTGGCGGTCTCAAATATACAATTAATGTTTACCGAGGTGTCTTGGGCGAGCGTTTGCTGCGCCGCTTCAGGTATGAACTATATGAACGAATATTGCGATTTCCATCGCTTCATTTCAAGCGGGTGTCGCAAGGTGAGCTGATTCCGATGATTACTGCCGAAACCGAACCATTAGCGGAGTTTATCGGCGAATCTTATACCTTACCCCTATTTCAAGGTGGCATGTTAATCACCTACATCATCTTTATTTTCCAACAAGATCCCTATTTAGGGTTAGCCTCGATTGCACTCTACCCATTTCAGTTATACGTCATTCCAAAATTACAATATAAAGTCAACCAGCTCGCTAAAAAGAGAGTGAACACCGTTCGAAGTTTGTCAGGTCGTATCGGAGAAACAGTGTCCGGTATCAATGAGATTCACACCAACGATACCAGCCACTTCGAACGCGCCCACATCAGCCACCATCTGGGCATTATATACGGTATTCGATACGCCATTTATCGACGAAAGTTTTTCATTAAATTCCTGAATAATTTCATTGCACAATTGACGCCTTTTTTCTTCTATTCAATCGGAGGTTATTTTGTGTTGCGAGGTGATCTCACCATCGGATCAATGGTAGCGGTACTGGTAGCCTACAAAGATTTAGCGGAACCGTGGAAAGAACTACTGCGTTATTACCAGAAGAAAGAAGATATCAAAGTTAAATATGCTCAGGTTATCAATCAATTCAGCCCGATGGGAATGACTGACCCAGCTCAAATAAATGGAGAGCTAGACTCAATTCAACTCCCTGATGGGGACTGGAAGGCCAACAATGTTAGCTATAGCGAAGATCAAGTCTACTTCAATGTAAACGCTGTCAGCTTTACCCTAAAACCAGATCAGCATGTCGCAGCCGTCGGTTTAAGCAATAGCGGTAAAGACGAACTTGCAGGTTTAATGTCACGTTTAATCAACCCAACGTCTGGTTCCATGACTAAAGGAACCACTAAATTGTCTAGCTTGCCAGAAGCAATCACCGGTCATCGATTTGGTTATGTCGACAAGAACACCTATCTTTTTACGGGTACCATACGAGATAACCTGCTCTATCCACTCAAGCATCGTCCAGTAACAAAAGATCCGAACGCAGATTCAAATCAACGATCGATAGAGTCGGAGCTTGCTACTAGTGCCGGTAATTCTACCCATCAAATCAGCGACCAATGGGTCGATCAAACCGCAATCGGCATTGTGGATGATAAAGCGTTCGATAACCGAATTCGTCAAATCATCAAAACAGTCGACCTAGGTGACGAGATCTATCAACTAGGACTATCGTCACAGGTAGACCAGTCAAAAAGTCTTGATCTGGCTCAACGTATCATGCAGGCCAGAGAACAATTACGCGAACGGCTCAGCCAACAAAGTCACATTCGTTTCACCGAACCTTTCGATCTGGATAAATTCAATACCAATTTGACCGTTGCAGAAAACTTGCTTTTTGGAACTATTTATGACGATTCAATTGATCCTGAGCGTCTTGCTGAAAATCCATATATCCGAGAAGTGTTAGATGAGTCTAAGTTAACCGAAGATTTTCTAGCCGCGGGGGAAAAAATTGTCGAAGTCATGCTCGAACTATTTTCTGATGTTGAACCCGATAGTGAACTATTCGAGCAATTCAGCTTTATCAAGGCCGACGATTTGGCGGAATTTCATCAATTAAAAATAAGAGTTAATGAAAAATCTATCGCCAACCTGAGCAAGGAAGACAAAGTACTGTTGTTGTCGATGCCATTCAAGTTAATCGTCGCTCGGCATCGTCTGGGACTGATTGATGACTCTATTCAACAACGTATTTTGAAAGCCCGACAATTGATTCGTGATCAAGCGTTGGATAATCATCTAGGGATAGAATTCTTTGATCAGACCAAATTCAATCCTCGGATCTCAATCCAGGATAATATTTTGTTTGGCAAGTTGGCTTATGGTCAAGCAAACGTGCAGGAAAAGATCAATCTACTGATTGCAGATGTGGTTAAAGAACTCGAATTACGCGATGACATAATCGATGCGGGGCTAAACTATGAAGTAGGCGTTGCTGGCGCTCGACTATCCGCGACTCAGCGTCAAAAGATAGGGCTTGCACGCAGTATTATTAAGGCGCCAGACATACTCGTCATCAATGAGGCTACCGCTGTACTAGATACCGCCTCAGAAAAAAGGCTGATCACTAGAATTCGTGAAGAAATGACTACAAGATGCCTGTTTTGGGTTTTTTCTCGAACACCATTGGCCAAGAGTTTCGACAACGTACTTGTTATGGAACGTGGAAAGATAGTGGGTAACGGAAAATACAGCGAGTTAGAGAAGACTAACTCAGCGTTTCAAAAACTGTTGTCTGATGAGTAATGAAACAGCCGTATCGTTCAGCCCTGATCTAGGAGTCTGTCGGACTTAGGGAATCATAGCGAGGGAATGTCATTTTGATCCCATTTTTTGATCGAATGAGGCGAATAGTCGTTCTATTTAACGAATTAGATCCGAAAATCAGGCCAAAATAGCTTTTCCGTAGTAGATCCCCCCTAAGTTCGACAGGCTCTCAGTGAGCCTCTCGAACTTAGGGGTGAACCTACTACTCGACAATTGTTCAAACAACTAACGGCTCCGCAAAAACGGCACCTGCGCTATTATCGGTATCCATTACCGAGTCGATTCTTGCGCTTACATCATACAAACGTACTTACTTGTTCCCTGCCCTAATGCGTTGTTTCAATTAAAAGAAGGTTCGAATCATTTATAAGGATCAGCAGCATCACGCAGACCATCGCCAAAGAAATTAAAGGCAAGAATGACCAAAATTACCGGAGCCACTGGATACATCAGCCAGGGATACAAAGCGACAACATTGATATTCTGCGCTTCATTCAGTAACACGCCCCAGCTCGTAATCGGTGGGCGTAGTCCAAGGCCCAGAAAGCTGAGGGCTGTTTCTCCCAAAATCATCGCCGGTATAGACAAGGTCGCAGAAGCGATTAAGTGACTCATGAAACCTGGGAGCAAATGACGACTAATAATTCGACTGGGCTTCGCACCCATCAATTCTGCTGCAGTACAAAAATCTTCTTCGCGTAAAGCAATCAATTTCGAACGAACGGCTCGTGCTAATCCAGTCCAGTCGAGCAGCGCAAGAATGACCGTGATGCCAAAAAATATCAGTATCGGACTCC
>CAWVZP010000231.1:0-5229 GCA_963934675.1 uncultured Gammaproteobacteria bacterium | reverse complement strand
CCTTCAAAAATACAGTTGATATCAATGACAACATCCTTACCAACCGTGAGTTCGCCCCTGATGTCGATTCTTGTTGGATCATAGAGCTTGACCCCTTCAATCATTAACTTATTCGCTTGCCGTTTCCGATAGTGACTTTCAACTTCAGACAATTGTTGCTGATTATTAACTCCATTCACCTCATTGGGATCGGTACAGATCGTTGCATTGACGCGTTGTCCCATAGTCGAGGCATGTTTAATAACATCGGTTAGATAGTATTCAGATTGAGCGTTATTATTGTCGAGCAAACCTATTAATTGATCCACCCGACTACCGGCGATGAAAATAATGCCCGAATTAGATTCGATGATGGCTTGCTCAAATTGACTGGCATCTTTTTGTTCAACTATCGCACAAACAGTTTGATTACTATTACGAACGATACGACCGTAGCCAAAAGGATTGGCGGGCATAAAACTTAATATGTTAACGTCGACGTCTGTTGAGTCTTTTAGCAGTGAGCCAATTGTTGTTTGCGTTACTAATGGAACATCGGCTGTCAAAACAAGTACATCATTGCCTGAATTTAAAATCGGTAGGCATTGGGCGACAGCATGGCCAGTTCCGAGCAATTGGTTTTGTTCTATAAAAGTAAGTGCCTGACCCGACATAACCTCCTTGACCAGATCGGCCTTATGACCGACTACAACAATAATTTGATCTGGATCTAGTACGCGACTGGTATCGACCACATGTTGAAGCATTGGTTTGCCGGCGAGGTGATGCAGCACCTTCGGCCGATTGGACTTCATGCGAGTGCCTTGTCCGGCTGCGAGAATAATGATACTCAGGGCCATACCGTTCAGATTCCTTATTTTAAATCAGAGCTTATTGTAATCTAAAGGCAAAAAAAAAGGAGGCTACAAGCCTCCTTTTTAGATCTTCATCAAGAAAATAATTACCTTAAATCGATTATCTCTTTCTTAGTTTCTGAATTGCAGCAATTTGAGCAGCAGCCACAGCTATTTCGGCTTTGGCTTTGGCAATATCAAATTCTGAATTCTGATCGGCTAATGCGGCCTCAGCCCTTTGCTTGGCTTCAATTGCTGCAGATTCGTTTAGGTCATCAGCTCTTATTGCGGTATCTGAAAGAACGGTTACAACATGAGGCTGAACTTCTAAAATTCCACCTGAAATGAAAAAGAACTCTTCTTTCTGATTACCAACATCTAATCGAACTTCGCCTGCTTTAAGTGGTGATATTAGCGGTGTGTGGCCTGGTGCCACACCCACTTCACCTAAGACTGCAGGAGCATAGACCATTTCAGCAACACCAGAAAATATCTTTTCTTTGGCGCTTACGATTTCAACTTGTATGGTATTAGCCATCCGTTTGCTCCTTAAAGCGTTTTCGCTCTTTCTGCAACTTCTTCAATTCCGCCGACCATGTAAAAAGCCTGCTCTGGGTATTGATCCATTTCACCGTCAATAATTGCCTTAAACCCAGCAATGGTATCTTTTAGTGATACGTACTTTCCAGATGCCCCGGTAAATACTTCAGCAACGAAGAAAGGCTGTGATAAGAAACGTTGCATCTTACGAGCCCGATTTACCAGTAGTTTGTCTTCTTCAGATAATTCATCCATACCTAATATAGCGATGATATCTTTCAATTCTTTATAACGCTGCAATGTGCCCTGAACTTCACGTGCAACATCATAGTGTTCGTTACCAACAACATTCGGATCGAGGATTCGTGATGTTGAATCGAGTGGATCAACCGCTGGATAAATACCCAATTCAGCAATTTGACGAGACAGTACGAGTGTTGCATCAAGATGCGCAAATGTAGTCGCTGGAGACGGATCGGTTAAATCGTCCGCTGGTACATAAACTGCTTGGAAAGAAGTGATCGAACCTGTTTTAGTCGATGTAATACGCTCTTGAAGAACACCCATTTCTTCTGCCAGTGTAGGCTGATAACCAACTGCTGAAGGCATACGACCTAGTAATGCTGACACTTCGGTTCCTGCCAGAGTGTAACGATAAATATTGTCAACGAACATCAACACTTCACGGCCTTCATCACGGAAATGCTCTGCCATAGTCAAACCTGATAGTGCAACCCGTAGTCGATTTCCCGGAGGCTCATTCATCTGACCGTATACCAATGCTACCTTGTCGATAACGTTGCTGTCAGTCATTTCGTGGTAGAAATCGTTTCCTTCACGAGTACGCTCGCCAACACCTGCAAATACTGAAAAGCCTGAGTGCTCAACTGCGATGTTACGAATAAGCTCCATCAGTGTTACTGTTTTACCAACACCAGCACCACCAAACAAACCAATTTTACCACCCTTAACAATCGGCATAACCAGATCGATTACTTTGATACCTGTTTCTAGGATCTCAGTTGCAGTCGCCTGCTCGTCGTAACTTGGTGGTTCACGATGAATCGGCATGCGCTTTTCTTCGCCGATGGGTCCTTTCTCATCGATAGGCTCACCCAGTACATCCATGATGCGACCCAGTGTTTGTTGACCCACTGGCACTTTTATTGGGCCACCGGTGTTAGAAACTTCAATACCACGACGCAAACCTTCAGAAGAACCCATTGCAATTGTGCGAACGATTCCGTCACCTAATTGTTGCTGAACTTCGAGCGTTAGATTGTTATCAACAATATGTAGCGCGTCGTAAATCTTAGGGACAGAGTCACGAGGAAACTCTACGTCGATGACGGCGCCGATTACTTCCACGATATTACCTGTACTCATGTGCATATCCTCTTAAAAACTGATGTTCTGGGTTTGTCTGAATTATTTAACTAAATTCTATACTGCGGCTGCACCACCAACGATCTCACTAATTTCCTGAGTGATGCTCGCTTGACGTTCGCGGTTATAAATTAGTTGTAATTCGTCGATCATTTCACCTGCATTGTCAGTAGCATTTTTCATAGCCAACATGCGGGCGGCCATTTCACAGGCTACATTTTCAACTATAGCTTGATAGGCCAGCGATTCAATATAACGCTCTAGTACATTATCAAGTACTTCTTTAGCGTCGGGTTCGTAGATATAGTCCCAGTGATGAGATAACTCTGATTCCACTGACGGCACAACGGGAACAAGTTGCGTTACTGTCGGTTGTTGTGTCATTGTATTAACGAACACGTTACCGACTAGGTATATGGCGTCAATCTCTCCCTTAGCATAACTACTGAGCATTGCTTGCACAGGACCAATTACAGCAGACATTTCTGGACGATCACCAAGGTTACTTGCTTCGGCAGTCACTTTAGCGCCAATTCGTTTAAAAAAGCTAAGGGCTTTTGAGCCAAAAGTTACTACTTCAATTTCGACTCCCTGTTCGTCAAGCTCTGCTATTTTTCCCAATGATTTTTTAAACAGGTTCGTGTTTAAACCACCGCAAAGGCCACGATCCGTCGAAATAGCAATAACACCGGCACGCTTTACCTTCCTCTCGATAAGGAAGGTATGCTTATATTCAGAATGTGAATTCGCAATGTGGCTCACTACCGTAGCGATTTTCTGCGCATAAGGTCGAGTCGCAAACATTTGTTCCTGAGCACGACGCATCTTACTTGCCGCTACCATCTCCATGGCCTTTGTGATCTTTTGAGTGTTTTTTACACTCGTGATCTTAGTCTTTATTTCTTTGCCGCCAGCCATATCAGATATCTCTCATAGTCTCTTAATTTAAGGTCTCTTAACTTAAGGTCGCTTGATTAATAAACGCCATTGGTTTTGAAGTCTGAAATAGCGGCTGCAATCTTACCTGCAATCTCATTATTGAAATCACCGGAAGCATTGATTGAATCTAACAGATCAGCGCTGTTTGATTTAACATAGGCAAGCAGAGCACTTTCAAATGCGACAATTTTGTTTACGTCAACATCATCCAGAAAGCCTTCGTTCGCTGCGTAAAGAACAACACCCATTTCAGCAACGTTAAGAGGTGCATACTGTCTTTGCTTCATTAATTCGGTAACGCGCTGTCCACGTTCAAGCTGCTTACGAGTCGCTTCGTCAAGATCCGATGCGAACTGAGAAAAGGCCGCCAATTCACGATACTGAGCCAATGCTAATCGAACACCACCACCTAATTTTTTGATAATTTTAGTTTGCGCAGCACCACCAACACGAGAGACTGAAAGACCCGCATTAATCGCTGGACGAATACCGGCGTTGAACAGATCAGATTCTAAGAAAATCTGGCCGTCTGTAATTGATATTACATTGGTTGGTACAAATGCTGATACGTCACCACCTTGAGTTTCTATGATTGGCAATGCGGTTAGCGATCCTGTTTTACCTTTAACGGCACCATTTGAATATTTTTCTACGCACACTGCGTTGATTCTAGAGGCACGCTCTAAAAGACGAGAGTGCAAGTAAAAAACGTCACCAGGATAAGCTTCACGCCCCGGTGGACGACGTAGTAACAATGAAACTTGACGATAAGCCCAGGCTTGTTTGGTCAAATCATCATAAACAATCAGTGCGTCTTCGCCCTTATCACGGAAGTATTCTCCCATGGTACAACCTGAATAGGGTGCAATATATTGCAATGCTGCCGAGTCAGAGGCATTTGCCGCAACAATAATAGTGTGTGCCAGCGCATCATGCTCTTCTAGCTTACGAACGACGTTGGCAATAGTCGATGCTTTTTGACCGATTGCAACATAGATACATTTGATACCCGTACCTTTTTGATTAATGATTGCATCGATTGCAACAGCAGACTTACCCGTCTGGCGATCACCGATAATTAACTCGCGTTGACCACGTCCGACCGGAACCATTGCATCGATTGCTTTTAAACCAGTTTGCATTGGCTGATCGACCGATTGACGTTCGATAACGCCCGGTGCAATTCGCTCGATAGGCATAAATTGAGTCGATTCGATAGCGCCTTTGCCATCGATTACTTCACCTAGTGAGTTAACTACTCGACCGAGTAACTGTTCGCCCACTGGCACTTCGAGTATACGGCCCGTACATTTAGCTGTATCACCTTCTGAAATATGCCCATAAGCACCGAGTATTACCACGCCGACTGAGTCTCTTTCGAGGTTCAAAGCCATACCGTAAGTATCACCTGGGAATTCAATCATCTCGCCAGACATAACGTCAGCGAGTCCATGAATACGTGCGATACCGTCCATTAAGCTAACAACAGTACCTTCTGTTCTTGCTTCGGCAGCACCTTCAAAGTTCTTAA
>CAWVZP010000230.1:0-5252 GCA_963934675.1 uncultured Gammaproteobacteria bacterium | reverse complement strand
TAACCATTAAGTGGTTTTTCATATCGACTGGCTGAGCGATCTTGCTAATCACCTAAAATAATAAAAATAAAGTCATAAAAACCCAAAATGATTAAGTGGCACGTATGATGCTTTAGTCTTTATAGGAGGCCTCTCATCGGTTGTGTAAAATCACAAACTCGTCATTAGAGAGGTTAGAAGATTAAATCCCTGGACTGTATTAGATATGAATGTATTACTGACCAATGTAAAAACACCCGCAACGCCAACGCCAACGCCAACGCCAACGCCAACGCCAACGCCAACGCCAGAAACCAATAACGATATTGCCAAGAATGTTTTTCGTTCAATGATGCAGGAGAATCTTCAACTTGAGTCTAAAAACAAGCTGGAACTGGTCGGAAAGGATATAGATAACGTTATTACCACAGGCTCAATTTCTGATCAGATAGACAAAAGTGAGCTTATATCCAATAGTTTGGTGACACCCCTTTTCCCCCTTGCTCAATCAATAACCATGAGCACCCCACTTCCGATTGTCGGTGAAAACTTGCCTGTTAACGGAAATTCTTTGCCGTTACTGACAGAACAAGCTCAGTCAGTTGGGCTAATATCTAATGACAGGAATAAACATTTACTCAAAGCGCAGAACAGTGAATCAGTTGTTCAGGATATGACAGAGGGACTCAAGGCTAAAGGCATGTCTGGTAATACTGCCGAGGTTGATATCAACTATAAATTTACGAGTTCTGATCTTTTAGATTCGTTAAACGCCAAAACATTTGAACTTAATACATTGCAACAAACTGCTTCCGATACATCGAGTGCTCGTTTACAGGCCGCAATGGTTGCTATCAATGGCTTACAAAATCCATCAGCGAATCCTGGAACAGCCAATATTGCTTCATCAACGTCAGTACTTTCGAACAGTCTAGAAAGAATGGTAATGACTAATCCGGATAGTACTGCGCAGTGGGGCAGTGGACTGGGTGAGCGTGTCTCTGTAATGCTTATTCAAAAGCAACATTTGGCAACTATTCGTCTTGATCCACCCTCGCTTGGTAAAATGGAAATTCAAATTCAGATAAAAGATGATGTCACCAATGTAACGATTAACACCCAGCATGCACAGACGCGTGACATGGTTGATAGCGCGAGCCATCGATTAAAAGAATTTTTGCAGGACGCAGGGTATCAAAACGTGAACGTAGACGTGTCGCATCAAAGCGATCAACAAAAGAACGATGCGCAGTTCATGGCCGATCCGAACTCAAACGACAACTTAGATTTAGGAACCGAACCCAGTGGGGATGAACTTCCAATAACAACTCAGATTACCATGTCAAATTCATTGGTCGATTATTTTGCTTAGCATGACTTAGTCAAACATAGATCAGAACCACTTAACCTAATTGCCAAGCTTTTATCGAATCAAAGATGAATCTAGGAGCCTGTCGGACTTAAGATAAATTTACTGCGGAAAGGCCATTTAGACCAAATTTCTCGATCCAATTCGTTGAATAGAACCACTATTCGCCTCACTCGATCAAAGAATTTTAACTCAAAATGACTTTCCCTCGCTACGATTAACCAAGCCCGACAGAGCCCTAGATAACAGCAATACTTCGACAATTGATTCTTCCAATCTCAGTCTATGCTTTAGGCTCGACTTTACCGCCAATATATACATGCAGGTGTAGTTACTTATTCCTGCTCTAAGGCTTTGAGCAAATCTTTTCTTCTTCTCTTCCCATCGATGATTTTTTAAAAAAGTTTCACTTCACTGCGTTTTATTGAATAAAGGTAAAAACAATGAGTGACAAAATCTTGTCTCTAAGTTGTCCTTGAGCCAGTCAAAAAAATGTCATTTTTTTGATAATCTTTTTAAGTGTCTGAATTTTAAAGATAAGTAATGTTGGCCCGATTTTTGTATTATTTCTTTTTTACAGAACTACTATAAGTAATATTGAGGAAAAATTAAGTGGCTGATACAGAAGAAGAAGACGTAGTAGAAGGGTCTGGCGGCAACAAAAAAATGCTAATTTTAGTTATTGTGGGTGCCTTGTTACTTGTTGGTGGCGCAGTTGGTGGCACTTTAATGTTTGTAGGCGGTGGTAATGAAACTGAATCTGAGGAAGAAATAGTTGATGAAATAGTGGAAGAGATCGACAAAGGTGATCCCATCTATTTTGATCTTAAGCCTCCCTTTACGGTTAATCTTGGCCCAGATGATGCCGTTGGATTTCTACAAGTTTCAATGCAAGTCCTAACCTTTAATTCTGATGTTGCCGCAGATATAGAAAAACACAATCCATTGATCAGGAATAATCTGATCTTGCTGTTTGGTAAGCAGAGATCAGTTGAGCTACGAGAGCCCGAAGGTAAAGACAAGTTACAAAAAGATGCGCTTGCCGTTGTGAAATCAATTGTTGATGAGTTTGGTTCAGGTGGAGATGTAAACAATGTTTTCTTCACTACTTTTGTCATGCAATAGGAGTTTGTTTTGAGTACCGATATTCTCAGTCAGGATGAAGTTGATGCATTACTAGGTGGTGTCGACGATGGTGAAGTTGATACCTCGCCCGATGAAGATATGAATGATGGTGAGCCACGTTCATTTGATTTTAATAATCAAGAACGAATTGTTAGAGGAAGACTCCCTACACTTGAAATGATTAATGAGCGTTTCGTGCGTTATTTTCGGGTGAGTTTTTTTGGGATGCTGCGTAAAACCCCAGAAATATCAGTTAAAGGGATTCAAATGATTAAATTCGCTGAATACATCCATACGCTTTTTGTACCAACTAGCTTGAGTCTGTTCAAAATGAACCCGCTACGCGGCACCGGAGTCATCATGATGGATCCAAAACTGGTTTTTCTTTTGGTCGATAATTTTTTTGGGGGGGATGGCAGTATTCACGCCAAGATCGAGGGGCGTGAATTTACTCATACTGAGCTACGAGTTATCGAAAAAGTCGTACACATGTGTTTTGAAGATTTAGTAAAGGCTTGGCAGCCTGTCATGTCCGTTAACTATACCTATCATAACCATGAAGTTAATCCTCATATGGCTAATATTGTAAGCCCAACAGAAGTGATTGTTGTTTCCAGCTTTCATATAGAGCTTGAAGGGGGGGGCGGTGATATTCATGTCGTCTACCCTTATTCTATGATCGAGCCCATTCGCACAATTCTGGATGCAGGTGTGCAAAGTGACCGGGGTGATATCGATGAGCGGTGGGCTGTGCTGTTAAAAGAAGAGCTACTTCACGCGAAGGTTTCAATACAGTCGGTATTTACTCAAAAAACCTTAAAAATATCGGATCTTCTTAACTTTAAGGCTGGGGACATCATTCCCATAGAAATGCCTGATCAGGTGGTGTTGATGGCCGAGGACATGCCGATTATGCGGGGTCAATATGGTTCCCACCAGGGCAATGCTGCAGTCAAAATTGAAGATATCGTGGAAATTTTTGATCCGGAAAATTCGAATATTAAAAGTGCCATTGTATTAGGTAACCAGTCACTATCGAGCAAAAGCAAAAAATAGTGACTCGAAATGAGCCTTTATCTGAAACCTGATTTAACCTTATTGATTTGGAGAAACCAATGAACGCCAAAACTGATGAAACAACCGATCAAGATGCCATGGCAGATGATTGGGCTGCCGCCATGGATGAACAGGGGGGGGGCGGCTCGGCGGCAGGCGACGCATTTGAACAGGTGAAAGCTGCCCCGATTAGTGCATCAGAAGCATTGGGTGGAGATGTCAAACTGGATGTCATACTGGATATCCCGATCACAATAGCGATGGAAATAGGGCGAACGCAGTTGAGCATTCGAAATCTGTTGCAGCTTAATCAGGGGTCCGTAGTCGAGTTAGACCGATTTGCAGGCGAACCGATGGATGTACTCGTGAATGGAACGCTCGTGGCGCATGGTGAGGTGGTTGTGGTTAACGAAAAATTTGGTATTCGATTAACCGATGTCATTAGTCCTGCCGATCGAATCAAAAATCTACGTTAATTCAGATAATTTAACAACAATGAAAATTTTATTTGTCACCTTATTGTTACTACCAGCCTCATTATTCGCACAGCAGGGTAGCTCTGCAAAAACCTTGACAGCGACTATCGACCCTATGTCTTCTTCTTATCTAATCAAGTTAACGGGTGGTTTGATTCTGGTTGTTGCCGTTATTTTCGTGCTGGCCTGGTTGGTTAAAAAAATGAATCTGACACCACAGAGTCAAACTGGATTAATCAAGATAGTTGCGGGACTCAATTTGGGCGCGCGGGAAAGAGTTGTACTACTTGAAGTCGGAGGCGAACAAATTTTAGTGGGACTTTGTGCTGGTCGAATGGATAAATTACATATATTAACAACGCCAGTGGTTATCGACTCATTGGCGGGTGATTCAACTCAATCAGTGCAAAGCAAATTTTCCCAGTTGCTAGCGGGTATTGGTAAAAAGTGAAGTTTCTATTAGCGATATTGGGATTATTCTTGATTCCTGAAGCCTATGCTCAATCCGCTGGCATTCCCGCTATATCGGTAGATGGCGGCGCCGCCGATGGCACTACTTATTCTGTAACGTTGGAAATTTTGGCGTTAATGACGCTGCTCTCACTGCTACCAGCTATTTTACTTATGATGACGTCATTTACCCGAATTGTCATAGTACTATCGATTTTGCGTCAGGCTTTGGGTACAGCGCAAACGCCTTCGAATCAAATTGTGCTTGGTTTAGCTTTGTTTTTAACTCTTTTTATTATGTCGCCGGTGTTAGACCAGGTGAACGATATTGCGATCCAGCCCTATCTGGCAGACAACCTGTCAGCCATCGATGCGATTGCCGAAGCCACTGGGCCATTTAAAGCCTTTATGCTGGCTCAAACCCGTGAAGATGATATTCGTATGTTTGCCGATATTGCCGGTATTACAGAAATCCAATCACCAGAAGATACGCCACTCACATTATTGATGCCAGCCTTTGTCACGAGCGAATTGAAGACTGCGTTTCAAATTGGCTTTCTAATTTTCATACCATTTGTAGTGATTGATCTTGTCGTCGCAAGCGTACTGATGTCGATGGGAATGATGATGCTGTCACCGATGATTATTTCTCTACCGTTCAAGCTCATGTTATTTGTATTGATCGACGGTTGGTCCCTCATAATGGGCACACTGGCTTCGAGTTTTCTGGTGGCAACTTAAATATGTCACCTGACACAGTCATCGATCTATCACAAAAAACATTATATCTCATCGCG
>CAWVZP010000229.1:0-5314 GCA_963934675.1 uncultured Gammaproteobacteria bacterium | reverse complement strand
ACTATTATTCTGACGACACACTATATAGAAGAAGCCGAAGAGATTGCTGATCGAGTGGGCATTATCAGTGGCGGAGAGTTAATAATGGTCGAAGACAAGCAAACGCTAATGCAAAAACTCGGCAGGAAGAAATTGGTGCTTGATTTAAGGCAAACAATTGCTTCAGTCCCACAAAGTTTGGAGACCTACCAACTGGAACTATCGGACGATGGTAGTCAGTTAACTTATACCTACGATACCGTGTCAAACCGCACTGGTATAACGGCCCTATTAAAAAGTCTAAGTGACGAGGGTATTTCGATGAAAGATTTAAAAACCAGTCAAAGTTCACTGGAAGATATTTTCGTCAGCATGGTGAGGAAAGACGCATGAATATTCAGGCGATGAAAGTTATATATAAAGCCGAAATGCTGCGCACTTGGAATACATTGACCCAATCAATTGCGTCGCCAGTTATTTCTACCTCGCTCTATTTTGTGGTGTTTGGGTCGGCTATTGGTTCTCGTATTCAAGAAATAGAGGGCGTGCCATACGCCGTATTTATTGTGCCAGGTCTGGTCATGCTATCACTATTAACACAAAGTATTGCCAACGCATCGTTTGGTATTTTCTTTCCCAAATTCGCAGGAACAATTTACGAGGTGATGTCAGCCCCAATATCGTCTTTTGAAATTATTGTTGGCTATGTTGGTGCAGCAGCCACTAAGTCTTTAATTTTGGGTATTATTATATTAATAACCGCAAATTTCTTTGTCGATTTAAATATTGCCCACCCGGTGTGGATGGTCGCCTTTCTCATACTCACTTGTATCTCGTTTAGTCTGTTTGGCTTCATTATTGGTTTATGGGCTACCAATTTCGAAAAACTTCAACTGATTCCGACGCTGGTGATAACGCCCTTAGTGTTTCTAGGTGGTAGCTTCTACTCGGTCAGCATGTTGCCGCCAGCATGGCAAACAATAACGCTATTTAATCCAGTGCTATATTTGATTAGTGGCTTTCGTTGGAGCTTTTTCGAGGTTGCTGATGTGAGTGTCGGCATTAGCCTGACAATGGTCATCGGATTTCTTGGACTGTGCTTAGGGATCGTCTGGTGGATGTTTAAGACAGGCTATCGGCTGAAGCAATAAAACTGCCATTCGGATAGAGGTGAAGCTTTAAACAAAGGGTTAACGCCCGTTGCCAATAAATTTAGTTTGAAAAGATAAAGCAAGGCTGGTACTAGCGATCTAACCACTACTACCAGCTACTTCGAAAAGCGGGGTAAAAATTACTTCTGCCAGAAAAACTTATTTACTTCTCTAGCTACATCTCCGTAGTTCAGGCCAATATCAGCAAGCATACGAGCATTCATTTGTGATAACTGTTGGCGATCACGTGATCGTGAAGACCAAATTGATAATGTGGTTCGGATTTTGGTGACAAACGATTCAACGCTTTGTACTAATGTGTGCAGGCTTGATCCAAGTTCGATGTGGTGAGTTTTTACAGCTGTTGTAGTCATGGCGGTGGTCCTAAAGTGCTCCTCGATTAAAGATGATTAGTTGTTGAGATGCATTATAGCCATTAACTGCTACCTGAACAGATACAGATAAATTGAAAACCAATCATTACAGTTGAGTTGATTGCACCATCTGTTTGAAAACACTTTGAGCTAGATCTTAATTTTTAACCAGGAAGCGCTGGAGTAAAATTTTTTTGTTCTATTTTTACTTTAAATAATAAACTAAATTATTGATTTAATTGAAAATATTTCTATTTTAATTTTTAATCTCGACGGTTTGAGAAATGGGCGAAAATTCCAAGCTATAGCAAGAATTTGAATAAGAATATTCGCCCGTATTTTAGGACTATTGAGATAAAATAAAAACAGTTTTAAATTACAAGTACAGTTGATCCAGTTGTATTCCTGGCTTCTAATGCTTGATGTGCCTTTGCGCAGTCTGCAAGAGCAAAACTCTGGTTAATATGTATCGATACATCCCCACTACCGACCACTTGAAATAAACGTTTAGCACCTTCCTCCAGAAGTTCTCGTGTGGCGATATGGGTACCTAAGGTAGGGCGAGTCACATACAGTGATCCTTTGGGTGCAAGTATGCCAGGATTAAATGGGTCAACTGGACCGCTGGCATTACCGTAGGTTGCCAAAACACCAAAAGGCTGAAGGGAATCAAGAGACGCTTCAAAAGTCGACTTCCCAATTGAGTCGTATGCGACTGCGACACCTTTGCCCGCGGTTAACTCTCGAACACGGGTTGGTATATCTTCATCGCGATATAAAATGGTGTAATCACAGCCGTTTGCTTTTGCAAGTGCCGATTTTTCATCTGATCCAACGCAACCAATGACGGTAGCACCGAGTAGCTTGGCCCATTGACACAAAATCAAACCAACCCCGCCAGCCGCCGCATAAACCAGAATGGTATCGCCTTTTTTTACCGGATAGGTTCGAAACAGCAAGTAGTGTGCGGTGAGACCCTTAAGCATCATTGCCGCAGCCGTTTGATCAGTAATACTGTCGGGTATTTTAACTAGTTTGTCGGCATCAATGAGACGCGATTCGGCATAAGCCCCTATTTGCATCGCGTAAGCCACGCGATCGCCAACAACTAGAGAATCAACACCATCGCCAACTGCTTCGACAATACCTGCCGCTTCCATGCCGAGGATAGCAGGGAATTCAGCAACGGGATAAAGTCCAGTGCGGCCATAGACATCGATATAATTCAATCCACAGGCGGTTTGCTTCAAACGAACCTGATTCGGTCCGGGGTCACCCACTTGAATTTCCTCCCACTTCAGAACTTCAGGGCCACCGGTTTGATGTATTTGTATCGCTTTAGTCATAATATTATCCATTCAATGATAGTTAAGGTTATCACCCTATGCACGCCTGACATACAGCATCATTCAACTTTTAATCAATTGGCTTAATCTAAGGACAGAGCATAAAGTCAACCTTTGTCATTAAATCAGATTGAAAAATTCTACAATTAGGTTTGGCAGAAAAGCGAGTGTTTATTTTAGGTGGGTGATGGTGAGCGCAATTAGACATTTCACAGGCTAGTTTGTGGTAGGAGCGATTTTTTTTGCGCTCTATGTCTTTATGCAACCCATGTCATGTATCGATATTACTATATTTTTATGAGCACATTTCTGCTTTCCTGGGCCTAATTCTAGGAAAATAGAACTAAGCCGTTCTAAACACGCGAATCAAGGACTCCTTGAGCAGACAGATCTGAAACTAGCTGAGCCTGATTGCGACCCATCTGCTTAGCCTGATAAAGAGCCGAGTCAGCACCCCTCAGCAATCCAGCTATATTTTCGTAGCTTTTATTGGACAATACTGAAATGCCTGCAATGGCCGTAACGACCTTAAAAGTCGATTGTTCATGCGGTATTTTTAAGTTAGCGATCGAAGCACATACATTTTCTGCAATGAGTCGGGCATTAGTATGATCTGTATCCGGCAATATCAGCAAAAACTCCTCACCACCGTAGCGTGCAGCAAGGTCATTAGCGATCGTTGAATTTTTTAAAAAAGTCAACGTCCAGCATGATTATCGCTAAGGGCCTATCATAGCGACTCGCGTTAACCCACTCTTTTTTTAGTGTATCGTCTATGCTACGCCGATTGGCAAGGCCCGTTAGTTGGTCTTCTACGGCAAGGAGCCTGCTCCTGTCTTCTGACTGCTCTTTGCTCATGATGAGCACTCCGATGGCGACCAATATGACTGACACAATTGAAATTAACAAACTCATGGTCTGAACTTGATTAGGTGTCGATATGAGTACCTTGTCTGCATGACCGGTTGCTGCCAGAAATCCGCGAAATACAAATGCAGGAATAGCAGGTGCAACTCCAATAGCGATAAAATATTGACCGCGACCGGCAGTCGACCGCCGTCCCTGATTGAGCACGACGAGGATTAAAATTACTTGAGCGCAGAAGATAAAACTACCGATGCTGATCCGGACCGAGTTATCATCATGAAAAAAGCAGGAAGTAATTAAAGTAAGGGCCACAGGTAGCCAGATCAATTTGCGCAGAGGTAGGCGCTGCTGAAACTGATACAGTCCTTCTAAGAACATTGCCTTTGAGGCAGAAAGCATGATGGCGGCAACAATGATTGAGTTGAAACTGTTGATTTCACCACTTAGACTGAAAAGCACAAAGGCTAATGAATGTAAGCCAAATGAAAAGCCCCAAAACATGAAACCGTCACGATCGGTGCGTGATCCACTCGCTGTCAATGCAATGGTCAGCGTTATGTTTACAGCAACAGTTACCAGAAAAATCGATGGGGAGTGAGGTTCCATTATAATAGTAAACTGCCTTGTACATTAATTCTTACAAGTGGCTGAAATCGATCATAGTTATTGGGTGCTACACATTTAAAATTGCCATCACAGGTAAAACATTTCATATATTGACTAATTCACGGAGGGTTACTTCATCTTAGTAGATATTTCACAATAAATTTGGTTTATTCGGCCTTGTTCCAATTCGCAGGTAGGTGCAATTATCAACTCAGGGACTAAATAAAGCTATATCACTATTCAGTCCCTAAATTACTCTCCATTAAAGTCTGGATCTGGCTGTGAGTTCAACAGATCGTCGTTACAATTTATTCTTAAACAGAGATATTTGCTATTGTTTGAGGCCTAGACGTTAGTCGACGAGAGTCTCTTTCAGTATATTCAATCAATTAGTATAAAATGCTTCTTGGATTCAAAGATTAAGCATTTGATTGATATTATTAATGAACGAGTTGAATAATTTGTTTAGGCCAACAAACTTGGCTCAGAATAAACATTTAAGTCTATGATTATCTAAGTTTGGCATGCTCCTAGAAGGTATAAGTGATACGTTGCACATTTTCCTTTTAATGCTAACGAAATTTTCAAAAGACTGTCAGTAACCGAGTTGACTATCGGAACGTTTGGTTTTTCAGGTCAAAAAATCTTTTATTTTTTCCTCGCTTCTCAAGACGACCATTTTATAGCAGAGTCATTAAATGACGAAAATGTCGGTATAGCTTGTGAAACCTTAGGTAGAAGCAATCGAAATAGATGCAGCGGATGCTGAACCCATCTGCAAGACACTTATTGGCATATTAATACAGCCGTTAATTTTCAATAGTATTGCTGTGGTGTTATATGTTCCATTCTTCGTTACTAACATTAATGAGGTAAAGTTGATTTTTGCCTGAGTGTTGATTTGAGCCAGACCAATAGCGGTTGCAAGTGCAAAGAAAACGTCCGTATTTGGCTTGATTCTTATATTCATGGACGATCCGTATTTAAAGTC
>CAWVZP010000228.1:0-5326 GCA_963934675.1 uncultured Gammaproteobacteria bacterium | reverse complement strand
AGCATCCTTGATGGTACTGGCAGTGGCACGGCTATCGCTCAGTTTTTCACAGTGCTCTAGCTTGAAGTCAATGAACTGGCCTTTAGGCAGCGTGATACTTGAACTGACCGTGTTTTGCCCATTTAGTAGCAAATTGGCGGCTGCTAATGATGTTGCTGTGGCACAGGCTCCGGTGGTAAGACCGCTACGCAGTTTCTGTTTCTTTTCGGCTGTTTCTTCTTGCATGACTAAGTTAATTAATGGTGGTTTGGAGCTTAAACCGAGGAGAATAGCCAGAAGCTACCAAACGCGATTGATGTAAATGCTATGCAGACCCGACTGATTTGGAATAGTCGCTGACCCCAACTCGATATCCAACGTTGTAATTTTCCGAGGAAGCAGCCAAATATGAGCATAGTAGTTAATACGCCAAGAGAAAATAACCCCACGTAAGCCAGTCCAAACCATGCTTTATTGGTTTCCAATGCTGGAATAATCGCCAGCACCGGTGCGCTGCCAGCCAACCCATGAACAATACCGACCAGAACAGGTTGATGGTTTTTGTGTTGTTGGCCTGGCTGCGCCAGATGGGTATGAGTGATGTGATCATGGCTGTGAGTTTCGAGCGTGATCTTATGTCGCCACAAGCTCCACAGAATCCAGCAACCCAGGCTGATTAATAAAACACCGATGAGCTTTTCTGCCAGTAAGGGCACAACGGCTGGCAGTTCGAATTTAGCAAAAATAAACAGCGTCGCGAGGGCTAATAAAACGGCAGCATGACCTATTGCCCAGCGAATACAAAAGCCAACCATGCGACTAATAGACCAAGTTTTTTGATTTTCTGAGTCCTGTCCGGAAGCCAGCGAGGTGATAGCCATAATATGGTCGGCATCGAGTGCATGAAGCAAACCAAGGCCGAAGCCAAGAGTCAGGATGCTAAAAACGAGGTTAATGTCTATCAAAATTCATGCGTCGATTGAGGTTGTTTGGTTTGAACTTATTTGAGTCGATGATTCTACCGAGACTAACGCATTTTCACTATCTTATTTGCGCCATCGACTACTAATACAACAGGGCTCCCGTCATTGGCATGATAGTTCATCCTTCTGGTTCACACGTCTAGTTCATCAAGAAAGGCTTGTAAAACAGGTGATCGAAATCCACCTGATTTTACGATTAATGCCATGCTTGACGAGTAGTGTAACTTGTTCGGCAGTAAGGTTTGGAGTTGTTTTTTGAGTACCCACTGTTCGGCGTAATGCGAGGGTAAAAAGCCGATGTATTGTCCGGTCAGAATAAGCATTGCCTGTGCCTCTACATTGTCGATTAATGCGCCTGAAGAATTGACTCCGAGCACTTTTAAATCAGCAGCATGAAGATAGTTTCTAGCGACTATACATGCGCTACGAATAGTCTTCATACTGATGTTTTTTAGACTCGAAAAAGGATGGTTATTAGAGCAGTACAGATACTGTTTTTCTTCAAAAAGAGGGTGGTAATCGAGACCCGATATAGGCAATGGATAAGGCCCGATGGCTGCATGTAACTGTCCGTGCAAAACACTTTGTTCCAGTTCTAATGGTGGTTTGACTTCAATCTGAATTTGGACTTCGCTGGCGCGTTGATTAAAGCGCTGGATGGCTAAGGGTAGGGGGGAAACTGTATTGGTAATCGTATTATCTATAATGCCGATATTAAGTTTGCCGCGAAGCTGCTGGCCGACATCACTTATTTCATGCCGAAAATCCTCGACCGAGGTAAATAGACGTAGTGCCGCCTGATGAACCTGCTTGCCTGGTTCAGTGAGTCTGAATCCGCCGCGCCCACGTTCGCACAGGCGCACACCAATACGTGTTTCGAGTCGATTCATGTGTTCGCTGATTGTGGGCTGACCGATATTGAGTATGGGTTGAGCCGCTGCAAAGCCACCACAGCGCACCACGGTGAGGAATACTTGCAGTAATCTTAAGTCAATGTCGCTTACTTGCTGCATCTATTAGTTCGGATTATTCCGATGTTTAGTTATAAAATTAGTTATTGTAACGATATAAAAGCACTCGTAAAGTGAAGTTCTTAACAATCTGCAGGAATACTCTTATGTCGCATGATTATGAAACTGGCCGCCTAAATCTACCGTTTGTAGGACATTGCACCTTTGCTAAATCTCCAGTGTGCACTGACTGGAACAATATCGATGCTGATGTGGCAATCCTTGGCGTGCCAAACGATATGGGCACCCAATGGCGCCCTGGTGCTCGATTTGGGCCGCGTGGGGTGCGAGAGGCATCAACGTTATTCTCGTTTGGACACGGTGGCGCTTATGATTTTGAAGACGATAAACTGTACCTGTCGCAACAACAATGCCGAATAGTTGATGTGGGTGATGTTGATATTGTTCATACCAATATGGAAAAAAGTCATGCCAATACCTATGCCGCAGTGAGCAAAATTCTTGAAAGTGGCGCGATGCCAATTTCTATCGGTGGTGACCACTCGGTGCATGCGCCAATAATAGAAGCCTTCGCCGATAAAGGGCCTATCCATATTCTACATTTTGACGCGCATTTAGACTTTGTCGATGAGCGCCATGGCGTGCGTTACGGGCATGGCAACCCATTAAGACGTGCATCGGAAATGAATCATATTACGGGCATGACCCAGATGGGGATTCGTAATGTATCGTCATCTAACCGCTCCGACTATGATGCTGCACGCGCTGCAGGCTCTAATATTTTATCGGTACGCGATGTACGCCGGCTCGGTACGCAGGGTGTGGTTGATCAAATTCCTGATGCGGAGTCTTATTACATTACGATTGACATCGATGGATTTGATCCTTCAATCGCGCCTGGTACCGGTACACCTAGCCATGGTGGGTTTCAATATTACGAAGTGCTTGAAATTATTCAGGCGGTTGCCCTACGAAATGGCGGTAATATAGTGGGTATGGATTTAGTTGAAATTGCACCACCCTACGATCCAGCCGGCATCACTTCGATATTGGGTGCGCAGTTGCTGATGAATTCGATTGGGATTATATTTCATGCAAGGACTAATCGTTAATGGTTCTTTTAATCTTTAGGCTGATGAGTTGTGCGGTATGCAAGTCAGTCATATTTCGATGGAGAACCACCTCTTAAATCATTAGCTCGCTCAGATTGTTTTAAACTGTGCTTGGTGGATCTACTGCTGAGGTAATTTACATTGTTAGTTTTGATGAGAAAATCGACTGATTTGTAAAGATAAGTTTTACAATAAATAAAGATTTTATCAATTGAATAAATATATTCTTTATATCATCCTTTATCTATTGCAATTTAAAGATTATAAGTTTTATTAATTGTAGTGGTACAGTTAGTTACTTAATAAGTTCGAATTGAGTTCGTTTCGAGGGTTTCAGTTCGTAATCTAGTTAGGTTGGAAAGAAATGATTTGTTTGTTCAAAGAATATTCTTTTTATTTAAATCTCAATATAAGAATAATTTTTTATTATTAAATTACAACAACAATAGAGGAAGAGTAATGATAAGAAGAACCACAATTAAAACCTTCAGTGCTGCCGCAATATTGACAATGGCAGGTGCCTTTTCAGCCCAGGCTGCTGTCAATGGTCCGGTTAATTATATTATTCCATTTGGTCCAGGAGGCGAATCTGATATTTCTGCACGTTTTCAGCAGCCATTCTTTAAAAGCATGTTTGGACAGGATTTAGTTGTCTCTTACCAGCCAGGTGGCGGTGGTGCCGTTGGTTGGGCTTCATTGAACGGCAAAAAAGGTGATGGTCAAACCATTATGGGAGTTAATCTCCCGCATATTATTATTAAACCGGCGCAAAAAAATGTTGGTTTCAAGACCGATGACCTGAATACTTTCTATATGTTCCACTTTACCCCAGACGCATTAGTGGTAAAGGCAGATAGCCCGTACAAAAGCTTGCAGGATTTTATCGATGCGGCTAAAGCCAAGCCTGGACAAATGACTCTATCTGGATCGGGCAAAGCCTCAGCCAACCATCTGGCGCAAATAAAGTTTGATAAAATGGCCAGTATTAAGACTACCTACGTGCCTTTTAAGGGTACTGGGGCCGCAGTCGCTGCAATGTTGGGTAGTCAGGTGAAAGCTGAATGGGGTTACTCTACAGTGGGTGCTAAGCAGGGCGCGGCCGTTCGCATGTTAGCGGTTGCGATGGAAGAGCGTCATCCATTGTTTCCAAATGTACCGACTTTTAAAGAGCTTGGTTACGATATGGTCGGTGGCGCGTATCGAGGTATTGCATTACCTAAGTCAGCGAGTGCCGCTACCACTAAAATGTGGTCTGAAATGATTGGGGAAATAAATCGCGATCCTGCATTTGTGAAAAAAATGTTAGGGGGTGGATTTGCGATGTTAGACGTCGATGCTGCCGGAATGGCTAGCTTCATGAAGGCTCGATCTGTCGAGTATCTTAAAGACGCTCGTGAAGCTGGTTTAATCAAATAGACTAGTTTGAGTTTGGGCGGGATAAACCATGGATATCAATAACTTCCTGGCTGCATTAACACTGACGAATATCGCGTTGGCACTATTTGGTGTGGTAGCCGGAACTATAATAGGGTCTATCCCGGGCTTGACAGCTACTATGGCCGTGGCGGTACTGGTTCCTATTACCTTTAGTATGGAGCCTGCCTCGGCACTTATTTTACTCGGTGCCATTTATACGGGTGCCATTTATGGCGGTGCTTACGCCGCCATTTTATTAAATACACCCGGTACACCTTCAGCAATCGCAACAACGTTTGACGGTTATCCGATGGCAAAACGTGGTGATGGTGATCTAGCCGTTGCTTTGGCCTGCTTTGCTTCCGTATTTGGTGGCTTAGTGGGTGCAATGGCCCTGTTATTTTTAGCTCCACCCCTATCAGAAGTTGCTCTCGCATTTGGACCCGGCGAATATTTTTGGTTGTCTATTTTTGGCTTGTCACTTATTGCCGCACTTTCAAATGGTAATTTAATGAAGGGGTTAGCTGGTGGTGCATTTGGGCTTATTCTTTCTACTGTTGGTGTCGCCGAAATTTCGGCAGATATACGACTGACATTTGGCAGTCAGACACTGATTAGTGGGTTCGGTGTTGTGGGCGCGCTGATTGGTCTCTATTGCATTCCTGTATTAATCGATCTCGTTGCAGTGCCTGATAGGCACTTGAAGATAGAAGATGACGTTAAGTCTGTCCGCATCGGTGAGGCTGCTGCTATTGCAATGAAATCTAAAGTTAACTTAATACGCTCATCAATTATCGGTACGCTGGTGGGTATTCTACCCGGTGCAGGTGGTTCAGTCGCGGGATTGGTTGCGTACTCGGAAGCC
>CAWVZP010000227.1:0-5354 GCA_963934675.1 uncultured Gammaproteobacteria bacterium | reverse complement strand
CGCATTCACTCTGATCGAAAAAGGGCCTAGCTCCATTGCCCAGGTTTTAGTGAGACCAATGACGGCCCATTTCGCCGCGGCATAAGGTGATCGCAATGGCGTACCAAATAACCCAGCATTCGATGACATATTAATGATCGATCCACCACCAACCTGCTTCAATAAAGGCACTGCCAGACGAGTCACCAGAAAAGTACCTCGCAAATCAACCGCAATCGTTCGATCCCAATCGTCTATTTCAAAATCTTCTATTGAAGCTGTCGCACCCGAAATACCAGCATTGTTGACTAGAATATCGAGCTGACCATACTGTTTTTTTAAATCATCAAACAATGACTCGACCTGTTTTTCATCGGAAACATCACAAACACTGGTGGTTAATTCTGGATTATGATTGCAACATTCATCCAGCATTAATTGAGAGATATCGCAGGTATGAACCTTGGCACCGAGTGCCAGATAAGCCTCAACAATTGTTCGGCCAATACCCGACCCACCAGCCGTGACTAATACCACTTTACCGTACAATGAACCTGCTTGGCTTGTTGTCATTATAATTCTCGTCATTTCACTTTTCGGCGCACTGTAAACCAATGCGGTGAAGATTTGCAAAGATAAATTCACAACAATTGACGTTTGGTTGAATATTAATTGTACCCACGCCTTAAGGCTCGTTATAATTCAACATTAAATTCAATATCTAAGGCATTGGGCATGGCATTATTTTCTGGATCACTGGTGGCGATGGTAACCCCATTTCGCAATGGAAATCTCGACGAGGATGCACTCCGTCAGTTAACTCACTGGCACATCGAGCAAGGCACTAATGGTTTAGTACCCGTCGGTACCACGGGTGAGTCACCCGCATTGAGCAGTGTTGAGCATAAACGTATTGTCGAAATTGTCGTCACTGAAGCGGCTGGACGTGTACCTGTTGTTGCGGGTGCAGGTTCAAACAATCCAATCGAGGCCATTGAATACAGCTTACATGCTGAGGAAGTAGGCGCAGATGGCTTGCTTCATGTGGCAGGTTACTACAATCGCCCAAATCAATCGGGCCTTTACGCTCATTTCAAAATGGTGCATGACGCCTGCAATCTGCCCATTATTCTATACAACATTCCACCCCGCGCTATTGTCGATATTGAAGTTGAAACCATGGCAAAATTAGCTCAATTGCCACGAATTGTTGGGGTCAAAGACGCTACCTGTGATTTGTCCCGTCCTTTGCAAGAAAGAATGCACATCAAATCTGAATTCACCTGGTTATCAGGTGAAGACGCTACTGCAGTTGCCTATAATGTTGGCGGTGGTAATGGTTGCATCTCAGTAACCGCGAATGTAGCGCCTGCACTTTGTGCGCAAATGCAAAAAGCCTGTACAGAAGGAGACTTTGTTAAGGCACTGGCCATACAGGATGACTTAATGGCATTGCATTCCACCCTGTTCGCTGAACCAAGTCCAGCGGGTGCGAAGTACGCAGTATCGAAATTAGGGCTTTGTGGTGAAGATTGTCGCGTGCCCGTCATGCCACTGTCGGCCGAGGCTAAGAAAAACATTGATGCCGCAATGGAAAGTTTGAATTTGTTGGCCTAACAAGCTGAGTTTATTTGATTAATTTAATTACCCTAGCTTTTTGATGAGACTAGCTAAACTTGACTTGACCTATATGAACCGTGATCTTTCTCTCTTACACCCTTACCCGTTTGAGAAACTGGTAGAATTAAAGCGTGGGCTAACGCCCCCTGCTGACTTGAGCCATATTGCTTTATCAATCGGCGAGCCACAACACGCGGCCCCGCAGTTTGTTGTCAACAGGTTGATCGAGAACATGGATCAACTATCAAACTATCCGAGTACCAAAGGCAAGATCGAACTCCGTGAAACAATCGCGCTTTGGATTTCGAAACGATTTAATATTGAATCAAAGTTTGTTGATCCTGAGAAGCATATCTTGCCAGCCACTGGCACTCGCGAAGCACTGTTCGCCATCGCGCAATGCCTGATTGATCGAACGGCTAAAAATCCGTTGGTGTTGATGCCCAATCCCTTTTACCAAATTTACGAAGGGGCTGCTATTCTGGCCGGCGCAAAACCGCATTACCTTAATTGCATCGAAGCGAATGGTTATTTACCTGATCTAGAAACTATAAGTGTGCAGCAATGGCAAGATTGTCAACTCATGTACATTTGCACTCCAGGTAATCCAACGGGTGCAGTAATGAGTGAGGTCTATTTACAGCAACTTATATCACTCTCTCAAAAATACGACTTTGTGATTGTCAGCGATGAATGTTATTCCGAAATTTATGCCGATGAAAGCCATCCACCACCGGGACTATTAGGTGCAGCGGCCTCCATGGGACTGACCGATTTCGACCGATGCCTGGCTTTTCATAGCCTGTCTAAGCGCTCAAACTTACCGGGATTACGCTCGGGATTTGTCGCTGGCGATGCCAAACTCATTGCCAAATTTTTACTTTACCGAACATATCATGGCAGTGCGATGCCCCCAGCCACCCAGTCTGCCAGCATTGCTGCCTGGGGCGATCAAACCCATGTAGTTGAAAACCGTAATCGTTATCGAGAAAAATTCAATTGTGTTTTATCAACGCTTGAAAACACACTTCGTCCTGAAAAACCACAAGCCGGATTTTATTTATGGGTAACGACACCCATCGCCGATACCGAATTTGCAGTTCGGCTTTATGCAGAACAAAACATTTCAGTATTACCCGGTAGTCTATTGTCGCGTGATACTAATGAAGACAACGCCAACAAAAATTCTAATGAAAATCCGGGAAAAAACAAAATACGCATGGCTCTAGTTGCACCACTCGAAGAGTGTCAAGATGCCGCCAATCGAATCAATACCTTTTTAACTAATCTTTAGGAAAACTTTATGTCTGATCTTCAACAAACAATCGAAGCCGCTTTCGAAAATCGTGCCGACATTACACCGTCAAATGTTTCTGTTGACATTAAACAGGCGGTTACCGCTGCCATCGAATTACTTGATTCAGGTGCTGCACGGGTCGCAGAGCCAACTGACAGCGGCTGGCAAGTTAACGAATGGTTGAAAAAGGCAGTCTTGCTATCGTTTCGCATCCACGACAACCAAGTCATGGCCGGTGGGTCAACTCAATACTACGATAAGGTCGACTCTAAGTTTGCGCAGACTACACCAGAACAATTCGCCGCTAGCGGGGTGCGCGTTGTACCACCTGCAATGGCTCGAAAAGGATCTTACCTTGCAAAGGGCGTGGTACTAATGCCGTCTTATGTAAACATAGGCGCTTATGTTGATAGTGGCACCATGGTAGACACCTGGGCAACCGTAGGCTCTTGTGCGCAGATTGGAAAGAACGTTCACCTGTCGGGCGGTGTTGGAATTGGTGGCGTGCTCGAACCTCTACAAGCATCACCGACTATTATCGAAGACAATTGTTTTATCGGTGCGCGCTCAGAAGTAGTTGAAGGCGTCATTGTAGAAAAAAATTCGGTCATTTCAATGGGTGTGTACATTGGACAAAGCACTAAAATATTCAATCGCGCCACTGGAGAAGTCAGCTATGGTCGAATTCCTGCTGGTTCAGTAGTCGTCTCAGGTAATCTGCCTTCTGCTGATGGCTCATGCAGCCTTTACTGTGCCGTCATTGTCAAACAGGTAGATGAAAAGACGCGTTCTAAAGTTGGTATTAACGATTTACTTCGGAATATTGATTAAGAATGTCAATTTTTGACATCGAACAAGGTGACAACTAAACATGGCTGATTCTGTCACTATTTATGGCATTGCTAACTGCGACACCATTAAAAAGACCAAGCAATGGCTTACCGATCATGAAATTACATTTCAATTTCATGACTATAGAAAACAAGGACTCGATCCCGCATTGCTAAGACATTGGGTTGATGAATTGGGTTGGGAAGCGTTGATTAATAAACGTGGCACGACATGGCGACAATTATCAGATCAGGTCAAAAACAGTGTCGATAAAGAATCAGCCATTACAATCATGCTCGACAACTCTGCTATTATTAAACGACCTCTTCTGGTTAAGGGCGATGAACGTCACGTCGGTTTTAGTGATGTTAACTATAACAAAATTTTTGGGTCGGATTGATAACAAATGGAATCGGAAACTTTAAAATTACTCAAGTCACTCGTCGAACTGCAATCAGTCACACCAGACGATCTTGGCTGTCAGCAAATACTGACAGACCGCTTAGCCGCTATTGGCTTCGAATGTGAAACCATGCAATTTGGTGAAGTCACCAATCTGTGGGCAAGGCGAGGCACTAGTTCTCCCTTATTCGTTTTTGCTGGGCACACCGATGTGGTCCCGACCGGTCCTGTCGATAAATGGCACAGTGATCCTTTTAAGCCTGAAGTACGCGATGGTTTATTATTCGGACGAGGCACTGCCGATATGAAGGCGGGCATTGCGGCAATGGTCACTGCCTGCGAACGCTTTGTGGCCGAACACTCTGATCACTCGGGGTCGATTGCTTTTTTAATTACCAGCGATGAAGAAGGACCTGCCAAAAATGGTACCGTTAAAGTCATTGAAACCCTAGAGGCGCGTGGCGAAAAAATCAAATGGGCATTGGTGGGTGAACCCTCAAGTACTGAACACTTAGGCGATACAGTCAAGAATGGTCGCCGTGGTTCACTCGGTGCCGTGCTCACCGTTCGTGGCATTCAGGGTCATGTCGCCTACCCACATTTAGCGGACAATCCAATCCACAAAGTCCTCCCTGCGCTCAATCAACTCTGTGCCGTTCACTGGGATGATGGCAACGAATTCTTCCCACCAACCAGTTTTCAAATCTCAAATATTCATAGTGGTACGGGCGTTACCAACGTAATTCCCGGTCATATCGAAGTCACGTTTAACCTGCGTTACTCGACCGAGCTTGACCATCATCAAATCATTAAGACATCGGAAGCTATCTTCGAACAACACGGCCTCGATTATGACGTGGATTGGAATCTATCTGGCCTGCCGTTTCTGACCAGTGCTGGTTCGTTAGTGGACGCAGCAAAACAGTCAATCAAACAGGTAACTGGACTTGATACCGAGCTATCCACCGCTGGCGGCACGTCTGATGGTCGGTTTATCGCCCCGACTGGCGCTCAGGTCCTCGAACTTGGCCCCGTCAATGCGACCATCCATCAAATTAACGAGCATGTCAGAGTTTCTGATATTGATCAATTAACCGATGTGTATCAGGGCATACTTGAAAAACTACTGGCCCAAAACCTATTGACTAAGTGATGCGCTAATGACGCAAGACAATGTCATTGGGCGATTCGCTCCGTCGCCTTCCGGGCCATTGCATTTTGGTTC
>CAWVZP010000226.1:0-5365 GCA_963934675.1 uncultured Gammaproteobacteria bacterium | reverse complement strand
GGCCTGCATCGCTTTGGTCAATTACCAGACGATCACAATCTAACCGAAACGCTGGTCGCCCTTACCCGCTTACCACGCGGCGATGGTCAAAATGACGCGGGGTTATTACACTGCTTAAGTCGTGACCTCAATTTGATCAGCGATGATGGCAGTCCCTTCGATCCGTTGAAATTCGATCCAGCCACACCTGCTCAAGCCGAAAAGCCGACACTGCTACAGAACATTAGTAATGATGATTGGAGAACACAAGCAGATACCCGAGAACGGTTGGAATTATTGGCAGAACAGTGCATTGATTCCATGCTGTCTGAGCAAACTCTGGCCCACTCATTAGCGCAAACCGAACAATTACTGGGGTATATAAAACAAGTCGTACTGAAAGCCGTCATGCAATCGGGTGATGACGAAATCGCTAATTTTCTAGGGGGACTCAATGGTTGTTTCGTCCCCGCTGGTCCAAGCGGTGCCCCCACGCGTGGCCGACTTGACGTATTACCCACAGGCAGGAACTTTTACTCAGTTGACTCCCGCTCAATACCCACTCAAACCGCATGGGAATTGGGTCAACTATCCGCCGATCAACTATTGACTCGGCACTTACAAGAACAAGGAGAATACCCAAAGCAACTTGGCTTATCCGTTTGGGGTACTTCGACCATGCGCACCGGTGGTGATGATATCGCTCAAGCATTTGCATTAATGGGAGTCAGACCTATTTGGGCTGAGGGTTCGAATCGAGTGATTGATATTGAAATTATTCCTGGCTTTCAACTCGGTCGTCCTCGTGTTGACGTCACATTACGTATCTCAGGGTTCTTTCGCGATGCATTCCCAAACGTCGCCAAACTCTTTGATAATGCAGTGCAGGCTTTAGCTGACTATGAAGAGCCAGGTGATAGCAATACCTTGCGACAACATATCAAAACCAGCTACGAATCATTAGTTGCACAAGGTATTGATCCAGAGCAAGCAAAAACACAGGCCAGGTTTCGAGTGTTTGGTTCTAAACCCGGTAGTTACGGCGCTGGATTACAGGGTTTAATTGACGAAGGCGTTTGGGATAATCAGGCCGATTTGGCTAAAGCCTACGTCAACTGGGGCGGTTATAGTTACAGCCAGAATAACTTTGGTGAGGCCGCATTTTCTGCCTTTGAATCTCGCTTAAGCCAAATTGAAGTCGTAGTCCAAAACCAGGACAACCGTGAACACGACCTACTCGACTCAGACGACTACTACCAGTTTCAGGGCGGCATGAGTAATGCCGTATCCGTATTAAAGGGTGATATGCCTGTCGTCTATCACGGCGATCACTCAAATCCGGCTAACCCCAAAATTCGAACTCTAAAAGAAGAACTCAATCGCGTCATTAGATCACGAGTAACCAATCCTAAGTGGATTAGTGCGATGCGAGAGCATGGCTATAAAGGCGCCTTCGAAATGGCTGCGTCGGTTGACTATCTATTTGCCTACGATGCTACCACCAACCTGATTGATGATTATCAATACGAGTCCGTTACTGATGCTCTGGTAATGGATGATGATAATCGACAATTTTTAGAGCAATCAAACCCCAATGCTTTGAAAGAAATGGCCGAACGATTACTTGAAGCTCAGCAACGAGGCCTGTGGCAAGATCCAGGGGACTATCAACAGCAATTGATTGATACCATTTTGGCGATAGACAACTCATTGGAAGCAATTGACTAATTCATCGCGTTTAGGCATTGAATATTTCTTATCTGCCACAAACTTTGAGACTTCAATTCAAATTCCTGCAAGCCGACTCCCTGCAACGCCATCCTAAATATATGTGGCGCGAATCAAAGCAGATTCGTTTCGTATAAAATCACCGCAAAATTTAAAAAAACCTCACTATCAACAATTCAAATAACTTGCTAGATTTAGCTAAAATCATCAACAAAAGCAACGGCGCCGTATTCATAGTGGTTACGCTGCTATTATTACTGGTGGTTTTTTCTCAGGCCATGTACACCGTTGATGAAGGCCATGTTGGTATCATCAAACGATTTGGTGAAGCAACCGAACAGGTTAGCCCAGGTTTACACGTCAAGATTCCTTTCGTCGATCGAATAGGAGTGTTAGAAATTCGAACGCGTAAGAATGTTGAAAAACTGAATGCGTCAACCCATGAACAAATGCCAGTCACAGCCGAAGTTTCGATTAACTGGACGGTCAGACGCGACCAGGCTTTCGAACTCTTTAAGAGTTACGGTGGGCTGGACCAGTTTGAGTCTCGAATACTTGACCCCAAATTACGATCTGCAGCTAAAGATGCATTAGCAAGATACAAGGCTGAGGAAATCATCCAGAACCGAAGTCGTGTTATTACCCAAATAGAAGAACTACTACAAGAAGAAATGAGCACTTACCCGGTCAAGCTCGATTCAGCACAATTGGAAAACCTAGGCCTGCCTGCCAAATACATTCAGTCAATCGAAACCAAGCAAACTGAGAAGAACCTGGCTGCTGCTGAAAAGCATCGTCTTGATCGTCAAGAACTTGAAGCACAACGCGAAGTAAACACCGCAAATGCCAAACGAGATGCGGCAAAAGCGACTGCCGACGGTAAAGCCTATTCGATTAGAATCGAAGCAATTGCAGAAGCTCAAGCAATCAGAGTCAAAGGCGTAGCGGAAGCTGAATCGATCAAGAAAAAAGCGGATGCCCTGAGTGAGTCTCGTGTCCTCGTCGAATACGTTCGTGCGCAACAGTGGGATGGCCAAATGCCTAAAACCATGATGGGTGAGGGACAGAGTATCCTTTGGAATATGTCGTCAGAGAACGAATAGTACTAACTATCGGTTGAGTCTCCTATGCCCTCGCATGGGAGACTATTATCAGAATATATAGCTAGCAAAGTATAAAAAGTCTATCTGTCAAACAGGCGAAAATCCTTATGACATTGATCGCTAAACAACCGGCAGGTCTATAAGAAAGAGCAGGCATTACCCCAGCTATTCTCATACAGAATTTCATCCATTCCACGCCGTGAATCCCAGCCGGCTTGCTCCAACAGTGGCTTGTCATAAAATGCATCAACATGTCCAATACATAGGACTGCCGCTGGATAACTGTCCTCTGGTATGGCTAAAATTTTAGCCAAGTCATCGGGTTGAAAGAATGAAACCCATCCCATACCAATACTCTCGGCGCGCGCAGCCAGCCAAATATTTTGAATAGCGCATGAGAGCGATGCCAGGTCCATCTCTGGCATGGTACGGCGGCCAAGAATATACTTTTCTCGCCCTTCCATTAATGCAGCAACCCAAATTTCGGCACAATCTTTTATGCCTTCTAGCTTCAACGTTGCGTAGGTTGTTTTCTTATCTTCGATCTGTTCACCGGTTAACTTGATTTCAGCCTGGGCGAGATCGTAAATTTGATTTCGAATGGCAGGGTCGGTAATTCGAATAAAACGCCAGGGCTGCATGAAGCCGACACTCGGTGCGAGCTGGGCTGCTTGCATTAAATTGCGCAATATCTCTGGCGACACTGGCTCTTTGGTAAAATGACGCATGTCACGACGCTCTTTAATAACGCGATAAACGGTCGCTTTTTCTTGTTCGGTATATGACATGACATCTAGATAACTCATTAATAACAGGTAGTATAACGACCCAGTACCTGGTCACAATCTAAATTGCGACTTCACAAGGTAACTAACACCAGCAAGCATAAAGCACTTAACCCTAACCAAACAATCAACGCCTTTTCAACTAATCTAATCGACCGTAGAATATCTGTGGTCTGCGCCTGACTGCCGGTACCGAGATAAGGTTTATCGTGGTTAACACCGTCATATATGGCCGATCCACCAATCAGAATACCAAGCGCTCCCGCGCCACTGGCCATCACTAGCCCAGCGTTTGGGCTCTTATGTTGACCCATCTGTTGGCGCCAGGATACTAATGCAGCTTTGCAGTTACCACTGAGCGCATAACTCAGCCCCGTTAGTCTTGCGGGTAGATACCCAAGCACATCGTCTAGCCGAGCTGCAAACCAGCCAAACTGAAGATAACGTTCATTCTTATAACCCCACATAGCATCAAGCGTATTGCTTAATCGATGCAATAGCGCGCCTGCGGGGCCCAGCACTAAAAACCAGAACAGCGAGGCAAAAACACAGTCATGTCCATTTTCAAGTATCGATTCTATAGTTGATCCGACCACTTGAGATTCGCTCATTTGACTGGTATCACGGCTCACAATCATCGATAAATGGCAGCGAGCATTCTCAAGATCGTCATTGAACAATGGATTGGAAATCGCAAGTGCATGTTGTTTCATACTTTGCCAGCCGATAACAAAATAAAGTACGGCTATATTCAGTCCTGATTGCAACCAGACACTCGATAGAAGTGACTGCAAATAGAGCACCCCAGAGACAGGTATAGCAATCACCACAGCAGCAGCAAAAAAACCGTTAATGCGTGACTGACGGTTATTTAACCGACGTTCGAAGCAACTGGAAATATTGCCAAAAAGTACCAGCGGGTGGTATTTAGGTTCACCGAACAATCTATCGAGAATCAGTGCAATAACGCAACACAGTACGGGTAACAAGGTGGCTAACATTCAGTAGAACCTGTCGTATTCAGAGTCACTTTAAGCCAATATTCGCAGCCAAAAGATCAAAGTCAATTTCAGTTTCGAGCATAGTGGCGACACGATCAATTTCGCGTTGGCGTAAAGCCTGATAATCGACACTCGCATCAGCATCCAACCCCGCCCACTGTAACAAGGCGTCGCAGGCTTCGTGATGATCGAATAAACCGTGAAGGTAGCTACAGAGTATTTGATTGTCAGAAGAAATTACCCCATCTGTGCGATCACCCAGGTCAATAGCCGGTCGTATTAAGTCTGGCCCATCGGTGATACCCATGTGGATTTCGTAGCCATCAACGCGAACTTTTGAATCAAACAAGTAACCCGTTACTTGGGTTAACTGCTTGACGGGCGCGAGCGTCGTTTCAAAGTCCATTAGTTGTAACCCTAACTGAGAGCCTGCTTTACCTTCGATTCCTTCGGGGTCATGAATGTGTTGTCCTACCATTTGGTAGCCACCACAGATCCCTATTAACTTTCCACCATAGCGTAAGTGTTTTTTAATCTGAGCAGGCCATTCATTATCGACAAGCCAATTGAGGTCATTAATGGTATTTTTACTACCGGGTAAAATAATTAGATCCGCCGCAGGCACGACCTGGCCTTCTTCCACAAAAGTTAAATCAACCTGTGGATGTAAGCGCAAAACATCAAAGTCAGTATGGTTACTAATGCGAGGGATTCTTGGCACAACCACTCTAAGGCGTCGGTTGGTTTCTGCAGTCGTACCATTATGCGA
>CAWVZP010000225.1:0-5385 GCA_963934675.1 uncultured Gammaproteobacteria bacterium | reverse complement strand
CAGTTGATTCAGCAAGTCGAAGGTAATTTTGATTGTTTTGCGAGTGCCATTGATGGGTATTGCGATCAAATAAGTTGTATTTGGCAAACCGAATGTTTCGAGTCAGCCAAAAAGCTAAAGTAATATAACTAAGCATGGTCGAGCGCTCCTAGTTTTCCGCATTCGGAGCGCTTGCTTTGCGAGAGGCTGTACCAAGATATTTTGAATTCAGATATATAGTCAAATATTGGTTAAATTAGCCAATAAAAAATCATATAATATTGTGTATGCAATCAGATCCCAAAAAATTAGTAGACAAAAACAAAAATCTTACTCATTCCGAGCTAATGAAAGTTATATCTCATGTTCAACGAGAGCAAGATGACTGGATTTTGCACACCTTAATGGTGGATGGTTGTGATGTACCGTTTAAGTTCAAGCGCAAAGGTAATTATAAAAGTTTAAAAGGTGCCAGAGTAAATATGACCTATTATTCTCAACAGGAAACTGTTGCGGGTATGAGCTTTGAAATGATGAAAGTAGTGCGTATAAAAAGAGGATGATCCAAGCGTTTTATTGTTACTCTTTGCTAGAAAAATTTTCGGTTAAGCTGTGATGTCAAGTCATATCCATCGCCTCATAAAGTTAATGCCACAAAAAAGTAGATAATCGGTCACTCGACCTTTGAAGGCATCTATTATTTAGAACCGATCAGTCTTCTCCAATAAGAGATGAGCCTGAACAAGGCACATAATTCTAATATAAGATGAGCCTGAACAAATCAACAAAGTCGCTCATGATTTAGGAATAAAAACGATCATGAAGTTAGAGCAACTCAACAACATAGAAAATATTCAGCGATTCCTGAACGGTACCGATATTGTTGCTTTCAATGTCGTAACGACTAAGCAAGAACGTTATCAGTGGATCCATAAAGCTTTAAAAAAGCACCGGTATCGAAAGCTCAGCAAACTAGATAAAGGCACAGTGGCTCAGTATTTGATGAAGGTCGCTGGTTGTCACAGGTCTCAGATTAAAAAGTTCATACAGCAGTTCGTTAAGACCAGTGACATCAAGATTAAAGTAGCACGCCGTAATGGTTTCACCTGTCGTTACACCCCGTCCGATATAAGGCTGTTAGCTGAAATGGATGAGCAGCACACCAACAACCCAGAGGGGCCGTGATTAAAAAGCTATGTGAACGCGCCTATCATCAATTTGAGCAGGACCAGTATCAAAACCTCGCCAACATTTCGGTTTCACATTTATACAATTTACGTCGCTCAAAGACATATCAACGCCAGAGATGTAGCTTAACGAAAACTCGGCCAAAGAAAGTTGCGATGGGCATTAGCCGAAAGCCTTGCTCCAATGACCAACGAGGCTATATCCGCATCGATTCAGTTCATCAGGGCGATCAAGACAAACGTAAGGAAATTTACCATATTAACGCCGTTGACGCTGTCACTCAGTTTCTGGTGATTCTAACCATTGAGCGAATTAGTGAAGCGTTTATATTGTCCACCATCCAAAAAACTTTAGAGGCATTAACTTTCGAGACACCGAGGCTCCATGCAGATAATGGTGGTGAATACATCAACGACACCATCGCTGCCCTGCTGGATAAACTGCTCATTAAAGCCACCAAATCAAGGCCAAGCCACAGCAATGATAATGCGTTAGTCGAAAGTAAGAATGGCTCTATGGTTCGTAAACTCTATGACTATGAACATATTCCCCAACACCGCACTAGCCAATTTAGCCCATTCAATCAAACTCAGGTTTATCGCTATGTGAATTTCCATTGACCTTGCTACTTTCCAACAACCGTCATTGATAACAAAGGTAAGGAAAGAAAAAAAGGCTTACAACGATATAATGACGCCTTACGATAAATCCATCTCATTAACTAATCCAAAGCAATATTTGAAACCTGTATCACCCTGAAACAACTCAATGCATTCAGCAAAAAAATGAATGATAATGAAGCCGCTGTACAATTAAACACGGCACGAGATACACTCTTTAAACAATTACATGAACGACATGATTTAAGGGCTTAACTCAATTTTAGATTACCCCTATTTTCAGGCTCATTCCCGTTTTGGAAAATATTTGAACAAGGAATGTTGTTAAAATCATTTCTAGAACGATTACTTAGCTGCCCCAGACACTCCGGCGGACTAAGTAAGGTTGGATAGGTCTCGACAGAAGCAACCGACGAATATTCCCGGCTTCATCTGGCGCATTCAATCATTCTTTTAATGAATGGAGCTCTTGCACTAAAATTAGGGCCATATTAAATTACAGCTTTTGTTAACTTCGGAAATCATACCAACGTCTGGCTAACCGATGGGAAAAATATTAAAGCAGGATGATGATATCTATTCACAGTTTAAGGCTTTTGCAGAAAGTGATAATCGCAGCTTTTCAAATTTTATTGAAACATCACCCTTACGATATATCTCAGAAAGTGAATACATTGATGAATTTTATATGGCGGTAATTGATGGCAACGAAGAGTTACAAGCTAAGCTAAAACGTGCGTTTAGTGATGCAAAAATAAAGAAACATTATTGAGTAATTTTTGATTTATTTGAAACCAATGAGTTTTTAAAGAGCATAGATACACTACAAAAACGGGATAAAGATTTAGTCCAAGATAAATTAAGGGAATACGTTTTATAATGATCAAGTATTTCTGTAGGAACTTCAAGCCACATCAAGTAAAATTTTTTATTTACTGGGGTCACTCTGCCAAAAGCAGAATGAATTCGTTTATTATTGTAATACCGAATGTAATGCTCTACAGCTGACACCGATGATTTATGAATATCAGTCCATTGAGACATTCACTTTTTAAACTCCTAAAAAAAAACAATCCTGAACTGAATTATCCCAACAATGCCTCGTTGACTCATACTTTGATTGATACCGTGTATCGATAAAGATTTCTTAAATAGGTCTGCCGTATATTGAACGCCTTGATCAGAATGGAGCATCAGCTGAAGCGTGTCTGGGGCCTGCATTTTTATCGCATTCAATAGCGCCTGTCGGGCGAGTTGTGCGTCCGGTGTCTGTCATAAGGCGTAACCAACAATCTCCCGGAAACCTAAATTAAGTACTGTTGCCAAGCAACTTCAGCTGCCATGGTGACGTATGTAGGTGATATCTCCCACCCAATGGGTATTGGCCTGACTCGGGTTGAATTGACGATTCAGCTGATTGGGTATACTAGGCCGTTGCTTACCTGATCAATAATAGTGTGGTTTTTTCAGTACTTTCGCAATGAAGCTTGGAAACTTTCTTTTTGTATTACTTTAATCTTATCAAGATATTGAGCGGTTTCTGGTTTGTCTGTTGGGTGATAGTAATAGCTCGCTATTGGCACATTCATGAGTTGGCATACCTGCGATATGTTTAGATGACTCTCCGCCTTTTTCATTGCCCTCATCACTTTAATGCTGGATTGTCGCGAATGAAACAAAGCAACATCCGATCTTGATGCAGCTAACTGATACTCTTACTCTTGAATGCGTTGTTTATCCGTATCAAGCTCGATCTTCCCTTCGACTACTTCACCTCGCTGTTCTGCAAGAAATTGTTTTTCCAGCGAGATAGCGCTGTAGAACCAGCACCAGAAAAATCCATCACTAGCTGATTCGTATAATTTTCTTCAGACATCAATTTAGCGTATTCCAGCTTTTGCTCTGGTGTGAAAGTCTGTCGCACCTCTCTAACTTTACTGGCCATTTCTTATCCTATTCTGATGGTAAATAGACTATCAAGTCCTGTCGGTTTATTAAACCGTTACAAGGCCTAAGGTTTATGGTGGAAAGTGCTACAATGCGGCTGTTTCTAAATCGCCCAGTTGTTATATAACCTATCATGCAAGCTATTATACAAGCGCTCCAACCTCTTCATTTTGCCATAGCGGCAATAGCCGCTGTGGCATTGCTTGTTAGTTTGCTCACCGGTCATTTTCGACGTTTGCAAAAATTGACGATATTAAAATTTGAGACGCTGAATGAATCCAATAATCAACTCAAAACTGAATTCGCATTAACACAGCAACGCCTTCAACAATCAGAACATTTGAACCAGCAATTGAAGCTAGCGTTGGAGGCCGAACGCACGCGGCTTAGTGAGTCTCAACAGTTGCTAAATGAGGCCGAAAAAGCCAATCTTGAATTGAAAGGCGATCTTCAGAAAGAGCATGAACTTAGCACCCAAAAGCTCGATCAGTTCGAACAGAATCGTAAACAGCTTAAAATTGAGTTTGAAAATCTGGCCGGAAAAATACTCGATGAAAAAGCCAAAACGTTTAACCAGAATAGTCAGGCCTCAATCGAGACGTTACTGAAGCCATTTCGCGATCAGATTGACGGCTTCCAGAAGCGCGTTAACGAAGTTCATAGCGACTCGATAAAAGGCAACTCCGCTATCGAAGCCGAAATCAAGAAAGTGCTAGAAGCGGGTTTGAAGATAGGTGACGACGCCAAGAACCTGACTTCGGCACTCAAAGGTGATTCGCAAAAACGAGGCGGCTGGGGCGAAGCTCAGCTTGAGCGCACGCTAGAAATGAGTGGCTTGATTTCCGGTGCTCATTTCGAAAAGCAGTCGTCGTTTAAAGATGCCAACGGTAATCGCAAGCAAACCGACTATCTCGTCAATGTGCCGGGTGGCAAGCAGATTATTATCGACAGCAAGGTATCTCTGGTTGCTTATGATCGTGTCGTTGCTGCGGAAACACCCACAACGCTGAACCTGGCTTTGGCCGAACATGCCAGTTCGGTCAAGCGGCACATAGATGATTTATCGGGGAAGGACTATACCAACTTGATTGGCATGCGTAGTCCAAGCTTTGTGTTAATGTTTATGCCCATTGAGCCAGCCTATATCGAGGCGCTAAAATACGAAAAAGATTTGTTCAACTACGGTTATGAAAGAAATATTGTTTTAGTGTCGCATACCACACTGATTCCTATTTTACGGACGGTTGCGAATTTATGGATGATCGAACGTAGTAACAAAGAAGCGCGTGAAATTGGCGAAAAAGCAGGCGATATCTTTAATCAAGTCTGCGAAGTCGCGAACCGAATGAAAAAACTCGGCGGCAGCCTGAGTGCTGCGTCAAACCATTATAATTTGACGCTAACTGCGATTGCTGGTCGTCAGGGCTTGCACGGCAAAGTCGAACGTTTTAATCAGTTGTCGAACAAGGTCAGTAAGTCGATGCCCGAACTTGAACCATTGCACAATGATTTAAATCACGAAACAATCGAATTAGTCGCCGAACCAATGAGTGAGAGCGAGGATAGTAACAACTAAGAATTTTCTATCACTTTTTAGAAAATGGCGTCGATTGAAAATTGAGCCGTTAGCCCTACTTATCAGTAACATTAC
>CAWVZP010000224.1:0-5430 GCA_963934675.1 uncultured Gammaproteobacteria bacterium | reverse complement strand
GGCCAAAAATCTTCAATGCTAAAATTAGACGCGAGTTACGAAAGATGGCTTCTGATCTGGGTGACCGTTTATATAAGGAAGGTTATAAAGGCGTGTTCTGTATGGATTTTTTGCTCGATAGTGATGACGGCACACCTTATCTGGGCGAGGTTAACCCACGCATCAGTGGGGCCAGTCCAATGACGAATTTACTGACTTCACATTATGGTGGCGTGCCCTTATTCCTTTTTCATCTATTGGAATATCTCGATGTTGATTACGATATCGATCTTAGGCGCATTCAAAATCGCTGGAATGAATATGATTATTGGAGCCAGTTAGTATTAAAGCAAACCGAAGACAAGGTGCGCCAGTTGACTCACGCACCGAAGACCGGTGTCTGGCGGATGGATAAATACGGCGGCATAAAATTCGACCGTCACGATCTCGACTGGACTAATGTGATAGACAATGACGAAGCCTTTTACTTACAAGTGTATAAAGAAGGTGACTACACCTATAAAGGTGCAGATCTTGGCATTATTGTTTCTCGCGGTCGGATGCAAACTGAGAAGCGTGAATTACGGGAGCGTGCCAAAATGTGGACATCGGCTATTAATGCTGAATTCCACGGTATCGAGCCACAAAAGGTGCCAGTATTTCCACACGACCCGTATAAGTCGAAATTATTCTAGGCTAAGGCTGATGCCGTTATTGTTTCTTGGACCATAGCATAAGCATCGGGTGGCACAACAATCGACTGTTGCCATCCGATTACTGCCTCGATAGCTTCCGCAACTTGCAAAACTTCGTCATCACTGCCTACCGGTCCTAGTATCTGTAACGATAGTGGTAGACCCTCTGCTCCCAATCCCATAGGAATGGCGCAGGCGGGTAATCCAGCTAGGTTGGCATCGTATAAGAACCCCGCCCAATCTAGCCATGGCATTTCAATGGGTGTATTTGCAATTTGTAATGGGTGAATAGTGCCGTGTGGAAAGGCTTCACAGCCTAGTGTAGGAGTAATTAAAATACGCGAGTTACTGCGTTCAAACAAAGTTTGATAGGCTTTTCCAATCACGTTTCGGTATTCATGAGCTTCATCAAAACTTTGCTGGTCGAGTTGTGCACCAAAAGCGAGAAAGGCTGTTGCCGCTTCGCCTATGTCGGTGGGGCTGTAAACTTTATCCTTTGCGTGTTGAAACGCATCAAATGTGGCGGTTACCGCCCAGGTGACGACAGAAGAAGGTAGCTCAGGATTATCTTCAATGATAGTTGTTTGAGCCATTTTGAGTTTGTCAACGACAGCACGAAATGCCAGACGAACATCGTCATTCACTGGTGCAAAACCAAGGTCTTCAGATATGATTATAGAGTATCCATTCAGATCGAGTTTTTCACTTGTCCGATGATCATCAATATTTGGATTTAAAATGTTATACATTAATCGGGCATCGGCAACACTACGAGTCATCGGCCCGTAACAAACGATTGAATCCCACGACGGAAAGCAGGGTTTGCGCGGAATCATACCAAAGCTCGGTTTAAAGCCAACAATTCCGCAAAAAGCGGCCGGTATACGGATAGATCCACCACCATCACCACCCAGTGACAATGCGCCTAGTCCACTCGCCACAGCTGCGGCCGCACCGCCAGAAGACCCGCCACAGGTTCGAGCTATATTCCACGGGTTCGACGTGGTGCCGTATAAGTCTGACCGTGTAATGCCGGTTAGGCTGAATTCAGGACAGGTAGTTTTGGCGAAAATAACAGCACCAGCCTGTTCCAGCAATTCAACTGCCTTGCAGGTTTCGCTGGGTATAAAATGACTGAGTGTTTTTGAGCCGTTGGTGCAAGGGTAGCCAGCCAGGAATTGTGAATCCTTAATCGTAATTGGCAAGCCGCACAAAGGTCCGCCAGTCCCCGACTTTAGTTGTTTATCTGCCTCACCAGCAACCTGGCGAGCGCGACTATATAACTTTAATGCGAATGGGTTGATCTGAGCGTCAACTTTTTCGGCCTGTTCTATTGTTTGTTTGAGCAATGCTATGGCGCTAATTTCACCACTTTTTAATGCTTCAATTTGTTGCACTGCTGTTTTTTTTATCATATTACTCGGTTCATTTGGAAAGCACTGCATTGTTGGGATCATGCTGGGCCTTGATCTTAAAAAAACGGTTGAACCCTATAGAACAACCGTTTCTTTATACCTGAGTTTTTAAACTGCTGCCATATTTAGATTACGACGAACTCTCCTTGTGGTGCCAAAGCTTCAGTAACGGAGGGTACTTCTGCTTCAGCAATGACGTCTACTCTACTTTCATTAATAGCGTTATCGCAGACTAAGCCAGCTTTAGATCGTTTAATCATTTCTTCTTTAGAGACATTTTCAATTTTGCTCGCAATCGACCAGATATGACCATCGTTGTCAGCTAGTAAGCCAGTGCGGTCACCCCAATAAGCGTCAAACAATGGGTTGCGTATCTGTGCGCCTGCTTCGATAGCTCGATTCCAGCTTGCATCGACATCATCAACATACAGATGAATCTGGCTGCCACTAACGCCAGTACTGAGTGGAGACAAAATGCCTAGTTCTGGTGCTTCCTGATTCAGCACGATCAAACTGTTACCAATCTTAATGGTGGCATGGACGGTGACTGCGTCGTCAGCACTCAAGTGACTACTAAGTACTTCTGCATTTAATGCCGCTTGATAAAATGCAACGGCACTTTCAACACTAATGACTGTTAGGCAAGGGGTTGCTGTTCTGTAGCCGCGAGGAATGGGTGAAATTCTCTTACTCATATCTTACTATCTCCTTGATCAGCTGCTAGCTGAAAATAATGTGTGCCTATGTGCACAAGATAATGGGTGATGAAGCGTTGGTTGTAGCTTTCGACACCATGATGCATAATGTAACCAATTGTGGTAATTAAGTCAACACTATGAATCAAGATGTAGCTTTAGGTGTATCGGGATCGGTTACTCAAGCCGATCTTGCTTCCTTGCGTATTGCCGGACGACTCGGTGAATATGCTTTGGTTTATCGTGTGGAACGCGTGCATCAAGGGGGTGGTTATGGTGATCAGGGTAAACATCCAATGGCTTGGGCTGTGGCAGTTTATGTCGATACGCAACTCAACCGAGTGTTTAATGCCCGTAATGCGGGTCGCGAGTGGAATAATATCGATCGTTTGAGCAGCTGGTTGCGTGAGCAGGGTTTCTGGTGTTGGTGGACGCGTAATGATTTAGAAATTGTCGGCACCGCCCAGGCAGAGCCGGAACCGGAGGATTCTGTCGAACCAATGATCGTTCATTTTCCTGAGCCACCGGTGCCGCTATAATGGCCTTTCGAACTCAGATGGATTTCAGGTTTCGTGCCTTCAGCGAGAATAAAGTCGGTGCTCTTTGGCAACAAGAATTTGAACAGCGCTGGCCTGCCTATCATCAATGGTTTCTGCGATATGGTGAAAGTGACCGACCGACCTATTTTGATTCATTAAAAGCATTGCAGACTTACATGCCTGAATTAATACCAGTTTACGAAGATATGGTTGAGCTAGCCGGTGGTGGCGATCATGCGGCTCGATTTCTGTCGCAATACTCACCGCCACCATTATTTAGAGGTTGTTCACAGGCGGTTTATCTAAAAGACGAACCCATCATTGTGCGGAATTACGACTATTCACCTTACGTGTTTGACGGTTTAGTGATGCGCAGTCATTTTGATCAAGTGCCTGTCATCGCAATGATCGACTGTATGTCTGGTGTGCTTGATGGCATGAACCAACATGGTCTGGCTGTATCCATGTCTTTTGGTGGACTTGAAGATTTTGGCGAGGGCTTTGGTATTACTATTGTGTTGCGTTATATTCTCGAATACGCAAGCAATGTGCGCGAGGCAGTCGAGCTAGTAAAAGATATTCCAGTACACGGTGCCTACAATGTTACCTTGTTAGATAAGCAGGCCAATTTTTCGACACTAACCATGGCGCCAGGCGAAAAAACCAGAGAAGTATCAACACCTGTTGCAACCAATCATCAAAATTTGGGTAGCTGGCCTTTATACGAAGAGAAGGTAAAAACCAAAGCGCGCTTTGATTATCTAAATGAACTCATTGAAAGAGAGCAAGAAACAACCGATAGCTTTGTTCTGAAATTTTTACAACAGCCGCTTTATCATACACAATTTGGCCGCGGGTTCGGTACGTTGTATACCGCCGCCTACTATCCCTACCGAAACGAATGCCGTTATATTTGGCCGGCCAATGAATGGCGATTCAATTTCGATAACTTCCAAGAAACCGTGTATCAGGTAAGTTTTATTGATCCGGCAGGTTACCCTAATCAAGCCGAACCTTATGCCGATGTCCACACCGCCAATCGTATACCTGTTTTACAGTTTTAAATTCAATTATTGTTTAAGAAAACTTTGAAGTGCTTGTTCGGTAAATAGTTGTAACCCAAACTCGGGTTCATAGCCGTGAATTTCGGTCACATCTAATGCGCGCATGAATGCCAGTATTTCCTCACTAACGACTTGCCCTGGTACTAAAATTGGAAATCCTGGTGGGTAAGGTGTAACAAAACTAGCCGATACAAGCTCGCGCCCAGAATCCATTGCCTCAACGATTTCATCGTCATCAATAGTCATATATTCACAATTTTCAACATCATAGGCTAGATAGTAAGCGCTACGAATGTCGCCATCGGGAGTTGGAACTTCACGTGCTGTTCCAGGACGAAATACGGGATGAAAGCAGCTGAAATCTGGTAGTGGGGGTAGATCAACGGTTAATGACTTGATGCGTTTTTCCATGATGCGACTTTCGACCTGTCCAGCATCTTCACGAGCCTGATCCAATTCGGTGGCAATTTTTACCAGCACGTCGATCAAGAAAGCGACTGAGCTGCGGGTCGTGCCAATATTAGTCATGAATAAAACGGTATTACGGGATGTTTTGTTTATTTGAATACCATATTTGTCCATCAAATAGGTCGTCTTAAAGGTGTCGCCGTCAATGCCTGTTTTACCAAGATAAAGCGTCAAACGAGAGGGATCTATAACGAAGTCATCCTGAGCCCAAGCTTCTTCCATGCCGTTATTTTTCCAGCCAGTTTCTGAGTCAAAATAATTGCTGATGCCAGAAGGTCGGTATTCGTCAGGGATCATGTCTTTAGCCGAAAGAAATCGAAAGTAGCGACTGAGTAGCGGGTGCGATGCAACCCGTTCGCGAATCACCATGGCTAGCTCTATCTGCTTCTGAACCATTTCAAAACCTTCGAGCTCAACTTGACGCCGGCCAATATCGAGTGATGCCAGTATTTGATAGTTAGGCGACGTTGAGGTGTGAGTCATAAATGCTTCAGTAAATGGCGCATTGACCTTCTGGTTAAAGTCCTGATCATGAACATGAATCATCGAGCCCTGACGCAACGATGTTAGTGATT
>CAWVZP010000223.1:0-5439 GCA_963934675.1 uncultured Gammaproteobacteria bacterium | reverse complement strand
CTAAAAGGTTTTGATACTACGGACGAAAGTACTGAAAGTAATTAGGCTTGATGACTTCCCAACCTCGGTCGAGCACTTCGATTATCGATTGATCTAACGGCCCTTGATTAAAGGCACTTAAATTATCAGTCAATTGTGATATTTTGCTCGCACCCAAAATAATGCCGTCTCCTCGCTCGGCTGAAAGTTTTGAATGATTGATGAGCCAGCTAAAGGCCGCGTTAACGGGACTTATTTCGACATCAGCACAAGTGCGTTGAAAATCCTCTAACACTGAAAATAGTCATCCTTCCAATAGCGCGATCGATAACCATAATCCTTTCTGAAGCGGCCAGTATCCGGAATTGACAGGATTGACTGATACTTCCCGGTGAGTAATCCTCCAGCGAGCGGATTGTAAGCATAGAAACTTATATCGTAATGTCGCAGACAGGGGAATAATTCAGTTTCAACATCCCGTGTCATAGCGTTATACATGCCTTGATAAACTGTCGGTTGCATCCAACCATTTCGACGACAAATTTCAACTACCTCTGCCACCTGCCACGAGGCAAAGTTACTCAATCCAAATGTTTTGAACTTCCTCTGTTGATACAATTCGAAGCATCGCTTCAGGGTCAGCTCGACGGCTGTATCAAGATCAGGGGAATGCAGATAAAGTAAGTCAAGATAGCCTGTATCAAGCCTGCTAAGCGTTTCATTCAGTTGCTTTCAACTTGACTGGGTTGTAATCCTTGATCATTCCAGGGGTTAACTTTGGATGCTAGGAATACTAGTTGGCGTTGTTTAGGGGGCAAAAGAGCACCCAACATGGATTCAGTTCGTCCTTCGCAATAGACATAAGCGGTGTCTAGTTCATGACCGCCAGACTGGGTCATCATTAACAGAGCTTCGGTTTGATCAACCTGATCACCAAACGTCATAGTACCCAGTATTTTTTTCATATTAGTCCCCATAACCTACTTTTCGAAACTATCATGCTGTAGCATGATTCGATAGTATTCAAGTTTAATTAACCCTGGTCGACAACTGACCTATATTATTGACCGTGTGAGATGATGACATTGAAAAAACCAATTAGCATTAGCCTGATCATCAATTCAAGCATAGGCTTGATGATAGTTTTACTTTTGATTACGGCATTTATTGGTTTATTTGGAACGAGTAGAATGGCTGATAGTCTTGATTTCTTGCGCTCTGAGTCAAATGATATACGAGCAGGTATCAATCAGTCAGTCAGTGCACTGGGTGAAATTGATAGCCAAATTCAAGAGTTGGGTAAATCGGAGGTTCTATTTTCTAAGCTACGCGAGCTGGAAGACGAACTGAAAACGGTCTCAAGTGCCAGTACAGTGATTGACCGTGGTCTGAAAAGGGTTAATGAAACCAATAGCCAACAAAGCGATAGCCTCAACTTGTTGGGAGACACAACGCGTACGCTTGCGACCCAGCTCAAACTACTCACGACCCACATGCAAAAGTTGAAGTACGATGCCAAGGAGGCGCAATATCATACGCTGCATTCCTATCTATCCTATTTTGAATTCGTCAATGGTGCAGATGGTGCGTTAAAAACTGCAAAAGAAGATACCCAAGTTGTGTTTAGTAAAATTGGGTCGATCACTAAATCCCTCGCTATTGTGAATGCGCCAAATGACACCAGAAAATTAACCGTTGATATTAAAAAATCGATTCGCGCCTATAGTAAATTATTTCGAAAGCTCTCAAAGTTTGAAGGCTCAGATGTTCCTTATCTGTTAGATCAACAAGTGGTTACAGCAGGACGAGCGCTGCTTATTATGTCTAAACAGCTTCAGGAAGCTATCGAGGTATTAGCGAGCAACATATCAGAGCAGGCAAATAATACCGCATATAGTGCTGAAGAAGCCGTTGCTAAAAGCCGTGCAGTCAGCATCGAAGCAAAGAAAGTGCTCGATAATTCACTCGACATGGTGAATAACTCAAATCAAAAAATGACTGAGTTCACGCAACAATTATCAACCGTTCTGGTGGAACTGGGCGCCTCCCTTAGTACCATTCCAGACGTGTCCAAAAGTGTCAGTCGATCAGTAGAACAAATGCAGGGGTTTGTTTCCACTAAGGACATTAGCCGACTCGAAGAAGCGGAGACACGAGCAAAAAAGGCGGGGCAAGAAGCCAAGTTAGTGCCACTAATTTTATTGGGTGTTTCCATTTTGGCAGTCTTACTTAGTGTCGTCGCTGCTTTGTTTGTTTATCGGCGATTAGTAACACCACTGTCGCGCTTTGTGCTGGGCGTGAAAAGAGTGGCTAACAATAACTTGACTGAAACGGTCGATCACAAAGGGTCTTTGGGTGAGCTCAAGGATGTTATTCTTGGATTGAATAACCTCATCGAAACGTTACGTGATAATGTCAACGACATGTCGAAGGCTGGTCAGAATATTTCGGCTAACGCTAACTTTTTTAATGAAACATCTCAACAATCATGTCAGGCACTAGAAACACAAAAAAGTGAAACTGAAACAATGGCGTTAGCAACCGAGGCATTAGCGAGTGCCACAAGAGAAATGGCCAGTAGTGCCGATTCTGCCGCGCAAGCAGCTCAGACTGCGAGTACAGCGGTCGAGATGGGGCAGCAAACTGTGGCAGAGTCACGTTTAGTGTCTAGCCAGTTATCTGAAAAAATAGATGCGACTTTTGAGACAATGCAATTGCTTAAAACGGATAGTGACAATATTGGTTCGGTGATCGACGTCATAAGAAGTATTGCAGAACAAACTAACTTACTTGCCTTGAATGCAGCAATCGAAGCTGCGCGAGCAGGTGAAAGTGGACGAGGATTTGCGGTAGTTGCTGATGAAGTTCGAGATTTGGCGAATAGTACCAGTGAGTCGGTAGACGAAATCGAAAAGCTCATCGGCCGCTTACAAGCAAGTACAAAACAGGGAGCACGCTCGATTGAAGAAGGTCGCAAGCAGGTCGATTTAAATGTGAAGGCATCACAAAGCTCAGAACAAGCTCTCACCAGTATTACCGAATCGGTCGAGATGATTAATAAAATGAATCAACAAATTGTTAACTCAAGTCAGCAGCAGCAATCGACTGTTGAGTCACTCAATACCAATGTTCGAAAAATACGAAGCCTGGCCGAGGAAACTGAAAATACCGCTCAAAAACATGCCTCGTCAATCAGCAAGTTAACTGAAACTGCCAAGAGTTTAAGCAATCTGGGTGATCGATTTTCACTATAAGGACGACGCCTGTACCGTCAGTTGAACCCCTAATAGTTTCGGTAAAGTCTAATCCCGACAGTAATGTCGGGCGCCGAACCAACTAAAATATCTTCAGAAAAAAACAAGTCAATATCATGATGTTGCGTCACTTGCTCAACACGAAAGCCGATTTGAATCTGGAGTGAATTCCCTAGCTCACTTAATTGACTACCGTTAATAAAAGCGGTGTGAGCGTCTAATTGAAGCACAGCGCTCCAGTCTGGATAAAACTGATGCTCTAGGCCTATTTGGCCCGCCCAAACGGTTGATGCTTGAAGTTGTTTCAATTGCCCACCTTGGCCTGGCAAACTGACGCCAAAAAGGCCGTATAAACGAGTCAGCTTCGATGGTCTGTAGGCTTGACTTAACGATAATGCAACATCGACCGCTTCATTCCCTGAAATGTTTTTGTCTGATCCGGTTGGTAGGTCAACCGCCAACGAAATAACGCTCAGGTTTTTATTTGAGCTAGCTAACGAATAGGATAAAGAAACGGCAATATCGCCTATATCATTCGTCACCTGAGTTTGGCTAAAAAATGTTTGTCCATTCTTAGTGTAAATAATGTCTAGTTGATCATGAAGACGAGATGTTCGCCCCCCTTGTGGCAGCCCGAATAAATCGTGCCAGCCTTCTATGGCATCATCGAAACTACCACCTTCGTTAAATATAAAGGGTACAGTGGCCGATAACCGCCATTTGTCCTGCTGGTAAGCGATAGAAAAATCATATCGATAGTTTTCGACATCGATTAGGAGTGTTTCGTTGCCTTGTTGATTATTTTGAAACGTATTGGTGAGATAAACCGAGTGAGTAGTTTGCCAGCCTTGATGTAAACTTATATCGATGCTTGGCAAGTAATAAGCTTGAAACATCGGATTTTGATCACGAGTTTTTAATCCAACGGGTGCAGCCAGCACTTGGCTGGCACAAACGAATAGCAGTAACCAAAACGCTCCAAGAGCCGTCTTAATCGTAAATGCCATGTTCACGGGTTGAGAGAAATTCAACTTCAGGCCAGCGCTCTTGGGTCATGGTTAGGTTCACTCTTGACGGTGCGATGTAGGTTAAATCACCGGCGTGGTCTAACGCCAGGTGAGTCCGTAGTTTGTTTTTGAAATCGGTGAGTTTCTTTTCATCACTACAGATGACCCAACGCGCAGTATTGACATTAACGTGTTCAAACAGACACTCGACCCCATATTCATCTTTTAGCCGATGCGCGACTACCTCAAACTGTAAAATACCAACGGCACCCAGAATTAAGTCATTATTGGCCAGCGGTTTGAATAACTGGGTTGCGCCTTCTTCACACAATTGGGTTAAGCCTTTTTGTAGGGCTTTCATTTTTAATGGATCTTTTAACCGAGCACGTCTGAATAGCTCTGGGGCGAAATTCGGAATGCCGGTAAATGCCAGTTCTTCACCCATGGTGAAAGTGTCGCCGATGCGAATGGTGCCGTGATTATGGATGCCAATAATATCGCCGGTATGCGCTTCTTCTACATTGTCCCGATCAGACGCCATAAAAGTAAGGGCTTCAGGGATCTTCATATCCTTACCAATACGAACATGCTTTACCTTCATACCGCGAGTATATTTTCCTGAGCATATACGCATAAAAGCAATACGATCACGATGCTGCTTATCCATGTTCGCCTGTATTTTGAAAACAAAACCCGTTAGTTTATCTTCATTGGGTTCAATCAGGCGAGTACGAGTAGGGCGTGGCATTGGTGCGGGTGCATAAAAATTGAAAGCGTCGAGTAACTCAGCCATACCAAAGTTGTTGATTGCCGAGCCAAAAAATACGGGTGTTAATTCACCCTTTAAATAACTATCTAGATCGAACGCATTCGATGCGCCGCGTACCAGTTCGATTTCCTCTCGGAATTCATCTGCCACAGAGCCCAGTATTTCGTCTAACCTAGGGTTATCCAGACCTTCGATGACTTCACCAGAGGTAATTTTTTCATTATCGCCAGGTGAGAATAAATGCACCGAATTATTTTGCAGGTGGAATACACCTTTCAATCGGTTACCCATGCCGATAGGCCAGGTAATAGGCGCGCAGCGAATTTTAAGGACATCTTCAACTTCGTCGAGTAAATCAATCGGTTCACGGCCTTCTCGGTCAAGCTTATTGATGAAGGTAATAATGGGCGTATCACGCAAGCGACAGACG
>CAWVZP010000222.1:0-5450 GCA_963934675.1 uncultured Gammaproteobacteria bacterium | reverse complement strand
ATGCTCACGCCGCAGCCAGACGCTGTAAAAACAATCGCTTCAACGCCTGATTCTATTTTAGGCCACCAGGCATCAATCAATCGTCTAGCTTGCGCTTTACCTTGCTCTATTTGAGAGGTGTGCATGCCGACTGCACCACAGCAATTATTCTGGTTTATTTCGATAACGCTTAAGCCTAAGCGATGCAGTAGCTGTTTAGCAGCAGCATTGGTATTGGGTGACAGAGCCGGTTGAACACAACCTGATAACATCAGTACTTGTCTTCCTTGTTGAGTCAGATGCTGATCAATAACCTCATCTATCGGTGGCTTTGCCATTGGTATCGATTCAGTTAATTTTCTCGGTAAAAACCAACGACACTTCTGTGCTGCCTTTATTGAAAATTTGAATATCCAGCCAGAGTTCAAAAACTGGGTAATGCCCCATCGAAATCCACGCTGCCAGACCGAACGGGGTAAATCTTTTTCAATAGCTTCGCGTCCAATTTCTAAGAGATGACTATAGTTAACTCCCGATGGGCAGGTTGTTTCACAACTTCGACAGGTCAGGCAGCGGTCAAGGTGAAGCTGCATCTCCTTATTTGCTGAGGCACCTTCGAAGTATTGCTTCATCTGATAAATACGACCACGTGGGCCGTCTAATTCATTGCCACCTAGTTGATAAGTTGGGCAGGTTGCATTACAAAAGCCACAGTGTACGCAACTACGTAAAATCGACTCGATCGCTTCTGCTGATTTCCCCTCTTTGAATCGTGGTGATAAGTTTGTTTGCATGGTTAAAGTCCGGCGTATAACCGGCCGGGATTAAATATTCCGGCCGGATCAAAGCTTGATTTAAGATTTCGATGTAATGTCATAATTGCATCGGTTGGGCGATGGAATATAGCGGAATGACCATCATATCCTCGATAAGCACAGACAGTACCTCGGTGATCCTGAACCACTTGCTGCCTCAATTGATCTAGGTCGGCTTGTGATACTTCTACCCAACGCTGTGCACCACCCCATTCAATCAGCTGTGATTCAGCCGTCAAAAAATCAGGCTCAATACTGGGTACCGATACTCTTGCGATGGCTTTTACCTGATCAAAAAAGGAATGTGTTTGTTCCTTTAACTCAGACCAGGTTTCATCATGCTCAATTTTATTATCTCCACCCAAATCCTGACAGGCGCTATCAAGTCCTTGCTGACTACCCGACAGGCGTATTTTAGTCTGGCCCTGATACCAAACTGATGCTGAAATAGGATAGGGCGATCGTCTTTTTTGGTTGATCCAGTCAATATGTGCTTGCGCATCTGCATGTTCGAACATCAGCGTTGTCTCGGCCTCGTATATTGGGATAACGCGAATTGACACTTCGAGTAAAATACCCAGTGTGCCTAATGCGCCCACCATTAAACGCGACACATCAAATCCTGCGACATTCTTAATGACACGACCCCCAAAGTTAACAATTTCACCCCGACCATTGAGCAGTTTCACACCCAGAATAAAGTCACGAATAGCGCCAGAGAAGGCGCGCCTTGGACCCGTTAAGCCACTCGCGACCATGCCGCCTATGGTAGCCTCATCACCAAAGTATGGTGGTTCGAAGCCCAACATTTGGCCCTTTTCAGCCAAAAGTAACTCTACCTCTTTTAGCTTGCAGCCTGACCGTAAAGTGATCACCAATTCGGCCGGATCATAATCAACAATGCCGCTATGGCCGCTCACATCAATATCCGACGCATCCACAGCATGACCATAAAACGCCTTGCTATTGCCACCAATAATTCTCACTGGCACACCATTTGCGGATGCTAATTCAATCTGTGACTGAAGGTCATCTTCTAGATTAACTTGTGGAATGCTTATTTTTGGAATCAAGGAAGCCACTAGAATCGGTCCAACTCTGGGTGCGGTAGTTCACCATGGTGAACATGCATCGCATTAAATTCAGCGCAGCGTGCCAACGTGGGTATTGCCTTGCCTGGATTCATAATGTTAGCAGGGTCGAAAGCGGATCGAATGGCGTGAAATTGATGGCGCTCTATATCACTAAACTGAACACACATTTCGCCTAGTTTTTCGACTCCAACTCCATGCTCACCCGTAATCGTACCGCCATGATGAATACATAACTGTAAAATTCTGCTACCCAGCTGTTCCGTTTTTTCAAACTCACCTTCATTATTGGCATCGTACAAGATCAACGGATGTAAATTACCATCGCCAGCATGAAAAACATTGGCTATGCGTAAACCATACTCATCAGAGAGTCGGTTGATTTCAGTTAACACAGCACCTAGTGCCTTTCGCGGAATAGTGCCATCGATACAATAATAGTCAGGTGATAATCGCCCAACCGCAGGAAACGCTGCTTTGCGTCCTGACCAAAATAATAGCCGTTCGGCATCATCTTTGGCTAATCTTGTTTCTACTGCCCCGCTGCTTTTTAATATGCTGTCCACTTTGCTTATTTGAGATTCAACTTCCGCTTCGGTACCGTCGAGTTCGCAGATCAATATAGCTGCTGCATCGACTGGGTAACCGGCATGTACAAACGCCTCTGCCGCTCTGATGGCGGGGTTGTCCATCATTTCAACGCCTGCCGGAATGATACCGCCCGAAATAATACTTGCGACACTATTACCCGCTTTTTCAACGTCATCAAACACCGCCATTAATGCTTGGGCACACTGTGGTATTGGTAACAATTTCAAGGTCACTTCCACCACGATACCGAGCATACCCTCTGATCCAATCACAAGTGCTAACAAGTCATAACCTTGAGACTGCAATGATTGCTGATCCAACACGAGCAATTCACCTGTCGCCAACACCAACGTTACACCTAAAACATTATGCAACGTTAAACCATATTTAAGGCAGTGCACGCCACCCGCATTTTCAGCCACGTTGCCACCAATAGAACAAGCAATTTGAGAGGAAGGATCGGGTGCATAGTAAAGTCCCAGATGTTTCACCGCTTCGGACACCGCTAAATTACGCACTCCTGGCTGAACCGTAATGCTTTGCGCATTAACGTCTATATTTAGAATTTGAGCCATTTTTGACAAGCTCAAAACAATACCATCAGCATGCGGCAATGCGCCACCCGACAAACTCGTGCCAGCGCCACGACTCACAATTGGGACATTTTTTTCAGCACAGATGAGCACGATTTTTTGCACCTCTTCTATAGTGCGGGGTAACACAACCAGCAAAGGAGTCTGCCGGTAGGCGCTTAGCCCATCGCACTCATAAGCGGCGAGTGAAGTGGGTTGATCAACAACTGATTCATATTCGAGGAATGATCGAAAAAGATCAGCTAGTTTTTGTCGCGTTAAAGTCGTCATTGGCTTAAGATATTCCTCATATGTGCTTGGTGTATTGCCAATCGATCCCGTAAACAATCTGGCTATCTTGAGAAGCTATTGCTAACATTCTTTAGCCTAAACAAATTGGACTGACCAATTTAGCAAACTATGACAAAAAAACCAATAGAAAACCTATCAGTAACCGATGCAGTTACCGAAAAGATTGAATCAATGATTGTTGACGGCACTTTTAAACCGGGCGATACACTGCCACCAGAACGCCAACTTGCTCGAGATTTCGCAGTATCACGAGCGTCGCTTAGACAGGCACTTTCGGTACTCGAATATCGTGGTCTAATCCTTTCCAAACAGGGGGGAGGGAACTATGTCTGCGATGTTATTAAAAAGAGCTTTTCCGATCCATTACTCGATCTAATAAAACGCCACCATGAATTGAAATTTCAGGTCATCGAGCTTCGCCAGACGTTGGAATGCTCTGCTGCTTTTTATGCTGCAGAACGCGCTACTAACGAAGACCTTATTATTATTCGCAAACGGCTGGATGAATTGAAGGCGATTGTGACTACAAATAAGCCAGCCGAGGAAGCCAGAGCTGACCTGGAACTACATCTCGCCATAGCCGATGCAGCGCACAATGTGCCACTATCCCTAATGTTACGGAACATTTATTCATTGCTGCTCAGTGAAATTGAGGAAAATCTGCGTCTGGTTCACCAAACCAACGTTAACTCGGTAAAACTGCACGGACAACATCATGAAATGGTTGAACTTATAATCGCTGGAGATAGCGAAGGTGCCCGCCGCGTCGTCAACGAGCATTTAGAATTGATCAGAGATACTTTTATAGAAAACCTATTGATCAGCGAACCAAGTAACGAAAAAACCCGAGCACTATTAAACCAGCTTTAGCGAAAACATCACTCTGTTGTGCCAGACTTCAGCTGTTCGAAACCTTGCTTCATTTCCTGCGTAAGCTGTTGACGTTTGTCTTCTGGCGCAAAATTAAAAACAACAATCCATACCACTAATATTAAAACTGCCAACCCTCGAAGAAAAGACGCCACCTTTTTCTTGCCCATGAAATTATCAAGGCGCTCACGATTAGCTTTATAGTGACGCATGAAAAAGTCCAGTACAGCAAAGAACGGGCCGTAAAGGAAATCAAAAATCTTTCGTGTGGCTGGTTTCAAACGGCTACCTGCATTGTATTTATTTATAATAATTAATATATTCTCGAAGCCCAATGGCTTCAGGCTGCGTTAACGCAAACCTTATCACCTGTTAAAACATCATTAACAGCAGCTATAATTTCGTTCGCACCATCAGGGGCTATAACACTAACGTCCAAATGCACAACCTGACCACCAATCGTGGTATTCAAGGCGCTTATAAGGCTTTTTAAATAATAATGACTGTAACGATAGTCAATCAAATGGGTGTTTGTCGCCCTACCTAATGCGCCTCAGGCTTTGGATTATGATATTTGCACCCGAAAAATAATGCAAAGTCCTCACATCGCAGGGCTTTCAAGCGTGTAGCAATGTCCAATAATGCCACCGCAATCGGCAACAATCTATTAATAACTGATGTCTTGAGCACTTCTATAGTTCGGTTATTCGCCTGCTCTAATCTAAGTTCAAATACGGCCTGTCTTCAATCAATCGCTGTAAGTTCAAACCATAGCATTAGGCACAATTTTGCTGTTACTATTATTTTTAAAATTGTCTACCCGAGTGTTAAATCATGGATAAAAAGCCCGTTGTACTTGTAACACGCAAACTACCCGATGCGGTAGAACATAAACTCGCAGAGCATTTTGAAGCTATTCTCAACCCTGAAGACAAACTCTATAGCAACGAGGAACTGTTAGAACTGGCAGCTATGGCAGATGCAATATTACCCTGCCATACCGAAAAGTTTACAGCTGAAACCATAGCGCTTTTGCCGAATCGAGTAAAAGCGATCGCAAACTTCTCAGTCGGTGTTGATCATGTTGACCTTGAAGCGGCAAAACAAAAGCAGGTCATAGTCACCAACACGCCAGACGTATTGTCCGATGCTACGGCGGAGATTGCTATGCTGCTCATGCTCGGTGCTGCACGCCGTGCTAGTGAAGGCGAACGCATTAT
>CAWVZP010000221.1:0-5487 GCA_963934675.1 uncultured Gammaproteobacteria bacterium | reverse complement strand
CTCTCTTCGGCTTCTTCTATATAGTGTGTCGTCAGAATAATAGTTACACCCGATTTATTCAGCTCTCGAACCAGCGCCCACATATCTTTGCGAAGCTCGACATCGACACCAGCCGTTGGTTCGTCAAGAAACAATATTCTAGGTTCGTGCGACAACGCTTTAGCGATTAACACGCGTCGCTTCATGCCGCCAGACAGAGCACGAAGTTCAGTATCCTTCTTATCGAATAAAGACAGGTCCTTGAGGAGTTGCTCAATATAAGCTGGGTCTGGCTTTTTGCCAAACAAACCACGACTGAATTGAACCGTATTCCAGACAGTATCAAATGCCCCCAGGGTCAATTCCTGAGGCACCAGTCCAATTAAACTGCGAGTCTCACGATACCCGCTAATAATATCGTGGCCGTCCACCGTTACTGAGCCAGAACTAGGTGAAACAAGGCCACAGATAGTCGAAATCAGCGTTGTTTTACCAGCGCCATTTGGGCCGAGTAAGGCCAGTATTTCACCTTGAACAATATCAAGACCAATTTCTTTTAGTGCTTGATGACCAGTGTCGTAAACTTTAGAGAGTTGCGATATTTTGATGATAGTTTTCATCGCAGGAGTCTACTATTTGACTACCGCTGTGCCTACCCAAAATAGTGTATTTTATTAAACCTGTTTGCTTTCTTTTCCATTTATACTGCGCTTACGATCAACTCAACTTCTGTGCTAACCATGACTAATTTCAAACTACATGCTGAACCACTACAAGATTCCTGGCTGGATGCTTACGGTCACTTAAACGAAGCTTATTATTTAGTACCTTTTACCAACACTACCTGGAAGTTACAAGACCAGTTCAAGATTGGCGTTGACTATTTCAATGAAACTGGCTGTGCATTGTATACCGTTGAAACCCACCTGCGCTATTTAGATGACGTGCGTTCACCAGCCACAATCGAAGTCGAATCAATCGTTTTGGGATCTGACGCGAAAAAGATTTGGTTTGCACATAAAATGATTGTAGACGGCAAACTTTGTGCCACAGGAGAATTCATGGTGCTGCATTACAACACTCGAGAGTCGCGTACAACGGCAATGCCAGCAGATGTTCAGACTGCGCTGAAGAAGGCGGAGATAGAACAAAAACCGGACTGGATAGGCCGCCACATAAGTTTGGTAAAAAAGTAGGTGATTAGCGCTGTTACTCGATTCAAAAATCAATGGTGTAATGAGTATACTAGGTCTGGTTTCTTCTGTTGGTTTTTGCTAGATATTTGAAAATTCAATTCACTTATCCAGTGCCATACCTGAAAAATTTAAAATAATGCGTGATGATAGTTAGATTTAAGAGATTTAGTTGGTGCGACTAACGATTGAAAGAGAATTGGGTAAGAACATTAAAAAGAAGGCTGACAGGCGTCAGCCTTAAATATGGAGTGGGTACAGAGGAAAAATCTTAGTTGGGTAAAATTACCTGATCGATTACGTGGATAACACCATTGCTTGCCTCGATGTCAGCTGCTACAACGGTAGCACCGTCTACCATCACACCGTCGGTTGCGTTGACGTCTACCATGCTGCCTTGAACTGTCTTAACTTCAAGACTTTTACCGGCAATATCGCCTGACATTACTTTGCCAGGAATGACATGATAGGTCAGTACAGCAATCAATTGGTCCTTGTTTTCAGGCTTGAGTAAGTTCTCAACAGTTCCAGCAGGTAGTGCCGCAAAAGCAGCATCTGTTGGTGCAAATACTGTGAAAGGACCTTCGCTTTTAAGGGTGTCGACTAAACCAGCTGCTTGTACCGCAGCCACTAGTGTAGTGAAGTTGCCAGCGCTAACAGCAGTGTCAACGATGTCTTTTTCCATCGCATTAACATTAAACAATGATAATGGAATTAAGGCTAATGTAATAATTGTAAAACGTTTAAGTGCATTCATTAATAGACCTCCAAGTCATAAAAGTATTGTATGCACAATCTATTACGACATGGACTCAGTATCGGATCACATTTATATCTTCGATCCAAATTACTGAACTGAAAATTCTGTTTTATGAATATTGGCTTAACCAATACGATCCTACACACCACTAGCCTTTAGGAAATAATAATTACGCTGCAAAAAAGGTAAGGGTTGTGCGTAAGAATAATATTGTCAAAAAAAATGAAATTTAAACTCAGACTAAATTAACATCAGCCAACTTGATTGCTGGAATTTAATTTTTAAAGTTGAATCATTGATGTTTAAAGCGGTCTCAGCAATTAGTTTTCAAACTGCAATCTAGCCAATCTTGCGTACAAGCCACCTTTTTTTCGAAGCTCCGTAGCATTACCCGTTTCTACAATCTGACCGTTTTCCATGACGACGATTTTATCAGCCTTTTGCACAGTGGCTAAACGGTGGGCAATTATCAATGTGGTTCTGCCTTGCATGGCGGCATTGAGTCCCTCTTGCACGAGAATTTCAGACTCAGCATCCAGCGCGCTGGTTGCTTCATCTAATAATAAAATAGGCGCATCTTTTAAAATGGCGCGCGCGATGGCAATGCGTTGTCTTTGCCCCCCTGATAAGCGTGTCCCGCGTTCACCTAAGAAGGTGTTGTAACCCTCGGGCAATTGCGGCACAAATTGAGCAACTTGTGCGGCATTGGCTGCCACAATCACCGCCTCATCTGTCGCATCTGGTTGTCCATAGCGTATATTTTCCAATACATTGGCAGAAAAAATAACGGGATCTTGCGGGACGATTGCAATAAGGCGACGTAAATCATGCAAGCTAATATCGCTAATATTTTGACCATTGATGGAAATGCTACCTGTCTGTGCATCGTAGAATCGTAACATCAATTGAAAAATGGTGGTTTTCCCTGCACCTGATGGCCCAACTAAAGCCACGGTTTCACCTGCATTAATGTGCAGGTTTACGCTATTTAACGCAGGGTTAAGTGGCCGAGATGGATAGTGGAATTCGACATTGTTAAATTGAATATCGGCTTTGGATTCGCTGGCTAGTAGCAGTGGGGCAACCACTTCAATAACGGCTGTTTGCGTATGCAATAATTCAAGCAAACGCTCAGTGGCGCCAGCCGCACGCATAATGTCACCCCATACTTGTGCCATTGTGCTGACACTACCGGCTACCATCGCGGCATATAAAACAAATGAAGCCAGTTCGCCCCCCGTTATTACGCCCTCACTCACTTGACGAGCGCCTAACCACAACACAAAAATAATCGAACCCATCACCGCGGTAATAATCACCGCGGTGAGTAATGACCTGACCTTTACTCTTTGAATCGCGGTTATAAAGCTTAACTGTGCGCTATCGGCAAAGCGGTTCGTTTCTCGTGTTTCTTGGGTATATGATTGCACCGTTGGCATGGCATTTAAAATTTCACCTGCCATGGCTGAGCTGTCGGCAATTCGGTCTTGCGATTCACGTGAGAGTTTTTTGACTGAACGACCAATTAACATAATTGGGAAAATCAAACAGACCATTAGACCAATATTAATCGAAAACAAGTAAAAGCTAGTCACAGCAAGCATAATCATGCCACCCGTAAATTGAAACAAGCTGCGTAAACCCATCGACGCCGAACTACCCACAACCGTTTGAATAAGCGTGGTATCACCCGTTAAACGAGACAGCACTTCACCCGTTTGTAAAGTCTCAAAAAACTGTGGTGATTGCCTTAATACGCTGGCATAAACCGCACTCCGTAGATCCACCGTGACGCGTTCGCCTATCCACGAAACCATATAAAAGCGCGAGGCAACCATAAGCGCCCAAAAAGTGGCTAAACCAAACAGCACCAAAAACTTGGTATCAATGTTAATCGTTGGGACTGTGCCACCACTTTTGCCAAAGCCCACATCAATTAAATCACGAAAGGCTAATGGCACTAATAGTAACGCTGCAGAAGCTAAGCATAACACTACAAAAGCGATACCCACACGCAAGCGATACGGTTTTAAAAAAGGCCATAAATCTTGTAACGAGACAACTTGTTTTGGTTCGGGTCTGTCTTTTTGACTCGTCATATTTGTTTGCGCCATTGGCTGGAGGTTCTATAGAAAAGTTAAAAAATTAAATATGACAGTATGGCCACTTTAAAGTGCAAACTCGTTTGGTGGTAAACATAAAATCAACTAATGGTTTAAGACAAAGTGGGTGTTTTATAGGTATTTAGTACCAAAAAAAATGGGTTAAACCTACTCATTAGCCAATAACACTTCCAATGCATCTTGGTTTAACTTAGCAGACGTGAAGACCAGAATTTGAAGTTAATGCATTACTGAACTCAAACTACATTAGCACCAATGAGGCCTGTCAATACAGGTAAATATATCTTTAACGATCTCAAAGTATGACCTCTAGCGCAGAAAAACCAGCCAAAGGCTTAAGGTCAGAACTGATAGCGTTGTCGCCATAATGACCGTACTCGCTGCAATCGCTTCTCCTCGTTTATACAGAGTGGCAAACAGATACGCATTTAGACCTGGAGCCATTGCCGCCATTAACACAATTGAGCGTATGACATCTTCCGTAAGCTCAAACCACCAGCAGACCCATAGTGCTATAACCGGGTGTATTATCAATGCCAGAGCTGTCACTACCGACGCTTCCCGACTAGCCTCTTTCGAAGAATAACGAGTGAGTACGCCACCCAAGCCGAAAAGAGCCACAGGAATCGCAGAACGTGCCATCAATTCGATTGATGCATAAACTGGCTCTGGTAACTGCAAACCACCAATATTTACCATCAATCCAAGACCTATTCCGATCATTAGACTGTTCTTGAACATTGCCTTAACCACAACAATTGCGGTATCACGCGCATTGCGCCCATCAGCGCGAGAAAATTCCATAACAGTAATTCCAATCAGGTAACAGATTGGAGCGTTAACGGCGATCAGGGCGAAGTTGGGCGTCATGAATTCAAGGCCCCAAGCACGCTCCGAAATTGGCACACCCAACATAACTAGGTTAGAGAAAAGAGCCGCAAAAGCGATTCCAATTGATTCACCTGGCCTTTTTTTAAATCCAAACCGAAAAATAACAATTGCAATAACAAAACAACCAATGGCACCCGCGTAGTAGGCGACTAGGGATCGCCATTCAAAAGCGGCATTCAAGTCCAGCGAATAGGTCGCTCGAAATAGCAAACAAGGAATGGCAATCAGTACCGCAAAACGCATTAAGCCATCAATTACCGAGTCGGTCACCAGTCCAACTTTTACAAAAGCATAGCCAACGATAACGAGCACAAACACCGGAACAACAATACTAAATATTTCAAAAAACACGATGCTTTGGCCTGCGACTCGCTGAAAGGAATGACGTTAGGGGGCTTGAATTGAAGAATCCATATTACTTTGCGGTTTGACTGGATATTTATCAAGATGAATTTCATTCTTAGTTGGCAAATTCTAAGGACTTTTGAGCCTAGGAGGCTGTCGGACTTAGGTGATCGTAGCGAGGGGAAATTATTTTGAG
>CAWVZP010000220.1:0-5492 GCA_963934675.1 uncultured Gammaproteobacteria bacterium | reverse complement strand
CTGTCTTGTATTAGGGATGCTGTGGTTATCTCTTTTACATGGTTTCCTCACCATATATCAGTGTATTTAGTCTACTCAACTGCCTGTACATTTTAGGGTGTTTTGCATCAATCATAACAGCGATTTCAATCCCAATAAATTACTTGGACGAGATAGGCGAGTTTGTTATCATTAATTTATTGCTTAAACCATTACCACTGTTTCTTTCAATTTAAATAATATTAAAAGTTGCCTAATATCTTGCCTGGACATCATAAAAAAACGATCAAACAAAGTGTCAAGTGGTGGTGGAGCACTCGCGTGCTGGGCTTATTTAATATCCGCTTAAAAAGACTGTTTCAATCGGGTGCTGATGCCCATCGAACGGTATTTGAATTTGAGAAAATGGCACCGCCACTGTCTAAGAGAGATGACGACGGCATCACAGTAATACTGACTGCTTATCGTAGAGTTGAATACTTGGCGGAACAAATTAAGGCAATTCGTGCGCAGACTCGAGCGCCACTAGAAATTTGGGTATGGACCAATGCTAGCCCGGATCAGTTGGTCGATATATCATCGCTAGCCGATAGGGTAGTAGTGTCAAATACTAATTGGTTATTCTGGGGACGGTTTGCACTGGGCAATCTGGCTAGAACAGCCTATGTCGCATTTTTCGATGACGACACCTTGCCACAACCACGCTGGTTTGAAAATTGTCTTAATACAATATCGTCTGGCAATGACGGTATTCTCGGTGGGTCAGGTGTACTCCTCCCCATTGAAGGCGGGTACTCTAGTAAAAGTAAGGTTGGCTGGAATGGACGGCATCTTGATGAAGTAGCCGAGGTTGATCTAGTAGGGCACGCGTGGTTCATGCGTAAAGAATATTTGCAATTCATGTGGCGCGAGGAGCCGCATTCGTGGGACAACGGTGAAGACATTCACCTCAGTTATATGGCACTTAAGCATGGAGGTATTAAAACTTACGTACCTGCTCATCCCGAAAATGATTCGTCACTATGGAGTTGCCGTCCAGATTTCGGCAAGGTGGTTGGACGTCAAAAAGTAGCCACCTTTAAAACCAAGCAACATCGTTCAGTACGCTCGGACATCACCGATCACTATAGAAAGGATGGGTGGCTTATAGTTGAACAAATTTATGGCTCCACAACCAAGACCTTCGGTGGAGACTTGGCCGTGTTCAATCAAAAGTTAAGGCTGGGTGAAAACTTCTCTCTGGTTAGATTTGGGGATGGCGAGATGCGAGTGATTAATGGTGATAACATTGATTTTTCGCAAAAATGTAATGATGAACATAGATACACCCCCGATAATGAAAATGACGAAAGGCACCGTCAAATTTTGGCCAATTCCCTTATCTATGATAACGCTCAGTATTTTGTAGGTCTACCTTGCCGTTGTTGTGTTGGTGATGAAAAGTGCGATTTGTTAAGGCAGCAATCAGAACAGAAAGATAACCGATTAACCTGGGCTAATCTATTCGTAAACGCCAATTATTTGATTTTTTTGAGAGATACTATTCCCATTATCGGTTCTAGAGCAATCAATATTGTTTGTCACCAAAAAGCGCAGGTTGAGCAACTTCCGTTTGAGACGCATAAGGTTTTTCGTATTGGAGCAAATGCCTGGGTCGATGACTACGAGAATACTTTAAAAGATATGCAAACCTATTTGGAGGACAATCAAATTAGGAATGAGGTATTTGTTTTCTGCGCGGGCGTGTTAAGTAATATGCTGATTTACCAGCTAACTCGAATGAACTCTAATAATACTTACATCGATCTGGGGTCGGTGTTTGATGTAACTATGGGTCTGAGTAAAACGCGACAATATCTCAAGGGCAAAAAAAAGCGGCTGAAGAAGGTTTGTATTTGGTAGTGACAATAAAATTTGATGGAGTTGCAGCGTTGTGAGTTCAATATGGTTATCTTTTTTGTTGGTGTTTAATAGTTCATCATAGATTTGAACAAAAAGTTCGGGTTTGGCATTTCAATTCAATTGTTCTAAAGAAATAACAATCTGGAAGCAAAGTCTTTCGACAACGATGTAATATTTAAGCATCCCGAAGCAGCATTAACCCGGTTCATTTCCTGTAGTGCAAATGATTATCAACCGATGTTTAGTGGGGCAGAGATTGGCTGAAGCTTGTTGATAGAGTGCTCGAGGAAACCAAAAAATAGCAAGCTTACTTTCTGAAATAAAAATAAATGGCTTGTGAATGATAAAGTTAGCGTCAATCATTTACTTTAAACATTTCTGTGAAAGTATTCAATGGCAGCAAAATCTATGATGATGGAACAGTTGATGTGAAATTATCATGCTGTTTTCGAATATTTTATGAATGACTTCAGTCTCGATGCTGATATATAGCTGAATGTTAACTTTAATCTACTCTGACAACATTGCTACTCATTATTGACAGGTCTAAAACACTGATACAATATTCAAATAAATATCAAGATTTGGTTTTTTAACAAACTAATAGGATAGCTAAATTTAATAGCTACCCCATATTTAACTTATTTTATGACGGTAAATCCTTTATGCCAGAATGGCTCAACTTGCTGCACAATCTTTTTTTTCGTTATGCAGACCGTATCGTCCCTTCAAAGTGGTTTTTACCTCACGTACCATCAGTCGATCAAGTAACACTTTATACTGGACGGCTTTCGATAGAAATTGTCAGTCATTGTTGGAACTACTCTCATTTATTGGCTTATAACCTGAGCTCGTTAGTTAACCACCCGCCACAAGATATTGATGTAACTATGACCGTATTTTATTGCCCAGAAGATCAGGCAACGGTCGATATGCTTGAATTTTTTGCGGGTTTTAAGGTCCCTGGAGTCGAATGGAATTGGCGTCAATTAACTAAGAGTCAACTGCTGCGAAGAGCCATTGGGCGCAATAAGGCTGCCCTCGAAACCAAAGCAAACTGGGTCTGGTATATTGATTGTGACCTGATTTTTTATCAGGGATGTCTTGATTCATTAGCCAGGTCGCTACAAGGTAGAAGTGATGCCTTGCTTTATCCTAAAACTGAACAGATTACATCTCTATTAGAAGACGAAAATCCGATCTTAAATAATGGACGCAAGGCTGATCTAGTTGAGATAGATCCGTCGCAATTTCACACCCGATATATTCCAAGAGCCGTTGGCGCTTATCAAATTACTCATGGAGATATTGCTAGAGCTTGTGGTTATTGTAATAATATTCGAGTTTACCAAACGCCGACAAGTCACTGGCGAAAAACCTACGAAGACAGAACGTATCGTTGGCTTCTTGGAACGCAAGGTAAGCCCATAGAAATACCTCACATCTATCGAATTCGTCATATCGCTAAAGGGCGGTATAGTCAGGGAACGTTATTGTCTAAAATTAGAATGTTCACCCGCATAACGCAATCGACATTTGGTGAAAAAAGGTCACAAAAAAAGTAGCCTAGCAATAACTCTAAATCATTCATTGTTTAACAGATTTATGGGTTCATCCACTTGGTGTTCCTGATTATCAGGTAAATTTGGTACTAATTCATTCAGGCGTTATAACACTTTTGTTCCGGTTATCGATCTATTATCAGCAGAGCAAAGGAATAAGGTGTCTGGCTAAGACTTCTTCGAGTTTTAATAACAGGTAGAAATATGAGTGAGAAGACTAAGCGCGTAAGCTCCTACATTCAGAATGATGAAAGCATATCAAACAATCTTCAAGCTCATCATTTCGATGCCATTCATTGGAAGGATAAGCCTGGATTTAGCCATATAGATGGTGGTAGAGGTGGAAGTGTAAAAATAATCATTGATGGGCAGGTTGCTATGCTGCGTCAATACCTTCGTGGTGGTTTTATTTCACGTTTCCTTAACGATCAATACCTTTGGTTAGGTAAGCACAAAACTCGCCCATGGCGGGAATGGTCAATATTGCAACAGGCTCGTACAGCTGGTCTTCCAGTGCCCAAACCACTTGGTTTTTGTGTTTCACGAACCAGCTTTTATTATCGTGCCACGCTGATGACTAATTTCTTTGAAGATACCGAAACACTTGCCGAATCGTTAATGCGCAATACTCTACCTCGTGAATCCTGGGTTATATTGGGGCGGTTATTAAAGCGGTTTCAGGTAAACGGTTTTCGTCATGCTGATCTCAATGCGAATAACATTTTAATAGATAATCAGGGGCAATTTTTTTTAATTGATTTTGATCAGGCACAAATGATGAAAGTTTTAGGTGACTGGCAATGGAAGCCGCTGTACCGGTTACAACGGTCACTTGATAAAATTAATCGAACCAGCACTTTGCATTATGGTGATGATGATTGGCAGGCCTTGATGGATGGTTATCAGGCCACCGCATAAGTGCTAATTACCTCTTTTTAAAGTTCTTCTTGGAGTCTTTTGGCGCAGATAAATAGGGCGCAATCTCCGCTAGATAAACTTTTCCTATATTAGATTGTCGCAGTACGGCATCTTTTGCGTTGTCTTTCAGAGCCTGAGCTTTAGCTGGGTTACGAATCAAATCATCGACCTTATCCCAACAACTTTCCATATCATCGACCTGTAATACGCCTTGGTCTCGTCCCAGTAATTCGATGTCCTGCTGGATATTGCTGTCAGAAGGACCGGTAATAATCGCACAACTGAGATTGGCGGGTTCTATCAGGTTATGACCGCCCGTTTGGTCGAAAGAACCACCCATCACAACGACTTGGGTGTGCGCCATGAACTGCTTTAATTCACCGAGGGTATCTGCGAGGTAGACTTCTGTATCGTTACTGATGGGTTGCGACAGACTGCGTACCGCATATTTAATGCCAAGTTGATCAAGCTGTTGCCGGATTCCGTCGGCTCTTTTTGGGTGCCTGGGTGCAATCACAATTAAATGCTGCTTGAATGCCTCGGGCCGTTGTTGCAAAAATTCAAACTCTTCATTCGGATGACTCGATGCGAGTAACAGATAAGGGCGCTCGATGAGTCGGTCAGTCTTAATTGTGTCGTCCGGGCTCATCTTTAAATTGCCAATAATTTTGATTTTTTCGGGCAGCGCACCTAAGGCGATAAGGCTGGTTTTATCACTGTCATAACGAGTTAAATGAAGCGTTAAATAATCGATTGTTCTGCGCAACTGAGAGCGAATAAATAAGGGTGCTTTAAGCGATTTATCGGATAGACGGGCGTTCACCTGAATAATTGGAATTCGCTTTCTGGCTGTTTGGTATAGTAGTTCTGGCCATAGCTCTGTTTCCATCAGCAGGCAGCATTTGATTGGCTGTTGCCGAAGAAAACGCCAACACGGTGCAATGAAGTCAATTGGAATAATGCTTGCTTCGACTCGATCAGCGAAGTTGTTCTGGATAGTGGTATAGCCCGTTGCGGTATAACTGGTGAACAGGACTATTTCACCCTGAGCCAGTAAACCCTCAACCAATGGCGATATCGACTCAACCTCACCAACCGACGACGCATGAACCCAAACCTGTCGTACTCGGT
>CAWVZP010000219.1:0-5499 GCA_963934675.1 uncultured Gammaproteobacteria bacterium | reverse complement strand
TAAGTCTGTCCGCATCGGTGAGGCTGCTTCTATTGCAATGAAATCTAAAGTTAACTTAATACGCTCATCAATCATTGGCACCTTGGTGGGTATCCTGCCCGGTGCAGGCGGTTCAGTCGCTGGACTGGTCGCTTACTCAGAAGCCAAACGCAATGCGTCACCCGATCAAAAATTCGGTGAAGGGGAGCCTGACGGTATCATCGCAACCGAATCAGCTAACAATGCAACGGTAGGTGGTGGGTTTATTCCCACATTAGTGCTGGGCATACCAGGCACTCCGCCCGACGCTGTTATTTTAGGTGCTTTACTGGTTCAGGGCGTCAGAACGGGACCAACACTATTTCAATCAGGCAGTGACTCTATCGCCTATACTTTTATTTATGGCTTATTAATCGCTACAATTCTAATGTTGCCAGTGGGCTTACTCATTGGTCGATATGCTTATAAATCAATTGTGACTATTCCAAAAGCAGTATTGGTGCCGACCGTGGGATTCATGACAATAATCGGCACATTTGCGATTCATAACAGCATTTCAGATGTTGGAATTATGATTGGTCTAGGTATTTTTGGCTGGATTGTCGGCCGCTTTGGTTTTTCTGCTTCGCCAATAGTGCTGGGCTTGATTTTGGGGCCTATCGCTGAGCAGGGTTTTGTTCAAAGTTGGATTATTGGTTCTGCGACCAACGACTTGATAGGTATGTTTTTTGGCCGTCCCATTTCACAGGCCATTGTTGCATTTACTTTATTGTCACTTTTTTATCCCTTATGGGTTGGAAGGCGACAGCGAGCGATGAAATGAACCAAGACAGTAGCTACAATAACCACAAAAAAAGTATTGAAGGCAGCAATTTTGGGTCTTTAATTGTTTCTATATTTTTTATTCTGGCTGGTTTTTTAACCCTATACGATACGCAGTCCTATACCGATGCTGATTCCAGTGTGTTTCCTCAAGCTGCCGCCATATTGTTAATACTATGCGCATCGGTTTCTACCATTCAGAACCTTATTCGACCAATGGCAGACGAAGGCTTTGGGCGGGGGAGTTGGTGGCGTCGATTGTTGCTCGTCACCACTATGCTATTGACTTGCTTCGCAATGCCTTATATTGGCTTCCTTCTGGCTGCTGCTATCTCATTTGTGGGTGGCATGATCGCCGCAATGCATGATCGCTGGTCACTTAAATCACTCATTGTTTATTTGGGTTCTGGGGCATTAATTATGGTCGTATTTTATATACTATTTCGTTATGTCCTTTATGTCCCTCTACCTTAGGTTTTAACGTTTTGAAATTAATACATTCCAGTGAAGATGCAAGGGCTTTGGCTCGTCAACGGTTACCTTGGATGGTCTTTGATTATTTTGATGGCTCAGCGGGTAACGGGTTTGGTGAGAAGCGTAATAGGGAAGTGATACGTGATATTGAGCTGTTTCCTCGCACATTAAATAATGTAGAACACCGAGATTTAACCGTCAGCCTATTTGATAAGACAGTAGGACTGCCTTTTGGCGTTAGCCCTATGGGTATGTGCAATTTGTCAATGCCTGGTGCTGATTTAATGCTGGCAAAATTGGCTGCAAAAAATAAGATTCCGGTGGGTGTGTCGACTGCTGCTTCGACTTCTCTAGAAAAAATGATCGAAATTGCAGAGGGGAATGCTTGGTTTCAGCTTTACTTCAGTGGCAATCATGAGCAATCTGATTTATTAATTAAGCGCGCTGAAGATTCTGGTTACGACACTTTAATTCTAACGGTTGACGTTCCAGAAGTCGGCCGTCGTCCGCGTGAGCTTAGGCGAGGTTTCACCATGCCGTTTAAGATTGGAACACAACAATTTATTGATTTTGCTATGCATCCCAGATGGTCATTAACAACCTTAGCCAAGGGTAAACCTGAGCTGGCGAATTTTGGTGGCGAATTTGGCGCATTCGAGCGTACCGCGAGCCGCGCAGGGGCAGACTGGTCATTATTAGATCGTATTCGTAACCAGTGGAAGGGAAAGCTAGTCGTGAAGGGCGTGCTGAATGTTAATGATGCGTTAAAAATGAAAAGCTGTGGCGTTGATGCCATTCAAGTGTCCAGCCATGGCGGTCGTCAACTCGACAGTGGACCCCCTGCCATCATTGCTCTAAAAGCCATACGAGATGCTGTTGGAACAGACTATCCGCTGTTTTATGATTCGGGTATTAGAAGTGGTGAAGACATCATCAAGGCCTATGCGATGGGCGCAAACTATGTGTTTCTTGGGCGACCATTGCTTTTTGCAATTGCCGCTAGAGGTGAACATGGGTTGAATCAGATGAGTGATGTCTTTGCTCAGGAAGCTAGTATTGCTCTGGCACAACTGGGTATCTGTAACATGCAGGCAATCGGTCCTGAGAGCATTGGAAGATCTAAGACGTCACCTGTTTAATTCTTAACGATGAAAGAATTGACGACATGTCAGGCAACTCTCATAGCTGCACCTTCGTCGGGACAAGGCAAAACCGTGTTCTGTGCGGCGTTTGCCAGACAGCTTAGGAATAAGGGTCGGCGTGTTCAAGTATTTAAATTGGGTCCAGATTATCTCGACCCAACAGTACACGAAGTCGCCAGTGGCAAGGTGGTTTATAACCTTGATTTATGGGTAATGGGCGAACAGCATTGCTTTGAATTACTGAGAAAAGCCTCGGCTCATAATGATGTTATCTTAGTAGAGAGCTTGATGGGGTTACATGACAATCAACCCAGTAATGCAATGCTTTGCCAACTATTCGGTCTGCCCATTACTTTAATTCTTGATGTGGCTAAGTTAGCTCAAACGGCAGCTGCTATCGTATCGGGAATGCGCCTGTTTGATGTGGGCGCTAATATTACTGCCGTTATTGGCAATAAAGTGGGAAGTGACAACCATGACCTATTAATGTCACAGGCCATTGGTGATTGTTATGCAGGGAGTATTCGACGTGATACACGTTTTGAAATCGCTCAGCGTCATTTAGGGTTGGTTCAAGCGGGTGATATTAAAAATCTAGATAAACAGCTCGTTCAGGCCGCTGATGCACTCGATGAGTTTAACATTTCTGTACCCTTGACTGATATTGCGTTTTCATCTTCAAACGCCTTCTTTAAAAAATCAGATAATGCTCGTTTACTTGATGGCAAAATAATTGCGATTGCGAGAGACGCTGCGTTTAGTTTTATCTATCCAATGAACCAACAGGTGTTGGAAGAAGCGGGTGCCAAGCTAAGCTACTTTTCACCCCTTGAGAATGACGTTGTACCCGAGTGTGATGCGCTTTGGATACCCGGTGGTTATCCAGAGTTGCACCTCGACGTATTGTCAAATTCAGATCAAACTCGAACCAGCATTCTTGACCATCATCGTCAAAATAAACCAATACTAGCTGAATGCGGGGGCATGATGTATCTGTGCAATAGTATTCTCAACACGGCTGGTGAGTATGGAAAAACTTGCGGTATCCTGGACGCTAGTTGTGAAATGGAAACTCGCTTTCAAAGCGTTGGTTTACAGGCTGTGAATTATGGAAAGGGGGAGATCAGAGGGCATTCATTTCATCACTCAAAAATTTTTTCTAGTTTTGGCTCCAATGTGACTCCTGAAATATATGCCACCCGTCAGGATGGTCGTCAAGGAGAGGCAGTGTATAAAAAGGGTAATACCAGACTTAGCTATATGCATCACTATTTCGCATCAAATAGTGATGCGAGTGTTTCCCTTTTTTTGTTTGTCGACTGTTAATTTCCAAACGTTATATGACCCGTTTATAAAATGCTAAGGCTGTGTACGATGGACGTCACATACTAGAGGCAACTATTAATTCACATCAGTTTAGTCCGATATTTAATTTCTGTTGGATGCTCAAAATTGGAGCTCTATCATTACAAGTTCTAAAATGTTAGGTTAATTAAGGGATTTTCAGGTGCTTTAAATGAAGCATGTAACTTTAACCATAGAGGTTTGTATCTTACATTTAATAAATAAGGAGATTTTATGAGTAGTCAACTAGAAGAAGATTATGAAATTGGGCAAGACAATATTACGCCGTTTGGGTTTGATATACACAACCCGGTTTTCATAATATCGGGTATATCTATCGTCGCGTTTGTTATTATTACACTCATGTTTCAACAGGGGGCAGCTGAATTTTTCGCTTGGTTACGCTCCGCAATCACAAGTAATTTTTCCTGGCTTTTCCTTTCTGCTGGTAATATTTTTGTTCTCTTTGCTCTGGTTGTCTGCGTTTCTCCGTTAGGCAGGATTCGATTAGGTGGGCAGACAGCAAAACCTGATTATAGCTATGTTGGTTGGTTTGCGATGTTGTTTGCTGCCGGTATGGGCATCGGACTTATGTTTTTTGGCGTTTCAGAGCCAATGTCACATTTTGGTTCCTCGATGGGGGGCATAGCAGTTGGTGACAATGGTGTTCGTACCGACTGGGCGCCACTAGGAGCGGCTGCTGGAGACATTGGAGCCGCGAAGGACTTGGCAATGGCTGCGACTATTTACCATTGGGGGTTACATCCTTGGTCAATGTATGCGGTTGTTGGTTTAGCTTTAGCCTTCTTTTCCTTTAATCATAACTTACCCCTGACTTTACGTTCTGCTTTTTATCCACTTTTAAAAGAAAGGGTGTGGGGCTGGCCGGGTCACGTGATCGATACCATAGCCGTATTTGCGACATTATTTGGTTTAGCGACATCACTCGGATTTGGTACTCAGCAGGCATTAGCGGGATTTAGTTATTTATATAGCTGGGGAACAGGGAGTGTGGCAATGGTGATACTCATCGGCTGTATTACTGCCCTTGCAATGGTATCCGTAATCCGAGGCCTGGACGGTGGCGTTAAAATCTTGTCTGAAATTAATATGGGTCTTGCACTATTGCTATTGTTAGTGATTCTTTTACTAGGACCTACTGCTGAAATTCTCTCCACCTTGATGTCTGGTGCGGGTGCTTACGTGACAGAGTTTATTCCGTTATCAATGCCATTTGGACGAGAAGACGTTAACTTTTCTCAAGGTTGGACTTCTTTCTACTGGGCTTGGTGGATCTCATGGTCTCCTTTTGTCGGTATGTTTATCGCCAGAGTTTCTCGTGGTCGAACGGTAAGAGAATTTTTGGCCTGTGTTATCTTGGTGCCAACCCTACTTTGCATTGTATGGATGGCAACCTTTGGTGGGACAGCTATAACTCAGGTTGTTGCCGATGCCGCAGCACCAGTGGCTTCTGCAGCACAGGAAATAAAATTATTCCACATGCTTGCTAATTTTCCATTGTCTGGAGTCTTATCTTTAATTGGTATTGTTTTAGTCTTGGTTTTCTTTGTAACCTCATCTGATTCTGGGTCATTGGTTATTGATACGATTACCGCCGGTGGTAAAACAGACGCACCTGTTTCACAGCGTGTTTTCTGGTGTGTATTCGAAGGATTGGTTGCCGCTGTACTGTTGTTAGTCGGCGGTGCTGAAGCATTGAGTGCACTTCAGGCTATGG
>CAWVZP010000218.1:0-5517 GCA_963934675.1 uncultured Gammaproteobacteria bacterium | reverse complement strand
ATTATTAAATCGGTGGTCGCATTAATTTTACTATTTAGCGCCAGTAGTGACTTGGCTATCGTATTAAGTGTTTGGCTCGGCATTTACATTTATGTTTCTTTCCTGCTCGCAAAAAAATGTCGAAGTTACGCACAGGACTTTGCGGCAGCGCGGTCTTTGGTCACAGGCAAAATAGTAGACTCAGTGACGAATGTAATGAACGCAAAAATGTTTGCGCGTCGCAAATACGAAGAAGCTTATCTCACCGATTACTTAAATGAGGAAGTCTATCAAGCGAAGCGTACCTTTTGGTACATGGAAAAGTTACGCTGGTTTCAATATACCGCTGCGCTGGTATTAATGGTTGGCATGGTGGGTTATGCCTTGAAAATTTGGTCCAATGGCGACATGACCGTGGGTGAGTTCTCTATGGTCGCAGGACTGGCAATCATGTTAATTGAAGCGGCTCGTGGTTTGAGCCGAAGTTTTCTCGAGTTTTTCGAGTATCTTGGCAATATTGGTGATGGTGTCGCGGTATTTGTTCAATCACACGACATTGTTGATAGTGAAGGGGCCGACGTGTTGGAAGTTAACCAGGGTGAAATCGCCTTTGAGAACGTCACCTTTATTTATCCAGAAGGTTTAGAAGTTTTTGAACAGCTCAACGTTACCATACCATCCAAACAACAAGTTGGGCTGGTCGGTTTTTCGGGTTCAGGGAAATCTACCTTTGTTAATCTGATGCTGCGTCTGTTTGAACCACAAAGTGGGACAATTGGCATTGACGGCCAAAACATACTCGAAGTGACACAGGACAGTTTGCGCGAAAATATTTCGATGATTCCGCAAGACCCACAGTTATTTCACCGCTCGTTGATGGAAAATATCCGTTATGGTCGACTTGAGGCCAGTGATGAAGAAGTGGTAGAGGCCGCAAAAAAAGCCCATGCACACGACTTTATTTTGCAAACAGAAAAACAGTATGACTCGCTCGTTGGTGAGCGCGGTGTTAAATTATCGGGTGGTCAGCGCCAACGTATTGCCATTGCTCGCGCAATTTTAAAAAACGCGCCAATACTCATATTGGATGAAGCAACCTCTGCACTAGATTCCGTGACTGAGAGAAAAATACAACAGGGTCTCGACAACTTAATGAAGGGGAGAACCGTCGTAGTGGTTGCTCATCGGTTGTCAACCATTGCCCACATGGATCGAATCCTGGTATTTGATGCGGGGAAAATCATCGAAGATGGAAATCATAAAGCATTGTTAGAGCAGAATGGCCATTACGCCACTTTATGGAATATGCAAGCTGGCGGCTTCTTGCCTGAGAAAGGTAGCTGAGGAGCGTCCTCAAGCGAATCTGCACCCATTGAACCAAATGACCATCGATAACGTATAGATGTCGAACCTATTTATTGTCAATTTTCCTCCAGGAGTGTCAGGACCATGACCCAAATCTATTTTGTTGCTGCCCGTGGTCTCATTGGCAGCTTTTTTTTGCTTCTTGTACTGTCCTGTGCGGTAGCCAATCCTTTACCGGATGATCCTGATCGGCCCTTGCACCATACGGATGAAGGCTTTCGCAATCTGTACATCGAAACTGCAGATAAGACCTTTTTTAGTTATATGAAGATGCGTTATTTTAGTGACGTTGAGTGGGCTGACCATGAGGAGGAGGGCGATCAGGTACCTTTTAAAAAGCTTGATTTGAATTTAGTTAACGATCCGCCGCAGGATTTACAGGTCAGTTGGCTTGGCCATTCAACCTTTTTAATTCAGCTCGATGGAATCAACCTGTTAACTGATCCGGTATTTTCCGACCGCACATCACCGGTTAGTTTCGCGGGCCCAAAACGTTATGTACCTCATGTAGTTGATTACGACAAACTGCCTAAAATTGACTATGTGATTATTAGCCACAATCACTACGATCATCTGGATATAGAAACGATTCGTCTTTTGGGAGACGATCCCATTTATTTTGTGCCATTAAAACTAGCGCAGTGGTTCAAGGATGCGGGCATCGCACCAAGTCGAGTGCGCGAAATGGACTGGTGGGACAAAGCTGAAGAGTCAGGTTTGCAAATTCAGGCTATGCCGTCTCAGCACTGGTCTGCCCGAGGACTGTCTGATCGTTTTGAATCGCTTTGGGCTAGTTGGTATGTGCAGCTTGGTGGCCGCAGTCTTTGGTTTGCCGGTGACACTGGGTACAATGAAAAGCAATTTAAGGAAATTGGCGACAAGACTGGTGGCGTTGATTTCGCCTTTATTCCGATTGGTGGCTACCTACCTCGTTCGTTCATGTCCGACTTCCATATAAATCCAGAAGAGGCCGTGAAAATTCATCGTGATGTCAAAGCTGATGTTAGCTTTGGTATGCATTGGGGTACCTTTCCGCTGACTGCTGAGGCACCTATGGCCCCAGTGTTGGAGTTAGCCAAACAAGTTAAAGATTATGGGCTCGATGAAGGAGAATTTATTACCCTTGATCTTGGTGAAACGATTCGCTATCGACCCTAGTACCTATGCTCGTGGACTTAGTTTCATAACCAATATCAATGTTGAGTACACTTGTATTGATTTTTTATTGTACGTACCTAAAGCTAACCGTTTATTAATATAGGTGATGTATTTAATGTTAAATCGTCAGTCACCATAGTAAATAATGCCTTCATTATTTGTCTAGCTGTGTGAATATGATCTTTTTGAAAACTATTAGACTCAAAGATGTTGCTCAACAAGGGTGAATGTTGTCGAGGTGTCATACAAAAACCGTGGTGTTTCAAACTAAAAACATATCAGGATCAAATAGAGAGCCTAATCTGATAACTTCACTGTTGGTCTATTAACAAAATAAACCCCCATCACACAAAGTGTCATGCCGGCTATTGAGATAAGACTCAGCGTTTCGCCAAATAAGTAATGGGCTTCAACAACGACTAAAGGTGGGACAAGATAAAACATACTAGAGATACGACTGGCTTCTCCTAGCTTAATAATCGACATCAGCAGGATGACACCACCGATCGAAAGACCAAACACTTGCCAAGTCAAAGCCATAACAAAGCCAGTTGACCAAGCTATTTGCCAGCTTTCGTCTAATATGACCGCGAATATTGCCGTTGCCAGAGTGGCCGCCACATACTGCATTAGTACGCCAGTTAATAGATGTGATTGATCGCAAAATTTCTTTTGATAAATAATGCTACTGGATGCCGAGAGTAAACTCAGCAGACACATGCCAATGGTTATCAATCCCAGGCCATCGCTGTCAATTAAACCAAGACCAAATTTGCCGAAGATAACAATGGCAACGCCGATGAATCCGACGGCTAAGCCTATGATCTTTTTTATAGTCAATGATTCACCAATAAAAGCACTCGCTAAAACCATTGTCAGTATGGGTTGAATGCCGATAATAATAGCAACAATGCCGGAGGGCATGCCGTGTTTGATGGGCAAGAATACGAATCCGAGATAACAGCAGTGGAGTATCACACCGGTCACCATGTCGTGTCGATACGGCCAAATTTTGCGCGGCAGGGTAACGCCACATACATAAAGAATCGGAATAAGAGCCAATGTTGTGAGCGCCATTCTCAGACATAGAAATACAAAAGGATCGGCATTTTGCATGCTGTATTTGGCGGCAATAAAACCGGTACTCCAGATCAGCACAAATATTAGAGGCGATAGGCGAACGAAGCGTGTGGTATTAGCCATGCCTTAATTATCTTTGGAGGGATGAAAACCTATTGGCTTCAACGAATCGAAAACCAATAGGTTATTTTGAATGACCTATTTTTAGGAGTCTGCCAGGCTTCTAGTTATATTGGTCAAGTTAAGCTTATTTTATTTCGAGTAATTCAACTTCAAAAATCAATGTTTCGAATGGCCCAATTGACTGTCCAGCACCACGCTCGCCGTAGGCTAGCTCGTAAGGTACGACAAACTTATATTTACTGCCAATGTTCATTAATTGAACCCCTTCGGTCCAGCCAGGAATTACTTGATTAAGACCAAATGAAGCCGGTTGGTTGCGTGAGTAAGAACTATCGAACTCAGTGCCATCGAGCAATGTGCCGCGATAGTGAACGGTTACCGTATCGGTTGCGGCAGGTTTTGCGCCATCACCCTCGGTTATGACGTTATACTGTAAACCAGAATCAGTCGTAGTGACGCCGTCTTTCTTGCCATTCGTGACTAGATAAGCCGCGCCATTTGCTTTGGTGGCGCCAAATTTCGCGTCGTTCATTTTTTGCTGTGACGCGCTTAAAGCAGCAACAGCCTCTTCCATTGTCATGAGCGTGTCCTTGCCTTCAGCTTGTGCTTTAATGCCTTCTAGCAAAATTTGATAATCGACTTCACCGTATTGTTTCAATACCTGTTCGCTAATCATCATTCCTAAGCCGTAACTTAACTTATCTTTTTCATTGTTAATAGTGGTTGCTCCGATGGCTGTCATAGTGAAGGAAAGACCTATTATGGTGAGGCCGATGTGTTTAAAATTCATATAAGTAATCTCGTTGTCGTTTTAAAAAGAAGGTTAATATTGACGGGCATTATATATACCTGCACTGAATAAGGTAGGGGGTTAGACTGATTAATAGTTGAGAGAGATAGAAGCCACTTCACTAGCAAGAACAAGAGCGGTATTTATGACTTCACTTATGAAAAACAATAACAATAGCTTAGGGCAACCCATTGGTTTCTCGATTGAAAATTGGCAACCCGCTGTGCATCCTAAGGGTTCTGTTAAGTCAGGACGTTTGTGCCAACTACAACCGATTGATATAGCCGTTCATTCGCAAGATTTGTTCGAGGCATTTTTACACGATGCTAATCACCATAACTGGACCTATCTACCTTATGGACCATTTGAGCAATTTGAAGACTTTAAGAGCTGGCTTAAGGCTACTTGCTACAGCGACGACCCGTGTTTTTTTAGCGTGATCGATCGTTACAGCGGTAAAGCGATTGGCATCGCTAGCTATCTACGCATCACCCCCAATGTTGGTGTCATCGAAGTAGGGCATATTCACTTTTCGCCATTAATGCAAGAGTCTGCCATTTCAACTGAAGCGATGTATTTAATGATGTCGAGAATATTTGACGATCTCGGTTATCGTCGATATGAATGGAAATGTGACTCGCTAAATCAACCTTCCTGTCGGGCAGCAGAGCGCCTGGGTTTTCTGTTCGAGGGCCTATTTCGACAAGCAACCCTGTATAAAAATCGTAATCGCGACACGAACTGGTATTCGATACTTGATAGTGAGTGGCCGGTAATAAAATCAGTATTCGAAAACTGGTTAAAAGTAGAAAACTTCGATCTTGATGGCAAGCAAAAAACAAGTCTGTCAAAGACTATGAGCGATGCATTAAAAGGCATTCGGTGATTAAACAGTAAACTGACTATAAATCTTCCGATAAGGACATCAGTAAGGTTGATTAGTTGAGTTTCTAATGTAATATGCACCTCCTGAATTTATAGTCGCGTAGCTCAGTTGGTTAGAGCACTACCTTGACATGGTA
>CAWVZP010000217.1:0-5525 GCA_963934675.1 uncultured Gammaproteobacteria bacterium | reverse complement strand
CAGCCTTCACAAAACTGTTCGTAGGACAACCCCATTTCAAGTGTTTGCTCTAGATGCTGATGATATTCTGTGCCATCAATCTCGCCTCTTTCGTGTTGTTCATACGCAGCGTCAATTTGAAAAACCCGTTGCATCTCTTCAACCGGAACGCCAGAATAAAAACTCCACTTTTTGAAAATACGATCAAAGTCGATGTCTATAACGACATTGCCTAAATCAAAAATTAACGCTTTGACAGTCATACCATTGGCTCGAGTGAATTATTTTATGGGTTAAGAATTAGCTGCGAATGAGCCAGATTCCGACGCCTAGCATTAATGTGCCAGAAATTTTGTTTAACAATCTGACATTGCCACTTTTTTTCAGAAAGATGCGTAACGTCTTACCTCCAGTGGCATAAATCGTCATACACAGAAATTCAGACAAAACAATAATTCCAACCAGAAGACTCAGTTGTAAAATAAAAGAGTGATTCGGTTGGATAAAAGGCGGTAATAGCGAAATCATAAAAGCCCAACCTTTGGGATTCGCAATTGCAGTCACAAAACCCTGTATTACCAATTGTGAGCGATCTGCTTGCGCAGGCGCAGAGTTGCTATCTGGGATGGCCATTTTACCTTTAGAACGCCACATTTGAACGCCAAGATAGGCCAGATAGATACCGCCACCCCACTTAAGCATTACAAAAATATCGGGGAATCGCAACATAATGGCAGCAACACCCAGCACAGCCAATATGGCGACAATCCCTACTCCAACCACTTCACCTAACATCATCCAGAGTGTACGCCGCGGCCCAATGGTCATACCCAGCGTCATTGCCAAGGTCATACACATACCTGGCGTTATGGATACGAGGAAAAAAGTCGGAATAAATATAAGTAGAATGGACAGGTCCATCGTCGTTCCATGGTTTAAATTTCGAGCACATTCTACCTGTCGAATGACCCAACCGAAAAGTTATTTCCGATTTAACGATGATGGTTCTATTAATCTCTAAATAAACGACCAAGCAACACGAATCAGCAACATGATTGATAAAAATACCCAGATATATAAGGCTGTTTTTTTAAATCGATCGGGATTTGATTTTTTATAACTCTGATTACCTATTAATGTGCCTAAGAGCAATAGAGGGATTAGCAATACGGTCCGCCAAAAGACAGCTTCATTAATCAGCCCCTGAGACGATAGCATCGCTGTTCCCACTGCATCCAGACCAAAAAAATAAGCAATAATGGATGCACGACTAACCGCTATCCCAATGGGCGCTGAAAAGTAGAATAAAACCACCGGTGGGCCCCCAATACTCATGCTGCCATTCAATACACCAGCCAACATACCCACCCCAACCGTTGCAAGTTTGTTCGGTACTTTTTCTAGAGTGAAGCCACGCAGTAATAACATTGCTGTCGTTAAAACAACCACTGCAAGCGCCAGGCGTATGGTGCCATTGGACAGTGAAGTGAGCGCATAAATACCCACAGGCGTGCCAATACAGGTGCCTATCATCAAGTTGCTAATTGACTTCCACTGGATATCTTTCCATATCCCTGGCAACAGATAAAAGCTCGAGATGACTTCGAACATTAAAACCATCGGTACCACTTGAATCGGTGGCAACGCGAGGGAAACACTAACCATCCAGAATATAGATGCACCAAAACCTGAATAGCCTTTGATTACTGCACCCAGCAATACGCACAGAGCTACATAACCAAGTTCTAGTAGCGACAGGTCCATTATATTGTGTAGTTCAATTAACATTCGGTTACAGGTTTTTCGATCCTAGCAAATTGACTTTCTGCATTATTATAAATAGCCGACTTTAAAAACACTGGAACCTTATTTTTATCGACGCTGCTAATTATTATAAACCTTGATCAACACTGGACCATTTAAAAGACAACGGTAATAGGGCAAATCTACTAATCTTTTTAGCTTTGTGTATTTATTATCTTTTTAATGGCGAACAGTATTTCTACCTTCGCCAAATTAGATCAACACACCCTACATTTAAAATGTAAATAAACCGATCTTTAATGCGTAATTCAAGACTGTTTGTCGTCGAATAATTTTTATTAGGAACAAACAAATAATTCAATCATTAGCGACCTGAATTGTTATTTTTGGCACCCAGATTCAGAATAAATCTACCAATAAGCACTAAAACAGTGCGTAACACAGGGCTATATTGGTGAGTCGGAACCCTATTGAATATTTTACTCCCCATTAATTAAACTACTAAACTATTGATTTATATAGTTTATTATAATAATTATAATGCATTCTTTAACAGTCACCAGGTTTTGGAGAGAAATATCTATGGTAATGTTTTAATCATCTAAACCAACAGGAATTCAAATGCGCATCACCAAGTCAACAACCCTTTTGTCTTTGTCCCTTTTGAGTGGGATGATGATGAACTCTGCTACAGCGGCAGAAACGATCAAGGTTGGAGTACTTCACTCTTTGTCAGGCACTATGGCCATCAGTGAAACAACCTTAAAAGACACTATGCTGATGCTGATTGAAGATCAAAATAAAAATGGTGGCCTACTGGGCAAGCAACTTGAAGCTGTTGTGGTTGATCCAGCCTCTAATTGGCCATTGTTTGCTGAAAAAGCCCGCGAATTGATTACTCAAGAAAAAGTAGTTTCAATATTTGGCGCCTGGACTTCTGTTTCTCGTAAATCTGTATTGCCAGTGATCGAAGAACTGAACAGCATCCTGTTTTATCCCGTTCAATACGAAGGTGAAGAATCATCTAAGAATGTCTTTTACACCGGAGCAGCCCCAAACCAGCAAGCTATTCCAGCGGTCGATTACCTAATGAATGACGTTAACGTAAAACGCTGGATTCTTGCCGGCACAGATTATGTCTACCCACGGACGACCAATAAAATTCTTGAGGCCTATTTAAAAGCAAAAGGCGTGAAAGATTCTGACATCATGATCAACTACACACCCTTTGGCCACTCAGATTGGCAAAGCATTGTTTCAGATATTAAAAAATTCGGTTCTATCGGTCTGAAAACGGCTGTCGTTTCCACCATCAACGGTGATGCCAATGTGCCTTTCTACAAAGAATTAGGTAATCAGAGTGTGTCGGCTCAGGACATTCCAGTCATTGCTTTCTCGGTTGGTGAAGAAGAGTTATCGGGTATTGATACTAAACCACTAGTGGGCCATCTTGCTGCCTGGAATTATTTTATGAGTGTCGATGCACCTGAGAATGATGCATTTATTGAAAAGTGGCATGCCTTCACCAAGGACACAGATCGGGTAACAAACGACCCTATGGAAGCTCATTACATTGGTTTCAAAATGTGGATTGAAGCGGTCAAGAAAGCTGGCACTACTGATCCATCAGCAGTTCAAGACGCAATTATTGGTGTAGCAGTACCTAATCTTACTGGCGGTATTTCGGCCATGATGCCCAATCATCATATTACTAAGCCTGTATTAATCGGTGAAATCCAGGATGACGGTCAGTTCGAGACGGTTTGGCAAACTGAAGGCCTAGTGCCTGGCGACGCCTGGTCAGACTTTCTTCCTGATTCTAAAGATCTAATATCTGACTGGCGTGCCCCACTGAATTGTGGCAATTACAATGTCGTCACTGCGACCTGTTCAGGACAAAATTTATAAGAGCTCTCTCCTCTGAGTAATGCGCGGTAGTTCCCCCTACCTGCGTTGTGCACGGTGGATTTTGGGACTGGTGTTATAACCAGTCCCTTTTTTTATTCTAAATAAGCCGATACTAGTTTGCCAGCATTGAGCGTCGTTATGCCTATAATTCTTAATCATAGTTTAATTTTTTTGCTGTTGCTGTTTAACTTAAGCGTTTCAGGTGCAACTGTACCTAATCAAACACTGAAACTTTTAACGTCCAGTAGTTTCGATGACAAGGCACGGGCTATCGAACAATTAGCGCAGACTGGCAGTGAAACTTCAGAGCGGTTGTTAAACGCGATGGCTCAAGGCGATCTGTATTACGTCAAAAGTAACAAACGTATTGTGCTGACCAAAAATCAGGATTCCAAAATTCAGCTGACTGACGCTATGACGGGTGAAGACTTAGGCCTAGTCAGTAAGCGCAAGGTTAAAAAAGTCAGTGTTAATAACAAACTGCGCGGACAGATTTCGACTGTCATATCGAACTTCAAACTGTCACATCTAGATGCCAACATTCGACTCATCGCGGTCGAGAACTTAATGGCAGATGCATCGCCAGAAATGCTCAGTCAGCTTCAAGCGATGAAACAAAAAGAGTCTGACCCTGATGTTATTGATGCAATCGATACCGTAACCGCATTTAGTCAACTTAAATCAACCAATTTAATCCAACAACTGTCTGCAATTGAAACGCTCGACGGTCATCTTAATGCAGAAGTATTAGTGCGGTTAAAACAACTTAATTTGTCGAGCAGCAATGCGTCGGTTCGTCTCGCCGCCAAAAAATCCATTAGCCATATTGAAAGCAAAGTTTCTATCTTTGGCCACTTGGAGACTTTATTTTTTGGTCTTAGCCTTGGTTCGATTCTAGCCCTTGCAGCTATTGGGTTGGCGATCACCTTTGGTGTGATGGGTGTGATTAATATGGCCCATGGTGAATTAATCATGATCGGTGCCTACACAACTTATGTTATTCAGTTACTGATGCCAAATCACATCGCTGCATCGTTATTGGTCGCTATTCCGGCTGCTTTTTTGGTCTCGGCGCTGGTTGGCATTTTAATAGAACGTTCCGTCATTCGCTTCCTTTACGGTAGGCCTTTGGAAACTTTGCTAGCGACCTTCGGTATCAGCCTGTTCCTGCAACAGGCAGTGAGAAGTATTTTTTCACCACTCAATCGCCCGGTGGTATCGCCAGAATGGATGAGTGGATCATTAGAAATTAATGCTTTGCTATCGATCACCTATAATCGGCTTTATATATTTTTCTTTTGCCTGACTATTTTTGCACTGCTCTACCTAATTATGACAAAAACGTCATTGGGTTTACACGTGCGCGCAATTTCACAAAATCGTTCAATGGCACGGGCTATGGGTGTCCGCTCGCAATGGGTTGACGTGATGACATTTGGACTGGGTTCAGGCATTGCTGGTGTTGCCGGCGTCGCACTCAGCCAGATTACCAATGTGGGGCCTAATCTCGGCCAAGCCTATATCGTCGATTCTTTTATGGTGGTGGTATTTGGCGGCGTCGGAAATCTATGGGGGACGTTAATTAGTGGTTTGACCCTTGGAGTCGTCGGGAAATTTCTTGAACCGGCAACGGGTGCGGTACTCGCTAAGGTTCTAGTATTACTTTTTATCATCCTTTATATACAAAAACGTCCACGCGGTATGTTCCCTCAAAAAGGTCGGGCGGCAGGACAATGATTAGAAAAATTCTACAGAATGATTTACACGGTAGAATATTCCTCTGCCTACTGCTTATTTTGACGCTCTATGTTGCTTTCGCAAACTTATTGTTACCGTCTGACCATCTGCTGTACGTCTCCACTTATACGGTGACA
>CAWVZP010000216.1:0-5534 GCA_963934675.1 uncultured Gammaproteobacteria bacterium | reverse complement strand
TTAACCTGTAGTCTGGAATTAAAGTGAACGTCTGCTATGTGCCGAAAGCAGTAGTTGAATTCTTGTTTTTGAATGGCCGCTATGTGCCCACTGCAGCCTTTCGCGATTTTCGCTTATCGCTTATCTCATCGAAATTCGAGCGGCTACAACTTTCACAAAGCAGCCCTTGAACCCAATCAATAGAGTGTTTGGGATATGATCTAATCTGCTATTTAACAATCGCAATGATTATTTACTACCCCCAGTTTTAGCGATTGCTCGCTCGCTACCCAAAATACCGACAAAATACATACAGAGCCTATGATAAAGAACACTAAAAATGGAATGGCTGCTGCCACCTGCACGGCAACTATTGCAGCGGCTACGGTAATAAACGAGAGCAATAAAAATAGGCAACCCATCGCTAATAGTATTGTTCTATGGGATTTTTTGTAACTATACGTACCTTCTCCAGATTCAAATCAGCAGGTAACGCTCAGAAATTTCTCTACTGTTCATGGCGCAATTAATAATCTCTCGCGCCAAGACCGCCATCTCTTATCAGCTAGTTTCTATCGTGCATTAAGAAATATTGGTTTTGATGAATTAAATAAGGTTAGTGGATTGGTTCCCGTAAATTGAGCTAAGGGGACTATTTGTCGAATTTCAGGGGTAACATTTAGCTTTCATATGGTTAAGTTGACACAGCCCGCAGTACATCGTAAAACAGCCGGTCTGCCACGTCGTAGTGCATTCTTGACGTTCTTAAGATTGATTTTTTATTGCACGACTAGAGAAAGTCGTTGTTTTCGTCCTACCTTTGCGTATTTTTTGATCATCCCTAGACGCGTTTAGGTGTCTAACGCAGATTCAGCCCGTTTTTAACGCTCTTTTTTTATCCAATCACTTTCTTTAGCAGACATTCCATTGCCATAGTCGCCGCCGAAGTCCTGTTATCCACACCCAGTTTTCGAAACAGCGGCTCCAGGTGTTTGTTAACGGTGCGCGGACTCATATCCAGTATCTGCGCGATCTCCCGGTTAGTCTTGCCTTTGGTTAGCCAGAGATATACGTCTGATTCACGTACGGTCAAACCGAAGTGATTTCTCAATACAGTTGTTTCGTCGGCCGCTGCATCATCCACCAACCGAATCAGGTGTTCTAGATTGTCCGATAGTCCGAAGTAGACCGCGGTAAATTCCTTGGTGGGTGAGGAAAAGTGCATCTTGTTACCATTATTTGGTGAGTGCGATAACCAGTTGGCGAGTTGTTGCTCGAATGCTTCGGCCAAACCGGATTTGTCTATTACTGCCAGGTGCTGATTAACGGCCGGGGTTGACCAAAGTTTCTTGCCCAGGTTGTCAATCGCAAATATATTTTGCCCAGCTGAATCCAGCGCAGTTTGCGCGCTGAGCGTAGCACGCGCATTCAACAGGTGAACATTCAGTCTGGCGATTAGTTCTTGTGGGTTAATCGGTTTGGTTAAAAAGTCTACGCCACCTGCACCAAATCCTTTCACGATACTTTCCGTATCGCTGAGGCCGGTCATAAAAATAATGGGCGTATTTTTCAGATCCGGGTCGGATTTAATGGCCTTGCAGGTTTCAAATCCATCCATATTGGGCATGATCGCATCCAGTAAAATAACATCGGGCTGCATTTTTTTGGCGATACTGATGGCCTGCTTGCCTTCCAGTGCAACCAGAGTGGTCATGTTGGATTTTTCTAGTGCATCGTTGAGCATGCCTAATGTATCTGGCGAATCATCGACAATTAGGACGATATTACTAATGTTGTTTTTCTCCTTCATCATTTATAGACCTGAAGTAATTCTATGATTTTGTTGAATCGAACCTCTCTTAGATACAGCTTGAATTGGGCAATAAAGACGGGGCTGACGGTTGAGGTACTATCGAGGCGTTCTACAATCTCTTTCAATTCGCTTAAGTGTCCTATTTCTGCATTGTGAATTATTTCGGCACAAAGCGACTTGCTGATTATCGGAAGCAGGGTTTTCGACCCACAGGGTAATGCTGGCTGCAATACTAGAACCGAGGCATCGTAGTAATCTAACTCATTATTTTTTGGTGCGTAACACCACTCCAAACCTAAATATTTCTCCAGGCTTTGAAGGAGATAGTCGAGTCGAATAGGTTTAATCAGATAGTCATCGTAAGCATTGATAATATTATCCGAGTTGTGCTGCTGGCTTAGTTCATCGTCACTCAAGGTGTCTTCGTTAGCGTTAGCCGTGACCATCAAAATTGGCACAGCAAAACCTGCCTGGCGTAGCACTTTTGCTAACTCAGGCCCATCCATACCCGGCATCTGTCTGTCGATCAAAAAAATATCCGGTGTAAAATCACTAATCATTTCGAGGCAGGCCTCGGCATCCGGTGCTTCGACAACACCGAAATTTAATGGTGTTAACAGATCGCCCATTAGTCCGCGATGGTTAGCGTCATCGTCAACCACCATGACCGAACGTTTATCTCCTTCATAACCAAAAATTTTTCTCTGTGGTAGATGCTCGTTTCGAAGCGTATCGACCTTTGAAAGCATTAACAAAACGTTGAAGATAGAACCACCGGCAGGATTTTTTTCGATGCTAATATCACCCCCCATAATGTCTGCTAACAACCGTGTAATCGTCAGGCCCAGTCCTGTTCCCGGAACCGCCGGGTTGCCTGGCCGGCGTACCCTTTCAAACGGCCTGAAAATTCGCTCGAAGTCTTCCGTATGTATACCGACGCCAGTATCACTAATCTTGAACTCGGCAACCTGGTTACGGTATCTAATTGAGAGTCTAACCGTGCCCTGCTCGGTAAACTTGATGGCATTGGTTAACAGGTTGATAAGGATTTGACGCAGGCGTTTTTCGTCACCCATCACTGTATCAGGCAGCACGGACAGGCTTTCATAAATGAAAATCAAACCCTTATTTTCCGCTTCCCTACGGAACATTTGCTCAATTTGATTCATCATGGTCTGAAACTTAATAGGACTGCGCTGGATCTCCAGACGGCCTGCTTCAATTTTTGATATGTCGAGAAAGCCTTCAATTAAATCGGCTAAATGTTCGCTGCTGTGCTTGATGACGGAAATTCTGTCACGCGTTTTACCGGAGACGTTCTCATCCATTTCGAGCAACTGCGCATAACCCAGAACGGTATTGAGTGGTGATCTAAACTCATGACTAATACCAGTCAAATAACGACTTTTTGCATTATTTGCTGCCTCGGCCTGCTCTTTGGCAATTTGCAATTGCCGGTCGGTTTTTTTGTGGGCCTCGATTTCGTTTATCAGTCTGCGGGTTTGGTTTTGAGTTTCTTGCTGGGCAAAAATTTGACTTTGATTCGCTAACACAAACAGCCAGCAAATTACGCCAGCAACAATAATCAGGATGAAAAATACTTTCCATAGGGTGGCTTCCACCACTAGATGAACATCGAGGCTGTCGGTGTGAATATTAATATAAATTAGAACCAGTAATATGCCCGATACGACTGAAACAACGCCAAGCAACAGGGAAAAATGAACGAGACGAACATTAATATATTCAGCAGCAAAGTCGGGCAAACAGCGGCGCAGCACGCCAATAAACTTTTCGCTAAGAACCTGATTAATTTTACAGGCGTCCTGGCAACTGGCATCCAGCGAGCAGCACAGCGAACAAATATAACCATCGTATGCCGGACACATAGCCATATCTTCGTTTTCATATGGGTTTTGGCAAATGCTACATTCGACGATTTGTTGCGTATCGCCGAACTCGCAAGGTTGCCTGGCTATGTAATATTTGCCTTCGGTATACCATGCAATTAGGGGCGCAATCAAAAACGCGGTGCTTAGGGCAATAAAATGTGCCAGCGCGCGACCATACTCACCAAACAGCCCGAGGTAAGCGACAATGCCTATCAGGGAGGCAGAGGCCATTGCGCCCACCCCTACCGGATTAATGTCGTAAAGATGTGCGCGCTTGAACTCGATGTGTTTGGGGCTAAACCCCAGCGGTTTATTCACCACCAGATCGGCGACTAAGGCACCTACCCAGCTGACTGCGACAATGGCATAGATACTTAGAGTGCTCTCAAAAGCGTGATATATTCCCAACTCCATCAGCAACAAAGCAATGGCTACGTTAAACACCAACCAGACCACCCGCCCCGGGTGATTATGGGTCAGTCGAGAAAAGAAATTGGACCAGGCGATAGATCCTGCATAAGCATTGGTCACGTTGATTTTTAACTGGGAAAGCACCACAAAAACTCCCGCCAGAATCAGAGCTAAATGACTGTTATCGGTAACAAAGCTAAAAGCCACGGTATACATCATGGTGGGGTCTGTCGCGTCCGCGGTCTCAAGACCGTAGCGGATCGCCACAACGGCTAAAAAGGAGCCGATCAATAGTTTGATGCAACCAATAATCACCCAGCCAGGACCGGCGAGAATTAATGCTGACCACCAACGGAGGTGATTGGCCGCTGTTTTTTCCGGCAGGAATCGTAAAAAATCCACCTGTTCGCCAATTTGTGCCACTAAGGCGAACATCACCGAGGCCGCTGCACCAAAAAGGAGCAGATCAATACCATCGACGGTTTGCTTGCTTCCTGAATAGGTCTGCCAGTCGCTGATTAGGCTGGCGTCGTTACCCAGGATAAAAACGAACGGGAGTAACTGCAGAATAACCCAGAAGGGTTGTGTCCAGCGTTGAAATCGGCTGATAAAGGTGATGCCGTAGAACACGAGGGGGATTACTACGACGGAACTTAGAATGTAGCCGTAAACAAGGGGCAGACCGAGTACCATCTCAAGTGCCTTGGCCATTATTGCTGCTTCGAGGGCAAAAAAGATAAAAGTAAAGGAGGCGTAAATCAGCGAAGTAGCGGTCGATCCTATATAGCCAAAGCCTGCTCCCCGCGTCAGCAAGTCGATATCAACGCCGTACTTTGCTGCGTAATAACAAATTGGAAGTCCGGCAAAGAAAATTAGTAAGCCGACCACGAGAATAGCTGCAACGGCGTTGTCATAGCCATAACTGATAGTAATGGCCGCGCCGATGGCTTCCAACGCGAGGAAAGATATGGCGCCAAGCGCGGTATTGGCTACGCCCCCAAGCGACCAGCGTCGCGATGCCTTTGCGGTAAAACGCAGGGCATAATCTTCCAGCATCTGGTTATTAACCCATTGGTTATAGCTGCGCCTAACTCGATATATTTGTTTATTGGCGGCCATTGTTTTGTTCTCTCAGCCACGTACCAATAAGTCGTCTGCTGATTAAGTTGATGCGCATAGGATTGATTACTACTGAGTAGTAGAGGTTAAACAGGAACACCTGTCGAATGCGAATAAACCATCGATTGACTGGTTTGCCGATTTAATAGCAAGCATCGAGCCTGCCATTGGTTTTTTTCGAAAAAGTCTCTGGATCCAGCTTTAAGCTCACAGGACTTTCCTGCCAAGACTGACTGTTTCTAACTATTCAATCTTGACTGTGTGCTCATGATGCTATCACCCAAAAAATAATACAACTATGAGTCAAATGACGTAGACGA
>CAWVZP010000215.1:0-5541 GCA_963934675.1 uncultured Gammaproteobacteria bacterium | reverse complement strand
TATTAGGCAGTTTGAATGTGGTCTTGAATCTATAAGGTAAAATTTAATGGTGACACCCAACATCTCGACTGAGTAGGGGTCTAACGGGCCAGTATCATTACCAGCTGATACTTCATAGCCATTAAATAAGGGATTAAAAAATTGATAGAGTTACAAGCTCCGTAAGGCTAGTTAAAATAAAGAATCCCACAATCTTTGGATCTATTTAACGCGGTGACTATTTCTAAATTCGACAAATCGTTGCTGATCGAACAGATACGACACATAGAAACACAGCATTCACTAGACTGTGATGATAACGATGAGCCTTTCGATTTATCGTTACATCAAGATTTTCATGAACGTCTTTGGCAACGAGCACAGCGCTTGGTCCGACAGCGTGATTTATCGGCTGCATTGTTACATGCCCCCAGACTGTCTCGAACTGTTAAAACGGTTACTCTACTATTGGTTGCCGTGTTAGGTGCAATCGGCACGATGTATGCAGTTACCGATAGCGGTGCCAATAGTGACACCATTAATATCTACTGGTTGTTACTGGTGCTGCTTGGTTTTAATTTTATCTCGATGTTGCTCTGGTTGATTGGTATCAGTTTGAATATGGACAAATTAACGTTTGGTCTATTCGCGCTTTTGGCTAGCTGGTTACCAGGCGCTTCCGACAGCAGAATGAATAGTGGTAAGGAAGACAATATCAATATAATTAGTTTGGCAGACCGAGCATGGCTCAGTTGTTTTTATTCCGCAACGGTTGGTAAATGGCAGCTCAGCAAGATAACGCACCAGCTGTGGCTAGTTTATCTGCTAGCGGGACTAACATGCCTGCTTTTGCTATTAATGGTGCGACAATATGATTTCATCTGGGGCACCACATTATTATCAGATTCGGTTTTTATTAAATTAACTGCGAGTCTAAGTCGACCGCTCACATTTATCGGCTTTATGACGCCCTCCGCTGAACAGGTGCAAACCTCTGGTTTAGGCTTGGAACAGGTTTTAACGGCTGAACATCGCTCCCACTGGGCTCAGTTTTTACTAGGATCACTAGTGTGTTTCGGCATTCTGCCGCGTCTGCTGTTGTTGCTCTGGAGCTCTATGATGAGTATCAGGGCACGTCGTCTTTTTTCGTTCGATTTATATCTGCCCTATTATATTGATCTGCGTCGACGCTTAGTGCCGCGGGCCAGTCATGGGCAGGTCGTTGATGCCGATACGTCGCCTCCTATGATGCCTGCGATTAAAGAGCAGATACCTGTATCACATGCACTTCCAGAGCATACTAAGTGGGTCGCCGTAGAACTTGGCGATCATTTCAGCTGGCCAATATCATTTATCAATGGGTTAAATAATCTCGGCCAGGTGATTGATCGTGAGTCACTAGAGTCAACCTTGCAACACTTGCAAACGAATCAATGTCAGGTACTTGCAATCGCTGTCACCGCTGCGCGTTCACCTGATCGCGGAATTCAGCGCTTGATAACAAGTCTGACGTCACACTGCTCTCAGCGTTGGTTGGTATTGTTACAGACGTCTGATGAAAAAAACATTTTGTCAAAACGGCTAACCGCTTGGTACCAGTTGGCTCAAGCCTGCAACATTCCTGCGAATCATGTTATTTGCCTAACTGTTGATAAGTCATGAGTTCTAACGAACAGAACGATCGTTATTCTAATTACTCTGGCAACGCCGGAACAGCCATCAATGTTGGCGTTGTTGGACATACCAATGCGGGCAAAACATCATTAATACGCACCCTGTTACGGGATGACCATTTCGGCAATGTCGATGACGCTGCCGGCACAACACGATCTGTAGAGCAAAGCGCTATTTATGCCGATGATGAGGTGGTATTAAATCTGTTTGATACCCCAGGTTTCGAAGATTCAAGTGCACTACTGATAGCACTTGATGACTTATCAACATCAATTAAACCAAATTCACCAGCCGAATTGCTGAAGGTATTCATCGATCAGCAAGATTGTTATGTCGATTTTAAACAGGAAATTAAAGTACTGAGACAATCGCTCAGAAGTGACGTGCTGCTATATATAATCGATGTGCGAGAACCCCTACTGGGTAAGTATCGAGACGAAGTTGAAATCCTCAGTAAAGCAGGTAAACCAATTTTGCCAGTATTCAATTTTATTGCAGATGAAAATCAGACACTGAACCGATGGCGGGACCAAATGGCGTTGTTTAACCTGCATGCGGCACTGGAGTTTGATACTGTCGCTTTTGATTTTGAGGCTGAGAAGCGCCTGTATCAAAAAATGCAAAGTTTAATGGAGCGTCATTACGACCCGTTACAACATTTGATCGATTATCGCCACCAGGTTTGGCAAAACCTCAATCAGGCGGCTGCACGCTGCATATTTAATCTAATCTGTGATGTGGCCTGTTATCGACTTGAAGTCACCGGTAGTCAACCCAGCCGAAGTAAAGCAATAGGCGGCAATGGCTTCTCCGATGCTAAAATCAAAATGATGCAGGCATTCGTACGTAATGCCGAACAGCAAGCGTTGACTGATCTATTGGCCATATTTTCATTTACCCAGCTAGATATCGATCTACAGCAATTGCCCGTTTCTGAAGGACGCTGGGAGCTGGATATATTTTCACCCCACATGTTAAAGGAATTTGGCCTCGGTATTGGCGCATCAGCTCTATCCGGTGCGGCTGTTGGAGTAGGGGTTGATTTGATGGTGGGTGGAATGAGCTTGGGAGCAGCGAGCTTGTTAGGCGCAGCAATCGGGGGAGGATGGGCAACAGCTCAACGATATCATCAAGAATTTAAGGCCGCCTGGCGTCGCCACCAATGGCTCTGCGTCGATGACGACACGGTCAGCCTACTTTATCTCAGGCAGTGTCGATTGTTATCGATTTTATCTTACCGTGGACATGCTGCACAAAACAAGCTGAAATTGGTTGATAATGGCAAGGTTGCTCTGCCTCCCCAATGGCGCGGTTTGTTAAAATCCTTGCGTCAAAATCCACAATGGCACCAAGCCACTCCTAACGATATGGAATACCATAAATTAAAAAAGTTGATGTTGGAATGGCTATTGCCAGTAAACTAGTTTAAGAAGGTAGAGCTATTAAACCTATTACACTGGCTCTTTTATTACCGCAGGTTTTGTACTGCGCATGATCCAGACAGCATTAATAACGAGAGTCGACAGGATAATTCCACCACCAATAAAACTCCGAGTACCCGGATGTTCAGACAGTACTAACCAAACCCAAATGGGTCCCAATATGGATTCAAGCAATAGCATCAGACCAACTTCAGCAGCGGGAATATATCGAGGCCCTAGAAACATCAATGCTGTACCCACCGGTACCATATAGAGCCCCATAATTATCAGGTATCCGAAATCTTGCTGTGAAATTGAAAAAGGTTGTGCAAAAGGTAACATTAACAATGCCATTAAAAGACCACTGGTCGACAATGCAGGGAATATCGGAATGCCTGGAAAACGGCGCACAATAGTAAAACCAGCGGCAAGAAAAAATGCGCCAATAAGCGCCGCTATATCCCCGAACAAACTAGTATTGGCACTCGACTTATCAGTACTTATTACAATGACGCCAATGCAAACAAGTGCGATAGCTGACCAGCTACGGGCAGCTATACGCTCCCCTAAAAATATGCGACCAATGAGCACAGCCCATAAGGGCGTTGTACTCAAAATAATAAGTGTATTGGCAACACTGGTATGTGTAATCGCCACAATAAATGAAATGCTACCCAAAGAATATAGAGCGACCATTGCGATCCCACTTGATCCCAGCGTTTTGTATTTAGCCCAAGTATTTTTAGGGTAGATAAAAGCGGACAACATCCACATTCCAAACGCCATAAATAGCGCACGCCAAAAGATTAGCGTCCAATGGTCAGTGGTGATTAATTGAGTCAATAATCCATCTGGTGATATCACCAAAACGCCTAACGCAGTGATCAAAATACCTTTCAAATAAGTCGATAAAACCGGCATAAATAGTCACTTTAAATTAAAATTGAGCCAGAAGGTCGCTGATGATCCTCACTATTGCTGCCTCCAGCTCATCTTGATGGCAAACATTAAGAGGGTTAACAGGCTGAATGGATTATATTCCAATAGCCGACCCAAAGTCCGTCACATAGGGAAGATTAGTGATGACAATTTTACGAGCTTACAACCAGCTATCCGCTTTTCATAGCAATTTAAGTTATGCACTTCAGAGTTGAATCCAAGTTATCAATTTAACGGTATCGGTACGGATAGCGAATGCTTCTGATCGTCAAAAGTAAGTTATAATTATTTTATCTGTCTCAACATACACCCCGAATGCAATATGAAGATAAATAATAAAACCGTCGTGCAATATCACTATGCATTAACCGATGAAATTGAAACGCTACTTGAATCAACGGAAGGCGCTGAACCACCTGTCTACCTGCATGGTGCGGGTAACATTATTGCTGGTCTCGAAGCAGTCATGGAAGGAAAAAGTAAAGGTGATAAATTTTCGGCAACTCTGACGCCCGAACAGGGTTTTGGACTGCACAAAGCCGGCGAGATAGAACGCATGTCAGTAAAACACTTTCGTGGCGCAAAGAAGTGGAAGGTAGGCATGATAGCAACTATCGATGCAGATCATGGGTCAAAGCAGGTGACTATTGTAAAAATGGGCAAGTTCATGGCTGATGTAGATGTTAACCACCCCTATGCCGGCAAGACCTTAACGTTTGAAATTGAGATCGTTGATGTACGCGATGCAACCGATGAAGAATTAGCGCACAGGCATGTGCATGGACCAGGTGGGCATCACCACTAAAATTGAGACATTAGAGCGCCATGGTTTGAATAGTTAGGCGCTAAGCGTCCAAGTTACTAATGAACTAGTCCATGCCACTCATCTTTTATTGTGTAAATCTTTATGTCGCCATTACAGTCAAATAGCGCGACTGCTAGCTCAAGTTGCAATCATAAGTTGCTGACAGCGTTTTATGAACGCCTTGGGATCTCGCAATTCGTTATCAATCAACGTTCTAAAAATGGTTAATGACTATCTGAGGCTAATACTTCAGGACCAACAATACCTTTGAGTTAGCAGTATCACTAGCGGATAATCAATTTCCTTTTGATCACGAACAATAACCTTCTCCTAAAATTTAACGATTGATGCTAATCGATTACTGGCACTTTTTATGTTCGCATAAACGCTTTCTTGGCTTTGGTTTTGTCATGGCGTTTTTATCAAGTCCTGGACAAACCTACGTCATCGGTGTATTTGGCCCTGAAATACAGGCCCAGTTCGATTTAGATGCTGGCAGCTGGGGGCGAACCTATATGCTCGGCACATTGCTCAGCGCGGCCATTATCACTTGGAGTGGGGCGCTAATCGACAGAGTCGATCTAAGATGGTTTGCCTCAATAAGCCTGATTGGCTTGGGCACGGCTTGTTTACTCATTAGCACGGCCTACTCACCCGTAATTTTAGTGTTTGGTATTTTTATGCTACGCCAGTTTGGCCAAGGTTTAACTAGCCATGGTGGTA
>CAWVZP010000214.1:0-5544 GCA_963934675.1 uncultured Gammaproteobacteria bacterium | reverse complement strand
AAAGCTGCTTTAATGCAGACAACGACCGTAGAAGCCCAACTATCATTGATTGATGCATATTTTGAGCAATGGAACCAGCTAGAACGTGCCAGAATATCTTAATTAAAACTATGTGTGATATAAAGTAGGTCGTTAAATTTGTGAAAAATAAAAGTCAAACAAGCGCGCTACAGCAGTCAGTTGAACAGGCAATACGACAGTATTTAGTCGACCTCGACGGAGAAACCCCTTGTAGCTTATTCGACACGGTTATCGCAGAGATAGAATATCCTCTGATACAAACCGTACTCAATCATTGCAACAATAATCAATCAAAAACAGCGACCTACCTCGGCATTAATCGCGGCACATTACGCAAAAAGTTAAAGCAATATCAGATCGAGCATTAATAACACTCACGTCCAACAATGTTTCGATATACGAAAATGGTTCTTGCGCAAACTTAAGATGCAAACATAAACTGCAGCTTTGATAAAACCAATAAGGACAATATCTCTCACATAAGCATTCAGCTATAATGTCCAGTTTTTGATTTAGGCTCAACAAAATTATGTCCTCATCCTCACAGCCCGTTCGCCGCGCACTGATTAGCGTATCAGATAAAACAGGTATCGTTGAGCTTGCCAGTCGTTTGCATGCTGAAGGCGTCGACTTGCTGTCAACCGGTGGCACCGCAAAATTGATCGCCGAGAACAACATTCCCGTCACAGAAATAGGGGACTACACTGGCTTTCCAGAAATGATGGCAGGACGGGTTAAAACACTGCACCCCAAAGTTCATGGCGGTATTCTAGCTCGACGTGGCATTGACGAAGACGTGATGGAAGCCAATCAAATTCCTCCCATCGATCTGGTAATCGTGAACCTTTATCCATTTCAAGCAACTGTGGAGAACCCCGATTGTACGCTTGAAGATGCTATTGAGAATATTGATATTGGTGGCCCAACGATGGTTAGAGCAGCCGCGAAGAATCACGCCAGTGTTTGCATTGTGGTTGATCCTGATGACTATCCAACTATTCTGTCAGAAATGGCTGCCGATAATGGCAAGGTCAGCGATGCCACTCGATTCTCGCTCGCTATTAAAGCGTTTGAGCATACGGCTTGTTATGACGGCGCGATTGCTAATTACTTTGGGCGCAGGGTCCAAAAGACTGAGGACAATCAGTTCCCACGGACAATTAACTTACAGTTCAAACATGCTCAAGGAATGCGTTATGGCGAGAACCCTCATCAAAATGCTGCATTTTATGTCGAGGCAGGCATAACACAAGCAAGCGTATCGACCGCTGTACAGTTGCAAGGAAAAGCGCTTTCCTTTAATAATATTGGCGACACTGATGCAGCACTCGAATGCGTAAAACAATTTGAAGAACCTGCCTGCGTGATTGTCAAACACGCCAACCCCTGTGGTGTTGCCACTGATGGCAACGTGCCTAATGGTAGTATCTATGATGCTTACCAACGCGCTTATCAAACCGACCCAGAATCGGCCTTTGGCGGTATTATTGCGTTTAATCGAACGCTTGACGCAAAAACGGCCCAAGCCATTATTGACCAACAATTTGTCGAAGTGATCATCGCACCTGAAGTTGACGACGACGCTAACGCAATCATAGCCACCAAACAAAACATTCGGTTACTACGATGTGGTCAATGGCAGTCAGCTGACTATCGACTTGATTATAAGCGAGTGAACGGTGGTCTGCTGGTTCAGGATACAGACTTACAGCTTTATGACACACTCGGCATTGTCACTGAAATAAAACCGAGCCAACAGCAAATGGACGACATGATGTTTGCATTAAAAGTGGCCAAATTTGTTAAATCGAATGCTATCGTCTATGCCCGGCAACAGATGACTATTGGCGTTGGCGCAGGGCAAATGTCACGTATTAATAGTGCTCGCATCGCCGGAATCAAGGCCGAGCATGCCAAGCTTCAGGTAACTGACTCAGTTATGGCATCCGACGCATTCTTCCCATTTAGAGATGGAATCGACGCCGCACATGAGGCAGGCATTCGGGCCATCATCCAACCAGGTGGCTCGATGCGGGATGATGACGTCATTGCTGCGGCCAATGAGCACGGCATTGCAATGGTATTCACTGGCATGCGCCATTTTCGGCATTGATTGTAGGGGTTATCTAGATGAATATTTTAATTATTGGCGGCGGTGGGCGTGAGCACGCTCTAGCCTGGAAAGCAATTCAATCTCCCCTAGTGAGCCAAGTTTTTGTTGCTCCAGGTAATGCGGGCACTCATCAAGAATATGGCGTAAGGAATGTTTCCATTGATGCTGAAAACATCGAAGCATTGCTCGACTTCGCAAAAAGTCAGTCTATTGAGCTTACGATTGTTGGCCCAGAAGCACCGCTCGTGAATGGTATTGTGGATCAATTTCAGGCTGCGGGACTTCGCATCTTTGGGCCCAGTGCAACAGCTGCACGACTAGAGGGATCAAAAACATTCACCAAAGACTTTCTACAACGACATAACATACCAACAGCGGATTACCAGAGTTTTACCGAAATCGAACCGGCACTCGAATATGTTAAAACAAAAGGCGTTCCCATTGTCATTAAAGCCGACGGTCTAGCCGCTGGTAAAGGTGTCATCCTGGCGCACTCTGAAAACGAAGCGATTGATTCAATCAAAGATATGCTCTCTGGTAACTCGTTCGGCGATGCTGGCCATCGTGTTGTTATAGAGGAGTTTCTGTATGGTGAAGAAGCCAGTTTTATTTGTATGGTTGACGGTGAACATGCTTTGCCGCTAGCAACATCACAAGATCATAAAGCTAGGGACGATGGCGACCAAGGTCCCAATACAGGCGGCATGGGCGCTTATTCCCCCGCGCCAATTGTAACGACAGAAGTTGAAGATAGGATCATGCAACAAGTGATTTGGCCTACGGTACGAGGTATGGCTGCGGAAGGTGCGACATATACAGGTTTTTTATATGCCGGCCTGATGGTGAGCAACACAGGTGACGTTAAAGTAATAGAATACAATTGTCGCTTTGGTGACCCAGAAGCACAACCCATCATGATGCGGCTCCAGTCAGATTTGGTCGAACTGTGCATCGCCAGTTGTGATGGCAATCTAGCTGCTAAAAAAATACAGTGGGATTCACGCCCATCCCTTGGCGTTGTATTGGCTGCCAATGGTTATCCAGATAACTACGTCAAAGGCGACGTTATCAAAGGAATACCACCAGCCAATTTAAACTCAAAGGTGTTTCATGCAGGCACCAAAAACGATGATAAGGGCAATATTCTGAGTAGTGGTGGACGAGTTTTATGCGCCACAGCATTAGGCGACACGTTAAAGGACGCACAGCAAAAAACTTACCAGATTGTCAACCAAATTGACTGGGATGGTGCCTATTTCAGGACCGATATCGGTTTTAAAGCGCTGTAAGACTGACTTTTTTACATCTTCAACAAGGCATTCTTGCTGAAACTTATGCATTGTAGTTCAAGTAAAACATCAACTTTACTTTTCAAGCAGTTGAACTGACAGCAACTAATTTATTGTTAGAGAAACCACTCAAATACAATATATGGTGGTAAGGCACGAATTTATACACAATATATTGTGATTCTCGTCATTAAAGTTATAATACTTTTTATCCAAACTGACATTGATGAGAATCACAATATGAAATGTCCCAACTGCAATTCATCCATGTTTATCGCTGATAAAACAGCTGAGGGTAGAAGCTTAGTTACCTTTTTGCGTTGCTCTAATTGTATTGGTGAACATGTATCGTCTGAACTCATTAACAATGACCAAGATTTTTCTTCTAGCCGGTTAGAATTTTTTGAATCGGGCTTAGCCCAAAAAAACAAGTAGAGCCTAATCCTTTAACTTATCACCTTAATCCATAAGCCTGTTACATCTCGCTTGCCTTCTAGGCACTAACATTATTCTTTGCGGAAGCTGGTTGTTGAAAACTGTTTAGTTCGAGACATACTTTATTATGAGGACACGACCTGAAGTGCTAACACTGCCTTCAATCCACCTAAGACAGAAGATTCAAACCTCAAGCTGATATTATAAGATTTGACTAGCTCAGCAACGATTGCAAGTCCGATACCCTGCCCTTCATTGGTTTCATCGAGTCGAGTGCCCCGATTTAATATACGATCTATTGCTAACGAATCTAAGCCACTTCCGTTATCTTCGATATTTAATTCAATTTCGTCATCGTCCGTGTCAATACAATTGATGTGCACTTTATCCTGACAATATTTAAAGGCATTATCGAGCAAGTTCCCCATGACTTCATAACAATCACTTTCATCCATTCTGATCAGAATGGAACCGGGCAAAGTCGATTTAAATTCCACCCCTTTCTCCTGATAAACCTTTTCAAGTGCTGCACTTATTTTGTCAATAATGGTAATTAAGTTAATCGGTTTATTTATTTTTACACCGACAACATTAGCCACCCTTTGTAATTGATAGGACACGATTTGATTCATCCTTGCAGTTTGCTCTCGCATCGTCACTAATTCAGCTCTCCCTAACGAGTCATTATCCGTCAGCCCATTTAATACAGCCAGTGGCGTCTTCAAGCTATGTGCCAAATCATCCATCGCATCACGATAACGTTGGTGCTGATATTGTTCTCGACTGAGTAGAATATTCAGATTATCCGTTAATGGTGTTATTTCTGTTGGATAGTTTTGCTCGAAGCCAGTTTGCTTTCGGTCTTCGATTGCCTTGATCTCAAGCCCCACTTTTTTAAGTGGGCGTAAACTCCACACCATCACCAGATACATTACGCTCAGCAGCAGAACAATAGTTATACTGAGCCAGCCCCAGAGCGTTTGCCGAAAATGATCGAGCTGCCTTAAATAACCACCAGCATCCTGCCAAATCACCACATTGTATCGATTGAGCTGGTCATTGGTGTCTGGCCAAAGAATAGCGAATACCAGTCTGAAGTGATGTTTGTTATTAAATGGCTGTGTACTAAATTGCCAATCACCGACGTCGATATTTTTAGCCTTGGGGAGCGCTTTCCATACAGCGCTTTCACTGCTAGAACGGGAACCCCATATTTGTTGGTGATGCTCGTCATACAAGATTGCGTAAAGTCCAGAGTCTCGCGTCATTAACCGCGATTCAAACACGCGTTCGTTAGAGACTGTAACACTCAAACCATCAGGACTTTTATCAACAGCAGCTAACAGGCTATATATCATTACCTGCAATTTATCTTCCTCTGCTTGTAAAGCACGCTTAACGACGGCTTTTTCGAGCGCTATCGCCATCAAAATCATAAAGATGACTAGAACAATCATCGAGACAAAAGTAAGTCTTGACTTAATCGACCTCATTTAATGACTTTACTTAACACTAGCTTGTTCAACTCGAGTCAGAGTCAATCGATACCCTCTTCCGCGCAGTGTTTCAATTGGCTTTAAGTCCTCATTTGGATCTAGCTTCTGGCGCAACCTGCGTATAAATACTTCAATAACATTACTATCATTGTCAGCTTCATCGTCATATAGGTGTTCGGTCAATACCGTT
>CAWVZP010000213.1:0-5551 GCA_963934675.1 uncultured Gammaproteobacteria bacterium | reverse complement strand
CCGATTAGCGATATCTATGGTCTGTCAGAGTTACTGCTCAAAGCGACACCATTGATGATCATCGCCACCGGTCTAGCCATCGGCTTTCGCGCAAATGTGTGGAACATCGGTGCCGAGGGGCAGTTCATCATGGGAGGTGTCGCCGCCAGCGCCGTGGCGCTGTATTTCTATGAGTCAGAAGGTGTGTATATTTTAATCCTAATGGTAATTGCCGGTGGCATAGGCGGCATGTTGTGGGCAGCCATTCCCGCCTTCCTAAAAACTCGCTTCAATACCAATGAAATACTCGTCTCACTGATGCTGGTTTATGTCGCTCAATTGGCTGTGTCGTGGTTGGTACATGGCCCAATGATTGATCCTGATGGGTTCAACTTCCCTCAATCACGCATGTTTGAAGAGCCAGCCTTATTACCCACCTTAGTCGAAGACACCCGACTCAACGCGGCGTTTATGTTTGCATTAAGTGTTCTATTAGTCGGTTATGTTTTCATGTATCGAAGCTTCCTTGGCTTTCAGATGCAAGTAGCCGGTAACGCCAGTGATGCTGCTCGTTATGCGGGGTTTTCAGCCAAACGAATGATTTGGATTGGCCTGCTTAGCGGCGGCTCAATGGCAGGGCTTGCTGGAATGACCGAAGTATCCGGTCCAATGGGCCAATTAACTGGACATGTATCGAACAACTATGGCTTTGCAGCCATTATTGTGGCTTTTGTTGCGCGCTTGAATCCTATTGGTATCTTCTTCGCCAGCCTATTAATGGCACTACTTTATCTGGGCGGAGAACAAGGCCAACAATACATGAATCTACCCTCCTCTATTTCAAACGTCTTTCAAGGCATGTTGCTGATGTTTTTGCTCGGATCAGATGTCTTTATTAATTACAGATTGAAGTGGGGGACAAAATAATGGATAGCGTAATCATATCGTCAATATTATTCGCTACCATCACCGCTGGCACACCCTTGATCATTGTTGCCCTCGGTCAACTCATCGCCGAAAAATCAGGCGTATTGAACTTGGGCGCAGAAGGCATGATGGCAATGGGCGCAGTGGTCGCATTTGCAGTGACGCTACACACGGGTAGCCCATGGCTGGGCGTCTTAGCCGGCATGGCAGCAGGTGCTTTAATGTCATTGTTGTTTGGATTTGTCGTGCTTACCTTGATGGGCAACCAAGTCGCAACGGGGCTCGCATTATCAATTTTTGGTGTTGGTTTATCCGCCTTTATTGGCAAGCCTTATGAATCTGACATCGTGCCAACAGTCGAGGCCGTTCGCATTCCTTTGCTGGCCGACATACCCATTATCGGCCCTGCTTTTTTCAACCAACAAGCACTGGTCTATTTTTCCTGGACCTTATTTGCTGCGCTGGTCTGGTTCCTATACCGCAGCCGGTCTGGGCTCATTTTACGCGCCATTGGCGAATCGCCGTCTTCGGCGCATTCGATCGGATTTTCAGTCATTAGAATCCGCTATGGCGCTACCTTATTTGGCGGGGCAATGGCCGGTATTGGCGGCGCTTTCCTATCCATATTTTATACCCCACTATGGGTTGAGGGCATGGTGTCAGGCCGAGGCTGGATTGCAATAGCACTCGTTGTTTTTGCAACTTGGCGTCCTTTTCGGGTACTGGTGGGCGCTTATTTGTTCGGTGGCGTCATGGTGTCTCAGCTATTCTTGCAGGGGTCAGGCCTAGATATTGAGATTCCGTCTCAGTTCTTATCGGCATTGCCTTATATCGCTACGATTGTAGTGTTAGTAATTATCTCGAGGGATAAGAATACGGTGCGGTTGAATGCCCCAGCTTCACTCGGCCAGCCGTATCGACCAGAGGGTTAGGCTTCCAATTCAAAGAATCCTCACCCCATCGATTAGTGTTGTCTATTGATGCTAATGGCAACTGCGAAAAAATTAATTCACAGCAATACTGTTCTGCCTGCCACGAATCATATTGCGGTTGTTGATTTATCCAGTTCTCTGGTGACGTGTTAAAAACCATAGATGAGCTTATTGCCATAAAAATACTGGATAAAATTTTACAATTTACGCTCCAAATCTTTAGCGGCAATTTTCAATAATATGAATAGTGACAAGACCCAGGCCAGTATACATCAACAATTCTTTTATTTTTTTTGGTAAAATGACATTTTAATGCTTCATTGTTAATCCAAGTTATTCAGCTTGTTGTAGTGAATCATTCGGTTGTTCGGCCTTTTCGGCCTGTGCACAACATCGTTTGATACGGGTGTGATCTGAGTCAGTCAGATTACCCGCTATTCCAACTCTTATCGGGTTCAAGTCCATATAAGTGGAACGAGCTTCTAGTACTTTTCATCAAGGAGTGTCTGGCTCGATAAACGACCTCCTCAGAAGCTTCTAATGCAATCATCTTCCTGATTCGCTACCGAAAAGACAGGCACGGCTGACACAGCGTGAGTAAGGGGGGCTATTTACGATACTCAGCAAGCTATAACTTAATGCCATATACATCGTTGAGTAAAATGGCCGGAACAAAAAAATATTGCTTTAATTTGTTACTAATAATAACGCTAAATTAAAAAATAGTTATCTATCTCTACCAATTGCCGTTCATTTTAATTATCATATCGTCCACTTTAACGAACAATATGAATGTTTTTCCATGATCCTAGAGCCAGCAGTACAAAAAAATAAAACACGCACCCCTAGTTATAAAAAAGAATCTGGTCCTTCATATTTTGATCGCAGTTCACTTATGCAGAGTCTGGCCTACGGTATCGGCACTCTAATTGCTTCGATTGGGCCAGTTTTGATGGGGACGGGAATTATGACCTGGTTGGTCATTTTTGTGGGGCTCGATATGGGTATTCTTATTTCTTTCTGCGTGTTCGGTGCCTGGAAGAGCCTAAGAGCTCCGACTCAAAGACTTCGTCAAACAAGATAATTTCACATTATGCCAGTAGCAAAGCGAATAAAAAAACTTCGTGAATCAAGAGGTTTTTCATTGAGAGCGTTAGCAGTGACGTGCGATGTTAGCCCCTCAACGCTTTCACAAGTTGAGCAAGGAGTTACATCGCCCTCGGTGGCTACGCTGGAAAAATTAGCACACGGTCTGCGGATTCCGATGGCGTCTTTCTTTGTCGATGACGAAGAGGAGCAAGCAGTAGAAGTTCTGAATCTGAACGAGTGCGCTACCTTCACCCTGCGTGGAAATGTCGAACTTATCCCACTATCAGCACAACGCCATAGTTCCAGCTTTGAACCCATTATTGTGCGCCTGGAACCAGGTGGAATGTTAGCCGAGCAACCCTTCCTAGTCGGCATAGAGTCAGAGTTTGTCTGGATTCGATCCGGCAGCGCGACGCTTTATTATGACGGCACCGAAATCACTTTAAATAATTCACAGGCGGTCTACTACGACCCCAGGCGTTCACACAACTGGCATAACCCCAATGATATAGTTTGTGATTTGTTTCTAGTGCGACAGCGTTAGATTCCTATGCTCGTTTTTATGTGGCTAACACTTATAACATCAATATTTATCGGTTATCAACAGCACATCTGATCGTTTTTTTTGGCGCTGCTCTGATTCCCTAGATCGATTAAGAAATTTGGAGTGGGCTTTCTTTATGTTCGAGTTTTGGCTTAAGTTAACCAGTCCAGTTGTACGACAACGTTGCCGTTTAGCTGGTCACGTAAGCGGAGGATATTTCCTTCTGGGTATTCTTTTTTTTATGTCAATAAAAAAACTGCCGTAGACCCTGCCATGACGATAGGAAGCGATATGGACAGTTATTAATTACTGATTGGAAGTTACTTTTTAAGTCACACCATAGACACCTTTTGGATGGTATGACTATTCATTTCCCTGTTGACAATAGACACTCGTTTTCGCTTTTCAGCAGGCTAATTATTTTGGTTAAGAATGGCTGCATTTCGGCACTTTAAATTATTAAAGGAACATAACGAATGAAAAAATTAAAATTTTACTCCGCATCAAATATTGACCAGTTAACATCACCAGAAGAAGTACAAAACTACTCTCTGGAAACACCTGCCTTAGATTTTTTTACAGACTTCACTAAAACCAAACCCTTGGTAATTGAATCATCGACATCAGCAGTTGACGTTGGAAAACTGATGATAAGATCACATGTTAGAATGAAGATTGTTATTAACGAAAGTAATCAATTTATGGGCGTTGTTAGCACTGAAGATCTCATTGATCGGAAGATAATGCAGCAGCTATCGAAAGGCGATAACCGAGAAGACATTCTAGTAACAGAAATGATGAAAACAAAAAATCAGCTGGTCGCACTAGATTTTACAGAACTAACCAAGGCGACTATCAGTGATGTTATTGACCTACTTAAAGATAATGGTACACAGCATTGCCTGGTTGTAGATAGAACCAATAACTGTCTAAGAGGTATTTTCTCAGCTAGTGACATTTCAAGAAAACTACATTTGTCGATTGATATTCAAGATAAGTCCAGTTTTTATAAAGTCTTCTCTGCTATAGATTAATACTTTGGAAGTTTAATTAAATTTTTTCTCAGGACTCATTATATAAACATGATTGTATTAACTAGGAGTAAAGCGGCCAATAGGCAGAAGTAAACAGAGCTCTAGCTCACAATCAGCCAATTAAAAAATTAGATGGCTCTCTTCTTGTTACCAGCAGTATTTGTTGACACTAGGACAAGCATGGCTAGCGCCAAACGCGTTATGGCAAAGCCCCCAACTTGCATTGCCTGTGCGTTCGTAATGACGATTTCAGATATTACACCAAACTCTTCCAAGCTATTACTGAGAGATGTTTACCAGCAAAAAACGACATTAATATAGCCACGTGAAATAACCGAATGAAGCAGTCAGTCCGTTACTGGTAAATCTATTACAACCAATTGAAATGCTATATTTCGCCCACTGATTGAACGTTAAGTTTCACTGAAGAACGAAAATCATAATTATTGTTATACTCAGATTTCCTATTGGTCTGCATAGAATCAACAGTAGTATTTAATTTTCTTATAAAAAAGCGGTCCAGCTGACCGCCAAGAAACATGACACAACTAAAACTAACTCAACACGGAATGCTGCTCAAACACCCAGCAAGCTATTCCATTCAGTTCCATTTGTCTAACCTAGGCTCGAATCGAGAGTCATCATCGAACCATTATGCTCAATCGTCACGTATGTTGCCAAAGTAAAGGTTAGCCGGTTAATAATGAAGAAAGATAAATAATAACAATGTTATCAAAGATCTGGGGCTATTATTCCAAGCACTGTTTACTAGCCTTAAGGTTATTAGTATGAGCAATGACGGCAGGTAGCGCCGCTGCGGGCAGCAATTCAATCACGCCATTCTTCGGCATGTTTAAATAAGAGTCGGTAATAGATCCAAGAGGATTGCTTACGGCCAAGGATATAGACGTTGCGATCTGGCAACCGCACCAGAAGTTTGCCATCAATTCGCATTCCGTCGTCGAGAATGAAGCCACCAAACGTGCTAACCACGAAGTTCATTTTTGCATGCTTATTAACATGAATGCACTCATACCCCAGGTATC
>CAWVZP010000212.1:0-5577 GCA_963934675.1 uncultured Gammaproteobacteria bacterium | reverse complement strand
GATGACCATGAATATGACCGTATCGCACGTGAAATTGCTAGGCTCATTGAACTGGGAGATGATCCGCTAGACGTACTGCGCCTTGCCATTCAGTGGTCGTGGCGTCGCCTTAAGTTTGGTTGGACACATGCCTATGCCGGTATGGCAGATTGGCTCGTGCTATTCGATGCCAATAAAATTGATGAAAGTAAAAACGATGTCGAGGCGCAGCTTGTTTGCCTGCTTGAGTCGATAGGTCATGTTTCTTATGATGTCCTGCGTGAAATTGAATACCCCTATACCGAAGACTCTCTCAATTTCGACGAGGCAGGTTTTATACAGGCGATTGAGTCAGAAGACGAAAGTTTAGCCGTGGCTATGATCCGAGGTGGGTTGAAATCGGGACTTCAATTTGAAGACTTTGAGCTTGCGCTCAGCCAGTCAGCATTGGCGCATTACAATGATTTCGGCCATTCACTGATTTACGTGACAAAGGCTGGCGAATTGATAAATCGACTTGGTTCTGTCATTGCCGAACCCATTTTAATCTCGTTAGTGCGGAGTTTTGTGTTCGCAGCGCGCGAAGATAAAATACCTGAATTTAAAGCTTATGCATCAACACTGACTATATGGAATAGTATTGGAAATAACCGAGTGCCGGATAATGTTGAGTTTGATTTCAATCCTAAACAGTGGCGAACGCTTGGCATTGCTAAAGCACTTAAGACGACGTTGAATTGCAGGCGTCAATCACCTGAAGATTTGTATACACAATGGCTGACAGTCAATGCTATTAACTTGCTCAGCTTCGACATCGAACAGCAAAACAAAGTGACTGTGTCTATCTCAGGCAATGTTGGTTGGCTTGATTTTACTCACGCAATCACCTTCGCTAACGCAGTGCGCAAACAGTGTCGAAAATTTCCGCAGCTCTGGCCTCAGGGTTTGCTACAGATGGCCTGTTTTAGTGGAAGAAATGTTGCATTTACAACAGCAGAATATGAACTTGAAAGATGGGCAGATACAGACTTCGATTCAATATTTCAAATGATTATGGATCATGGACAAGATGAATATATTGTATCAGTGCATTGGTTAAAGCTGGCATTAGCGGTGAAGGAAGAGGTGGTAGAATTATCTCAACCACAGGCTCGGCTTTTAATCGCAGCACTCAATCGATTTCTGAATTCACCATTGAAGCTAAAACAGATCAGACGTACAGCCCATCAGGCCAGATTATTTGTTTCCAAACACTGAGTATATTTTACGTAGGTAATGAATCGAGTTGGTGAATCGGTATGTATATTTCGAAAGAAATTGAGAATGGAATAACCACGATAAATCCCTGATATTACCTGTGTACAGGCTTGCGATATTGTCTTGTTTAATGTCTTATATTATGAGGTCTTCTATGCCACTTTTGTGTGCATCGTGACTGAATGTCATTTACAAAGTTGGGTCTAACTATACCGCGTCGCTGCTTGCGCCGTGTTCTCGATACACGTGACATGGTTGCGCAAGAAATTGCAGCATTCGACTGCACCATCGAATACAGTGGTGTTTATTCACCGAACGTATTAGGGCTTATCGTGACACCAAATATGGCCATACTCGGTGAACCAGTAGCTTCTTAATTATTGAAGGTGGGATGATATAACATGACAGAAAATTACAGCACCATAACTGTCACCCCAATCAGTCGTTTCGTTGGTGCTGATATTGGCTATGTCGATATTGCTGCCGGAATAAGTGACGAGCAATTTTTAGAGATACGCCGTGCCTTTGTCGCACATGGCGTTATTTTTATTCGAGACCAGAATTTAACACCCGATCAACATATCGAGTTTGCCAAACGCTGGGGTGAGATTAACGTGAATCGCTTTTTTCAGGCGGTTGACACTCACCCTATAATTGCCGAAGTGCGCAAAGAAGCAAATCAAAAAAAAAATATAGGCTCGACTTGGCACACGGACCACAGTTATGATCAAATTCCTGCGATGGGTTCAATTTTATATGCGCGAGAAGTACCAAAGATTGGGGGCGATACACTGTTTTCGAGTATGTATGCAGCCTACGATTATTTGTCGGATGGTATGAAAGACACCTTGCTCAGAATGCGAGCAGAGCATTCCAGTCGTCATGTTTTTGGCGAGTCAGCTTACGTCGATATGGATATGGATATGGATGATGTTGGTGATAGGTTTAGTAATACTGCTGACGCAACTCAGGATGCAACACATCCGGTAATAATCAAACATCCTCTATCTGGCAGGCCTGCTTTATATGTCAATGGTGATTTTACGGTTAAGTTCAAAGGTTGGAGACAGCTCGAATCGCAACCCCTACTTGACTACCTATATCAACACGCCAGCCAAAATGAATTCACCTGTCGATTCAAATGGCAAAAAGGCTCCATTGCAATTTGGGATAATCGAGCCACGCATCACTGCGCGCTCAATGACTACCACGGTGAGCATCGGCTCATGCACCGAATTACGATTGATGGTGAAGGTTTAGAGCCTGCCTCAAAGTTTTAGAGAAAATTGTCAATGTCATCAAGTAGCAAAACAGGCTCGCAGCTAGAAGTCAGCCCCTCTGCTGCCGTCATTGCTTTTGCACTTGGCGCGTTGTTCTTTGGTTACGCTTTTATCCAGCGTGTATCACCCAGTGTGATGACGGCGGAGCTAATGCGAGAATTTTCAGTCGGTGCAACGGCACTAGGTTCATTATCAGCATTCTACTTTTATACCTATGCATCGATTCAATTGCCGGTCGGTATGCTCACTGATCGGTTTGGCCCCAGAAAATTAATGAGCGCCGCAGCTGGGCTATGCGCCTTTGCTTCTATCGGATTTGCGCTGAGCGACTCCATTGTGACCGCTTCAATTGGCAGAGCATTAATTGGTGGTACGGTTGCCTTCGCATTTGTTGGCACCTTATCTATTGCGGGTTATTTTTTTAAATCCTCTCGCTACACATTGTTAGCAGGCTTGCTGCAATCTGTCGGCATGTGCGGTGCTATATTTGGTCAAGCGCCGTTACGACACTTGGTCGAATCACTTGGCTGGCGAGGCACAATGACTGCATTGGCTGGCGTCGCAGTGGTGCTTTCAATTTTATTATTTGTGTTGGTACCACGTCGCTCAGCTGAGCAATTGACTGCGACTAATCAAGCTGGTTCGAATCAAACGAACGCCACTAAGAAGAAGTTACTAGATGGTCTGAAGTCGGTTTCAAGCAATTCACAAACTTGGATCTGCGCCATTATCGGGTTTGGTTTGGCAGCCACCATGCTTGGGTTTGGTGCGCTTTGGTCCGTGCCTTGGCTAACCACTGTTCATGGTTATTCAACGGTTCAAGCGGGTGGCATTGCATCGATGATCTTTGTCGGGTGGGCCGTGTTTTCTCCTCTTGTGGGTTGGTTGTCCGATAAGATAGGTCGTCGTAATCCCGTGATGATGCTAGGCGCTTTATTGTGTTTTGTGTCATTCGCGACGCTTATATTTTATACCCCAAGCGCCACTAGCATGATTATGGGTTTGATTTTTCTGACCGGCGCAGGTGGTTGTACAATGACCGCTGGTTTTAGTTCGGTCCGTGAACTCAATCTTCCAGAATTCAGTAGCACTGCCCTTGGCTTAATGAACATGTTTATCGTTGGTGCAGGGGCGGTAGTGCAGCCGTTGATCGGCTGGTTGTTAGATAAAAATTGGGACGGCAGCCTGATGGAAGGCGCCAGAGTCTATTCTGATCAAGCCTTTACCTCCGCACTCACTAGCTTGTTAGTAGTGACATCGCTTGCATTTATCGGCACCTTGTTTTTAAAAGAAACCTACGGCAAACAGCAAGTCAATTAAGGGTGATAGGCATCGTTTTATTGGACAATGCAATCAGCTCTGCGGTATTTTCACTCAGATTTCGCATGGTATCGATTGTTTCAATGCCCAATCAGACCATTGATATGAGCCGCAACACTGCGGCCAAGTGAGCTTAAATCATAACCACCTTCGAGCACTGATACGATTCGACCCTTACTGTGTTGTTTTGCGACCGCACCGAGTTGTTCGCTAACCCAGCGGTAGTCATTATCGTAAAGGCGGACATGTGACATATCATCTTCGGCATGGGCATCAAATCCAGCGGAGATAAATACTATTTCAGGCTTAAACGCATTTAATGCGGGCAGCCATCGATCGGTTACCGCCTGACGAAACTCATTGCTGCTGGCGGTAGCGTCGAGTGGTGTATTAATAATATTGGGTGACGTCGTTTCTGTACCAGAGAATGGATAAAACGGGTGTTGGAAGCTTGAGCAAAATAGGACACTCGGCTCATTGGTGAATATATCTTCGGTGCCATTGCCATGGTGAACATCAAAATCGACAATCGCAACTCGATCCAATTCATAATGGTGTCGTGCATAGGCAGCTGCGATTGCAATGTTGTTAAAAATACAAAAGCCCATTGCGCGGTTTCTTTCAGCGTGATGTCCGGGCGGACGAGTGGCGCAAAATGCAACTTTTAGTTCGTCTTTCATCACCAGGTCAACGCCCTGAACCGCAGCGCCTGCTGCATGCAAGGCTGCCGATAAACTGTGAGAGTTCATAACCGTATCATCGCCGACCTGAAAATAGCCTTCACTTGGCGCATTGTCGAAAATCTGTTTGATGTAAGCAGGGTCATGTACCAAACTGAGTTGTTCGCGGCCAATCGGAATGGCATCGTATTGTCGAGTGACAAAATCAAGCCCTGAGCTAATCAACTGGTTTTGAATAGCGCGAAGACGATCGGGTGACTCGGGATGATGCGCGCCCATGTCGTGGTCCAGACAAGACGAGTGGCTAATAATTCCAACTGACATAGTGGTTGCTCCGTTATTTTAGGTGGTTTCTGATAGCAAAAGTTCGAGGTGCACTTCCTGAAAGCTGTCACTCGTTTTGCGTTCGAATCCGTTGTGCTTAAATACGGCGATCATTGGTTGATTATCGCTTCGCACAAGGGCAACAATTTTATCTAGCCCGCGGATCCGTGCTATTCGAATCATTTCTAAAAGTAGAGTTTTTGCCATGCCCAAACCGCGCTTGCTTTCCTTAATGACAAAGGCAACTTCGCAGCTATTGTCGGCAGGGATGAAGTAATAGCGCCCAACGGCCTGAATTGTTTCTCCATCATGGTCTTGTTCGGTAAAACACAGTGCGAGATCTTTATGTTGATCAACACTGACAAGGCTGCAGGACTTCTCTCGACTCATTTGAGTAATGTGGTAATTGTAACGTAGCAGCAAGGTCTCTTTATTATGCGAATAAAAAAACTCCTGTAGCTTACGTTCATCGGCGGGGCGTAATGGTCTGAGTATATATTCAACATTACCAAAGGTATGTATTTTCATTTCAACCGCACCGAGTTCGGGTACTGAGGTTGGTTTATGTCCCTGGTATTCGGGCACCCAATAATGTTTTCTTACATCGTTTAATAATTGTGATCTAAATTTTGGGTGCGCGACTCGAATGAGCTCAAGCGCGCGTTCACGGATAGTTTTACCACGCAGGTTGGCAATGCCGTATTCGGTGACAACGTAGTGAACATGTCCTCTTGATG
>CAWVZP010000211.1:0-5578 GCA_963934675.1 uncultured Gammaproteobacteria bacterium | reverse complement strand
AGATATTAGCCTCGTGAATCGCAACAAAATCTCACAATTAAGCTGGCCTCGTAAAACACTATATGGCTTGATTTTATATGGTCTTTTGAGTGTGTCAGTTGGGGCTGTTTTAGATGCTTCGAATTCAACTTTAAAAACTGCTCCTTTTCCAGAGCAATACGATGCACCAGTGGTTCAGGTTTATGCGGCCAGGACCTGGGGTAAAAAAGGCATGCTTGCGGTTCACAGCTGGATAGTAACAAAGCGCCGCGGCGCAACTAGTTACAACCGCCATGAGATTGTGGGATGGAAGCTACGCTGGTCATCAAGTGCATTACGCTCGAGTCGTTGGGGAGCTTATGATCAGGCAAACTGGTTTGGCAATGAAGCTACATTGCTGGTAGACCATCGGGGAGAGGGTGTCGAAGCAATGATCGATAAGATTGACACGGCCATCATTAACTATCCCTATAAAGAGCAATACCAGTTATGGCCAGGACCCAATAGTAATACATTTATTGCTTATTTGGGTTTAGCCGTACCGGAATTATCCCTAGACTTACCCTCTACCGCCGTTGGAAAAGACTATCGGCCTTTTCGCAACCTGTTAGGTCGATCGGCCAGTGGTACAGGCTTCCAGATTTCTCTACTGGGTCTAGCTAGTCTTTCTATTGGATACGAAGAAGGTATCGAAGTCAGTTTGTTGGGCATGAACTTAGAATGGGATGTATTCGACTGGGCTGTTGAATTACCGGGTCTTGGCAGAGTCGGTAATCGTCCTTAAATTAAATGATGAGTAGCTTCATTGACTTGTCAACCCGCTATTGATTCGATACGGTTGGTGAAATTTAATGATAGATTCAACGGAAAAAATGATAAATTTGCATGTCCCACTCGCTTTAGTGAGTATCGAATGGCTACAGGAAAATACAGGCCACCCGAACCTAATCATGTTTGATGCCAGTTGGCACATGCCGTCCAGTGGTCGTAATGGAAAGTCAGAATGGAAAACTGAATGCATTAAAAACGCGCGGTTTTTTGATTTTGATCAATCTATCTGTGCTCATAATAAGGACCTTCCGCACATGATGCCTGACGAAAGTGACTTCACTGAATCGCTGCAAGCACTGGGTTTAAATCAGGATAGCGCCGTTGTTATTTATGATAGCTTGGGTTTGTTTTCCAGTCCGCGTGCCTGGTGGATGTTGAAAGCGATGGGGTTTAATAATTGTGCCATCCTAAACGGTGGACTCCCCGCCTGGAGAGCGGCGGGTCATACGACGGGTAAAGGCGATGATTTTATACGTTACAAAAAAGGTAGTTTTGTTGCAAGAGTAGTTAAAAACAAATTCTGTGATGCAAGCAGAGTGCTCGAAGCCATCAATGAAGAAAGCACATCAATTCTAGACGCCAGACCAGCGCCCCGATTCAATGGAGAGGTAGAGGAGCCCCGAGCTGGTTTACGCAAGGGACATATGCCAAATGCCAAAAACCTACCTTTTCTCAATCTAATTGAAAATGGCACCCTGAAAGCAGCATCCGAATTAAAACCAATATTCGAACAACTGGTGCCACCTGACAACCGCATTGTCTGTAGCTGTGGTTCTGGAGTAACAGCCTGTGTCATCGCATTAGCCGCCACCGTCGCTGGTTATGATGATATCTCAATCTATGATGGATCATGGAGTGAGTGGGGGCTACCTGGCGACCTGCCAGTAGTAACCGATAAATGAAGTCAATTAATCTGGATGATATGGATGGGCCTAGCACCAAAATAACGTGGATAGCCATAGCGTCGTAGGCCGGAAAAGAGAAGCGCCTTCCGGCAAGCCTTCTTACCTCAAACATTCTTATTTTCTTATTGTTTGCTTGGTGGTTTTAGCAGAATTATGGTGCCTGTGGCTTATCAGGCCTAAGCTGCGATTTTGAAAAAAACATCGAAATTCATCCCATGTGCCGATGTCGAAGCCACGTTTAACACCTGATTATCATAAAATCGGTAATTCAAATCCGCATTTGACTTTGTCTAATACAACCATGGTCTTAAAGTTTTTTATATTGGTGTTTTCCCAGAAAAAATCTTGCGTAAAAGATTCGTAATCGGCCAGTGATTTCGACGCAACCAGTAATACAAAATCTGCCTCACCAGTCGTGTAAAACGCGCTGATAATCCTCGGGTTCTGGGTGATGGCATCTTTAAAGCTATGGACAATATCGCGGCGATCTCGCTCCAGGTTAACAAATACCAGAGAATATATTTCAAAGCCTACAGACTCTGGATTAATGATCGACACATCTTTTGTTATTACGCCGGTTTTGCGTAGCTTGTTGACACGTCGTTTTGCAGCGGTACCAGATAAACCAGCCTCGGAGCCTAGCTGCTCTGTGCTGGTCAGGGCATCTTTTTGCAAAATAGAAAGCAGGATTTTATCAATATGGTCAATACTAATTTTGTCGTCTTCGCTCATAGATTCGCAGAATTCCGTCTAATTAGGCCATTATAACGACAGATTAATGCGTGTCCTATCATTATAATTTATATTGAGGAATTAGAGCGGTTGGGCTAAATAGGCTCAGTAGTCACTAACTTTTATAAAAATTAAATGAGGAGATGTTAGATGAAGAAATTTAAAAAAATCTTATATTGTGTATTACCCAGCCTATTAGCGGGCGCATTTTTGTTTTCATCAGCGGCGTCTGCTGCCGAATGGAAATACGCAATGGAAGAGGCTTTGACTGACCCCCAGGGTCTGTATGCAACTAAGTTTAAGGAAGAAATCGAAAAAAACTCTAGCCATACAATTAAGATTTATCCGGTTGGAGCTTTAGGCGAATCTGCCGATGCAATGGAGCAGCTACAGGCTGGACTATTGCAATTTATTGATCAGTCACCGGGTTATACCGGCGCTATGATTCCTGAAGCGGAAGCCTTTTTAGTCCCTTACCTGATGCCTTCAGACCCAAAGCAGGTCAATATTTTTTTCAAAGAAGGCAAGGCCGTAAACGACATGTTCCATAAAATTTACCGTGAACACGATCTCGAATTGCTTTCAGTCTTTCCTGAAGGTGAGCAGGCCGTGACGACGATGAATGAATTTCGTTCACCAGCTGACCTTAACGGTATGAAAATTCGTACTATGCCGTCTCCTTTATTGCTTGAAACCTACAAAGCCTTCGGAGCCTCCCCTATTGCCATGTCCTGGGGTGAACTGATTGGCGCGCTGAAAACCAATATGGTTGATGGCCAGGAAAACCCAACAGTGTGGATCGAAGCCTATGGTCTGGATGACTTAACCAAAGTTCTCACTTATATGGGGCATAATCATTACACCACAGCCGTGATGGCTAATGCTGATTTCTATGATGGTTTAGGCGCCAAGGACAAGGAATTAATTCAAAATGCATCCGATGTTGCACTGGATTACATTCTTGCACTGGCTGTGAATCTGGATGCACAAGGGCTTGGTCGGATTGTCAGAACCAACCCAGGTTATAAAATTGTAACCCTGACAGAAGCCGAGCGCGCACCTTTTAAAATACGTGCCGCTGCGGTAGAAAAGGCATTTATTGAGAAAGTCGGTTCAAGAGGGAAAGCTGTAATTGAGCAGATGAAAAAAGATCTGGCTGATGCGGCTAGTAAAGCAAAATAACTAGAGACCTCGAAAAAGACGAGTGGCATTTAGCCATTCGTCTTTTTCAATGATTTAGATGCATGGAATCTCTTGTCCTAAGAGGTAGAGTTTCGGTACAAACTTCAAATCAAGGGTAAATTCACTAACCCTTGTAGCCAATATTCAACTCGGTAAATTCTATGAGTGAAAGTAACAAAAAAGATCCCTCCAAACATAGAATCCTTGACACGGTCGATAGCTGTATCGCCAAACTAGAAGAGTTTATTATGGCTGTTGGCGTTATTTTGATGGCGGTAAACACCATCATCAATGTAATCAGCCGTTTCATATTCAATCATTCTATTATCTTTGCTGAAGAGCTCAACAGTACCTTTATCTTGCTAGTTACCTTCGCAGGAATAGGCTATGCGGCGAGGCACGGCAGACATATCAGAATGTCTGCAATCTATGATCACTTGCCAGATAAAGCTAGAAAAATTCTGATGACAATAATAGTCGCGGTGACCGCATTCTTTATGTTCTTACTCGCTTATTACGCGGTTCAATATATTTACCACATTTATTCAAAAGGCCGTGTCATGCCGGCCTTGGGAGTCCCGGTATATATTGTTTACCTCTGGGTTCCTGTCGGCTTTTTCATCACAGGCGCTCAATATGCGTTAACCACAGTAAAAAACATACAAGAAAAAGAAATTTATCTATCGACGAATTTGAAAGAACATGAAGCTCAGGAAGTCGAGGTTTAAGTATGGCGCTAGTCATGTTTTTGGTAATGGCGGTTCTGTTGCTACTGGGTTTCCCGATGATGGTCCCTTTAATCGCGGGTGCTTTGGTTGGTGTCATAGAACTTTTTGGGGACGTCGATAAAACTGAGTTTATGGTCCAGCAAATGTTAGGTGGCATACGTCCAGCCTCGCTGATTGCAGTGCCCATGTTTATGTTAGCCGCAGATATTATGACTCGGGGTCATTCGGCTGACCGCTTAATCGATATGGTTATGGCGTTTGTTCGTCATATAAAAGGTGGACTGGCAGTCAGTACATCGACAGCCTGCGCTTTATTCGGCGCGGTGTCTGGTTCCACTCAGGCTACAGTTGTTGCCGTTGGCGGGCCACTTCGTCCACGCATGTTAAAAGGGGGTTATAAAGATTCCTATGTTTTGGCATTAATTGTCAATTCCAGCGATATTGCATTCTTAATTCCACCCAGTATTGGCATGATTATCTATGGCGTAGTGTCTAAATCATCTATCCCTGAATTGTTTGTTGCTGGTATCGGACCTGGTCTGCTAATTTTAGTTTTGTTTTCGATTTACAGTATGATTTACGCCACCGTCAAGGGTGTACCAACCGAACCCGCTGCGAGTTGGGGTGAACGCTTCGTCGCAGTTAAACGGGCTTTGTGGCCACTTGGTTTTCCAGTGATCATTATTGGTGGAATCTTCGGCGGTATTTTCAGCCCCACCGAGGCTGCAGCTGTCAGCGTGCTTTATGCGCTATTTTTAGAAGTTTTAATATTTCGCTCCATCACCTTTGCCGACTTTTACGCCATTGCCAAATCGACAGGCATGGTTACTGCAGTCGTATTTATTCTGGTTGGTGCTGGGGCGTCATTTGCCTGGGTACTATCCTATGCGCAAATACCACAAGAATTACTGGGTACTATCGGGATATCTGAAATGGGGCCAATCCAGGTGCTGTTCGTTATCTCAGCCGCTTTTTTTGTCGGCTGTATGTTTGTCGACCCCATCGTTGTCATACTAATACTGGTGCCAATTTTTGCGCCTGTGGTCAAAAGTACAGGGCTCGACCCGATCCTGGTTGGGACGCTGATCACCTTGCAGGCTGCTATCGGTTCCGCTACACCACCCTTCGGCTGCGATATATTCACGGCTGTTGCGGTATTCAAGGTGCCTTATCTCGAAGTCGTGAAGGGTACACCCCCCTTTATTATTATTTTACTCAGTG
>CAWVZP010000210.1:0-5601 GCA_963934675.1 uncultured Gammaproteobacteria bacterium | reverse complement strand
CGTGAAGTTTGTACCGCCAATACTTCCAAGGCTAGATAGACTAAAACAGCCACCCCGTATTTCGTTAGCTTTAAGCTTGCCTTCTCGAGCACGCCTAGATAAATCGCCAAGTTCTTCTGCGAGTTCGAACAGGCTTTTTTGGTCTACTTCACGTATTACCGGAACAACCAGGCCGTTAGGTGTTTCTACGGCGATGCCTAGATTGAAATAGTTGCGTTGTACCAGATTTTCACCGCTGGCATCGATGGCGGAATTAAAACGAGGGAATAGTTTTAATCCAGAGACAACTGCTTTCATGACAAAAACCAACTGAGTGAGACTAAAACCGAGCTGCTTGGCTTTGCCCTTCAATTGATCTCGATAAGCTTCTAGTTCAGTAATGTCTGTTTCATCGAAATGCGTCACCTGTGGCACATTTAGCCAGACACGATGTAAATGCTGCGCCGACAACTTATTAATACGACTAAGCGGTACGGTTTCAGTTTCGCCAAATGATAACCAGTCCGGTTGTTGAATATGGGGTATCGCAGATGTCCCGACGTTAGTGGGCGTTGGCGCAGCGTCACCCGACATACGACTATTCACATAAGCATAGACATCTTCTTTACGCAGAGTTTGGCTCTGAATAGATTGACTAATCTGGTCCAAATTTAAGCCCATTTCACGGACTAACTTGCGCACCGATGGACTCGCATGGATGGTCTCGTTAAGTGTCGATTGTTGTTGCATAGTACCCACTGTATATTTTTACGCTAATAAAGACAGGATCGTTAGCTTATGCGGTAATCGCTTGAACTAGCTGATCTTCGGTGAGGGTCGCGCCATCAAATTCAGCAGTAATGCGACCATCATAAAGTGCAATAACCCTATCACTAACTCCAATAACTTCTGGCATTTCTGACGAGATAACTAAGACGGCATAACCTGATTTAGCTAGCTCTCGAATTAAACGATGAATTTCAGCTTTCGAACCAACGTCGATACCACGGGTTGGTTCATCTAGAATAAGAACTTGAGGGTTCGTACTCAGCCACTTTCCAATAACAATTTTCTGCTGATTGCCGCCACTTAAATTACCTACTTTCTGCGACCAATGTGGTGTTTTTATCTCCAGCATTTTTTCATACTTGTTATAGATTTCGAGCTCTTGTTTGCTATCGAGCCAGCCCAACGAGGAACTGACATTACTGAGTTGAGGCATGGTTGTGTTGTCCTTACAGTTCATACCTAAAACCAGGCCTTGCTCTTTTCGGTTCTCTGGAACTAACGCGAGTCCTTTGGCAATCGCATCTTGAGGCGCCGAAATTTCTACTTTTTCTCCGTTAAGCAAAATGTCGCCACTACTCGCCTCTCGCAATCCAAACAACGTTTCGGCGATCTCGGTGCGTCCGGCACCAATCAGTCCATACATGCCCACAACTTCGCCCGCGCGTAACTTAAAGCTAATATCCTCGAATAAGCTCGGGATCGTCAGGTTTTTCACTTCGAGCCTAGTTTCACCTGTCTCACACTTTTCCTGACCTGCTTTATTGTCCAGACTTCGGCCGATCATCAACTGTGTCACCTGGTCTTCATTGGTATCAGCGGTAAACAACGTGTCTCGGTATTCGCCGTCTCGCAATACACTCACACGGTCGGAGAGATGAAAAATCTCATCCATGCGGTGAGAAATATAAACAATCGCGACGTCCTGATTACGCAGCTCATTGATGACATCGAACAGCACGACTTTCTCAGTATCACTTAAGGAGGCTGTTGGCTCATCAAAAACCACGACTTTAGGGGTGAATACCAAAGCTCTGGCGATTTCCACCATTTGCTTTTTCGCAATGGGTAACTTGCCCACGAGAGTCTTCGATTTAAAGTTACATTTTAGTCTGTTGAGGATGTGATCGGTGTCTTCAAAGAGCTTATCCCAGTCAACGCGGCCAAAAAGCTTTGTTGGTAAACTGCCGAGGAAAATATTTTCTGCAACACTTAAATCGGGAGCCAGAGACAATTCTTGATGTACCAAAACAACCCCTTTAAGCTTTGCGGCCAATGGGGATGCCATCACAACTTTTTCGCCTTCGAGATGAATATCGCCTTCGTTTGGCTGATGAGTACCCGCAAGTACTTTCATCAGGGTTGACTTACCCGCCCCATTCTCTCCCATTAATGCATGCACCTCACCACTGTATATCGAGAGGTTAACGTTACTCAGCGCAACCACTGCGGGGAAAGTCTTAGTGATATTGGTTAACGTTAATACGGCTTTTTTATTGATCGCGCCACTACTGAATTCATCAGTGACATCAAAATCAGCAACTTTTTTTTCATTACTATCGCTGCTCATAATTGTAATTCCAGTTTACCCGTTGTGGTGAGCCGCTTATCAATATACAAAACGGTTATCAGGATACTGCCCATAATGACGAGTACATAGAATGAAGGTACCTGTAACAAGTTCATACCATTACGCAGAATACTAATCGCGATAACGCCGCCTACAGTACCAATGATATTACCTGCGCCACCGGTTAATCGGGTGCCGCCCAATACCACAGCTGTAATAGTCCACAATTCGAAATCTCGTCCCAAATTAGGAGTCGAAGCGCCCATCTGTGTCGATAGGGTTACTCCAGCCAGCGCCGCAAAAAAACCAACAATCATAAAGTTGTACACCATATGTGGACCAACTCGAATACCCGCATTCACAGCGGCTTCACGATTGCCTCCCACGGCATAGGTATTACGTCCATGTACAGTCTGGTTCAACACAAAATGCATCACTATCGCGCACACTATAAAGATAATTGCTAAGGTTGGTATCGTAAAAACAGTGCTGAAACCAAAGTCTGAGTAAGCAAAATCGCTGGCATAAAAAGATTGCTCCTGGGTATATAGAAACACCAGCCCACGGATCCCTATCATTGCGCCAAGGGTGACGATAAACGCATCCACACCGGTCTTCCAGGTAATCACACCATTGAAAACACCCAGTAAAACACCACTGGCTAATGCACAAATTACTGCAGCTGGAACACCAATACTGTCTTGCAAGCCTACGGCGAGTGAGGCTGATAAAGCGACTACTGATCCCACAGATAGATCAATATTGCCGTTAATCATGACAAAAGTCATGCCCAGCGCAATCAGGCCGATGGTGGATGCCTGCATTAAAATGTTTCTAAAATTATCAGCATCGAAAAAGTGCTCAGCACTAATACTAAATACCACGAAGCAAGCAATAACAAAAAGCCAGATTGGTTGTACCAACAAAATTCGTTTGACCATAAGATTAGATCCTCTAACTAGTAGGGCAATTTAGTTGCGAGTAAAAATATGACCGCGGGTGGATGCGATATCCAACCAAACGGCAATAATAATGACAGCCCAGGTTACTATCCATTGTGTGTAATAGGGGTAACCTAGTAATAACAATCCGTTCTGAATAAAACCTAATATGAGGACCCCTAACACAGTCCGGGTAAGACTGCCGGAGCCTCCGAGCAAACTAGTCCCGCCGAGTATTACACCTGCCAGAACCAGCAATTCGTAGCCCTGCCCAACGTTATTTTGAGAACCCATAACTCTTGACCCCAAAATTAAGGCTGCACAGCCAGTGGTAAAGGCTGATAATAAATAAGTGCTAAACACTATTTTAGTACGCGAGATACCCGAAAATACGGATGCAGTTGAATTACCACCAATCGCAAAAACCTTTCGACCATAGCTAGTGCGACGCAGCACAAATTCCAGAATTATCGCTAAACCTATAAATATAATGATAGGAACCGCAATCCCGAATAAAAATCCACGACCGAAAATAGCAAACCAAGTTTGTTCCTGATTGGCGATATCGACGTTTTGACCACTGGTGTAAATCAGCGTCACGCCTTGTATCACTGATAACATACCGAGCGTAACTATCAAAGAATTCAAGCGTAAAACTCCCACTAGAAAACCGTTCACACCACCCACCAGCAAAACTGCAATGAACATACAAATGATAGCGCCGGTAGGCCCTATCTTATCGTGCAGGTCGACCACTAATACGGTGGCGAAAGATAAGAGTGAACCAACAGATAAATCTAGATTGCCGCTGATTACGACGAATGAGACGCCCAGTGCGATGGTGCCAATAATGGAAATCTGTCGAATAACAGACATGATGTTTGCGCCGGATAAAAAACGATCAGAAGCCAGTGCAAAGATGACAATGAAAAAAATAAATGCGAGTAGGATGCCTTGACTTGCGAGAAATTTCTGCACCCTGAGAGGATCAAAAAATTTGGGTAGTGTACGTTCGTTGTTCATGAGGGATACCCATAAATAGCAAAAATTAAGCTGCGGAAACTAATAAGCCAATAAGACTATGCTGTCAGTGGGCTGCGCTATTGTTAGCGTAAAGCCCTGGCTGAAACTAGGTCCAGCCAGGGCCACTCTATTTAAACTACTAGAATACTGGCTTTGTAAAATTACTCATGTTTTTCTTGGTGATTTTAGGTGTATCAAAGTAATTTAGCTTTGGAACAGTTTCACCGTTAACAACCGCGACAGCCGTTTTTAATGCATTAACTGCATCATCTGCTGGAGACTGGTAAATTGACCCATAGTATTCACCACGTGCCATTGCTTCATAGCCTACTGCAAAGTTAGTAGCACCGATGAAGATCATACCTTCTCGCTTAGCAGCTTTGGCAGCGTTTAGTGCGCCAACGCCCATGTTGTCATCGCCTGAATAAATACCGTCGATCTTGTCGTATTTAGTCAGGAAGTTTTCCATCACGCGTTGTGACTTTTCACGATTCCAGTCACCAGGCTGAGTTTCCATAATTTCAACGCCAGGACATACTTCTGCAAGTCGATCTTCAAATCCTTTTTGGCGTTCAATTGCAGTCGAATAACCGGGTTGGCCCGATATTTGAACAATCTGCCCTTTATTGTCAAGTGCATCACACATCATTTCAGCTGAGTACTTACCCTGCGTAATATTATTAGGTCCAGAAAAAGACGCAATAAACTGCCTACCCGCTTCCGCAATTTGCGAGTTGGTAACTATTACTGGAATGCCTGCCTTATAGGCCTGACGAACTGCAGGTACCAGGGCTTGACCATTGGTTGGCCAGACGATAATCGCATCGACATTTTGCTGAATCAGATCCTGCATTTGAGAAATTTGACGTGCAACGTCGCCACCAGCGTCTAACACGATGGTCTCGACATCGCTCATACCAGCAGCAGATTCTTTAAATGCTTTTTCGTAGGTAGTCTGATAGCTGTCAACACCAACGTTGTTCTGTGTTATGCCTATTTTCATTTTTTCTGCAGCAATTACGGGTGATGATGAAAGGATCGCCGCAGACAATGCGAGCGCTACTTTCGTTGCTGTAAATTTAATTTTCATATGGTTTCCTCTAACCGATTATAATAACGCAAACTAATAACTTGCTTTACGAAGCCAATTTTTAAGAGACATCGTGCAATCGATTGCACCATACAAGAGCTAAACTGTCAAAGAAATTAATCAATTACTCGAATAGTATTGACAATAGCGACAAATTATAGTGCAATCGGTTGCATGCACAGTTTCGACCTAACCAATAATTAAATGCTAAC
>CAWVZP010000209.1:0-5602 GCA_963934675.1 uncultured Gammaproteobacteria bacterium | reverse complement strand
CTATTCTAATTCCAGTCGATATGGCACATGTGGCCAAACTCAATACCATGATTGACAGCGCCTTAGTGCAGAGTGACAGTGACTCGAAGATTATGCTCCTTAACGTGGTGGAAGAAATTCCAAGCTGGGCTTCCGTCGAATTGCCACGTGGCATTGTTGATAAATCCGTGAGGTCATCTTTAGAGGAATTGCAGGTTCTTGCAGAATCCACGGATACTAAGATGGATGTTGAAGTCCGAACTGGTCACCCTTACAAAACGATTCTTGAAGTCGCGGAGGAAAAGAATGTTGATCTCATAATCGTAGCTTCACATCAACCGGGGCTTCAGGACTATTTTCTTGGTTCAACAGCAGCAAAGGTAGTGCGACACGCTAAATGCTCAGTTCAAGTAGTCCGATAATCAATTTTAGGCTCACTTTTATATATAGATATGAAACCTAAACAGAGGAACTCATAAGACCGAGCTAATACAGGCACCTGTGATAAAGACTCAGGGCTTTCCCTGGCTGTGTGCCGATAGTTGCCTTCAAACCTAAGTTACTTAATGGCTGTTATGTGCCGGAAGCGAATGTACCGTTAAAGAAAGTCAATGTCGGCTATCAGGCAAAGACTAGGGCTCACAATAATCAGTAAACCCTTGTCAACGCATCACACTTCAGTCTGTTCTGCGATCTCTAGGGCATCGTCTACTTCAATGCCTAGATACCTGACTGTACTTTCCAGTTTGGCGTGTCCTAGAAGTAACTGAACTGCCCTTAAATTCTTTGTCCGACGATAAATTAATGAAGCCTTTGTTCGTCGCATAGAATGAGTGCCATAAGCCGCAGGATTTAAACCGATTTGAGTCACCCAACCTTCTAGTATTCGAGCGTATTGCCTAGTTGAAATATGCGCCGAAGTTTTAAACCTACTCTTGAACAAGTAATCAGAATATTCGAGACCAGCTGAATCGATCCATTTTGAAATCGACTCTCTCGTTTGTTCTGTTATTTCAAATTGGACCGGACGGTTGGTTTTCTGCTGCATAACAATAGCTCGGCTAGAGATTGTTGTGCCGTTCGCTATATCCTTGACTCTAATTTTAACTAAATCGCAGCTTCGGAGCTTACTATCAATTGCCAGGTTAAATAACGCGAGATCACGTATATTGTCGGCGAGCTGAAGCCTAATACGGATTGTCCAAATTTCTTTCAGTTTTAGTGGTGGTTTCTGGCCAACTAGTTTTCCCTTATTCCATGGAATGCGTTTACCTTGGTTATCCTGGATATGGTTCATGTCGATTCTTCTATTTGTTTGATGGAATCGAAGTATGTATCAATCCTTCCCGTAAGCAGACATTCCCGTGTGGGAAATCAAACCTCGCTTTGTGCCCACAGGAGCCGTTCGGGTGCCGGCCCATGAAGGGTAAACAGTGGGCCAACTCCGACGACTCCTTTGGTCAAATTAGCGGTCGCAGCAGCAATAGTAGGCGCCATGGGCGAGTTCTTGAACACGTTGAACTAAAAGTCATCACAAGCCCATAGCGGGACACCGCAGTGGGCTTCAAAAAAACATTGGCTATACGATTCGTTGCAGTTTCGGTTATTCAGTCAGTCCAAACATATATCTACAAACAAAAGAGATCCAAGCTATCTCAGAGGCGCCCCAGAGGCAACTTCCTGTTTTTTGAGACTTTCACGATAAAACAGTATCAATCCAGAGCCGACAATTAGTACCATACCAAAAGTTTCATTCATACTTGGAATATCGCCCCAGAATATGAATCCACCTATCATGGTTGCGATTAAACCACTATATTCGAATGGTGAAATGCTAGCTGGGTCAGCTATTCGGTAAGCATTGGTTAAAAGTAGAAAAGCAATAGTGCCAACAATGCTAATCACCAAGACACTAATCACTATCGATATCTGATCAAAGTGCCAGCCCTGAATCAAAAATTCGTAGCCTGCAAACTCCGGTGTATTGAACCGACCATCACCGATACCAAGGCCTATCAATCCACTAACCGTAGCGGTAACTAAATACATGTAGATTATTTGCTGAAATAGGCCGTCTTTTTCCGCCGTAAATTTAGCGATCATCATTGATATAGCATAAGTAAAGGCTGTAAGGACTGGCAAAATATAATAGAAGTTGAATTCGCCAGCCACGGGTTGTGCAATGACTATAACCCCTGAAAACCCTATGATCATGGTAATCCAGCGACTAACACCCACCAAACTACCAAATACAATGATGGACATAATCGTAATAAAAAATGGGCTAACTAAAAATAAAACTGTAGCATTTGCGATAGGAACCTTCGACTGCGCAAAGTAAAAAGCTGAATACCCGAAGAAAAACAATAATCCACGGCAAGTACTAAGAAAAGGGTAAGCAGTACCAAATTTTAGCGGCTTATGACTCAGCTTTAAATAGATACTAATTAAAAGTACGCCGATGGTCGCTCGGCAAAACAGAATCTGAAACATTGAGATATCGACCGATAGAAACTTAATCAATATGTCTTGAACAGCAAATATAGTCATCGAAACGACTACCAGAATAATGCCCTTTTTATCATCTTTCATGCTTTAGTCTCTCAATACCCGGGACCGGATACATGGCTCCAAATGATTTCGAAGTCTTTTATTTAAAGGGAATATTGGCTTGGAATTATGTTCAAAATAAATCATTCAAACTCCGTTTTTCGAGCCAGCAATACCAGCTGAAATTTAACGTCAGATGGAATTTATTCAATCGATAAAATACGATGGGCAGGGATATCGCGCAATCAATAAATATCGAACGAGGCGATCGATTTTAGTGGTGTCACTCATCATGCTTTGGTGCCACGACGTGGAATGGATTTTATCCTTAGCGCATGAGCAACATAAGAGGCCCCCCAAACGGTAATTAAGATAATGCAAGCCCATGACAACATCGTGGGTAATGTCCCAAAAAAAATAACCGCAGAGACAATATCAAAATGAGTGTCTCAGTTGGTCACTCATCGGCAATTCTGCCCGACGACGGTATTGCGTCTGGTACTAATTGGGAAGACGTGCCCGATGACTGGGTCTGTCCGGAGTGCGCGATGGGGAAGGATGATTTTGACATGGTGGAAATTTAACCACCTTCATTTGCCGAAATTTCACGTAATCCAGTCAGTGCTATTTTCAGTGTTTCAGGATCACGCGCGTTCTCGGTATAAACGACATAGGCCGGGCGTTGCAGTTGCGGCGCTGCTTCGACTCGAAATAATTTACACTGATCAAGATAGGGTTGTACAACACGGATCGGAAAGTAACCAGACCCGCCATTTTGCAAAATGTATTCAAGTCCAAGCGAACCTAGTCCAACTGAAATAGCTGGTGTTTCCATATCGGGGAAAGCTTCGCCATGCGATGCTCGAAATTGATTACCCCAGTCGACATAAACGTAATCTTCGACCCAGCCTTCACTGAGTTTGCGTTGGTCGGTTGCGACCAGCACCAGTTCCTCTACTAACAAATCTTCGACAATCAGGCCGCGGGATTGCCGTGGGTTATACATGACACCGATATCGAGTAAGCCGTCGGAGAGTTGCCGCATCAGACTTGGTGAGTAATCAGCTTCGACATGCAGTGCAACATCGGCGGCGTTTTTCCGCATCCACGGCATCCATTTCAGAATAAGGCTATCCCATAGGCTAACCTGCGAACCCAGTCCGATGCTATGGGTGAAGTTTTCGGGCAGTGAAACGCGCTGGTGGGCCTGTTGCCAGAGCCGCTGTATGTTTTGAGCGTACTGGCGGAAATGCTGGCCCGCGTAAGTGAGCTCTACACCTTTATGACTACGTTTGAACAGGCATTGGCCGAAGTTATCCTCCAATGACTTCACCCTAGCGCTAACTGTCGATTGGGTGACGTTAAGGGTTTCTGCTGCACGATTGAAATTGCCACAATTGGCTATTTCCAGAAAGGTGCGGATATATTCGATCTTCATAGGTGGCTCAAAAAAATTAGGGTATCAGGTTTTTCGATTAAAACTTGCAAAATATCTTGCTTTGCAAATAGTCTTTTATCACTAAACTCAGATTCAGGAAAGCAGCAAGAGTAATAAATATGCAACGCAAATCATTAATATCTCTGGCAGGATCGGTTGGTGGAGCCTCAATACTGGCATTCGGTTTATTCCTGTTCTCGTTGCAGGACATAATCATCAAGTTTTTTAGCGATCAGTATTCAGTTTTGCAGATTGTCTTCATCCGCGGTTTAGTGTCGATGGCGGTCATTGCCTTATTGATCAAGCTCTTCTGGCGCGATGTGCCTTTCATCTCTAGTCGACCAGTTGCTGCCATCGCACGTGGCCTGACAGGTTTTTTTTCCTACCTGACTTATTACCTCGTGGTTGCCGCCATGCCGCTGGCAGAAGTGGTGGACATCGTTTTTATCATGCCATTATTTGTCACCGCGATGTCGGCAACGCAGCAAGTCATAAACCATGGACTCGATTTCAACCACCTCGCCATTGCGGCGAAGCTGGTAGTTCTGGGTATCCTTCTCGAGCTCATTGAATCAAAGGATCATAGCAAATTCCTTCCAGGGCTTGTCGGAGGTAAATTGTACAAATTTACGCAAGTCGGACCACAAATCTTACGAAACCATTATCCAGTCGTTATAGATCCATTAAGTTTCCTACATTGGTTATCGTGCTCAGAATTCCTCTTACTAGCTGATCAGCACCGGCATTCAATCCAACAATTATGTGCCCGAAGCCGTCACTTAGAAGCCACCATTATGGGAGGTAGGAACTGACCACCAGTTTTCGACATGCTTCATATCATCTACTGAAACAGGGTTAGCACCGCAGTTACGGCAAGGAAGGTCAGTATAATGCCTCGTAGGTTCCAATGGGATAGTCGCCGGAACAGTACAGACCCTGCCCATACACCCAGCAGAATCGAAGGCGTGGCAAGGATGGTGTAAATAATTGTTTCTATCGTTATCAAGCCGACGACCCAAAAGCTGATGACCGAAATAGCTATGAGTCCACCCGCCAAAGCTACGATGTTTGCACGTGTGAGGACTGCGCTTTCGCCCCTTGCAAGCAGGGCAGCTACAAATATTGGTCCTGCCATTCCGGTCATACCCTGCGCGACCCCGGAGACCGCACCAGCAAAAAGGGTCCCGAAACGAGAGATAAATAAAACCATACGATCTTGCAGTGCAATAATTCCTACCATGGCCAAAACCAGAAAAGAAATAACAATTTTCATTAACTGCGGATCCACGGCCTTTAATAACAACGCTCCCACTGGGACAAACATAACAAAAGTAAGCAGCATTGACCTAACCGTCCGACGCTCTGACTCGCGGATGGCGACGTGAAGTAGGCTGAGTGAAGTGGGGATTTCTATCAAGACCCCTATTACTACTGCCTGTGTCGGCCCATACAGCATGGAAAGTGTTGGCACTGTCAAAAGCGCTGACCCAAACCCCAGAAACCCTCGGATGATGCCAGCCACGAAGACAATGGCGAATAGAATAACCAGTTGCATGTCAAGGGCGACGGAAAGGCCGAACAGATCAATCATCTATGTAGTACATGTAAAGTTTCCTTTTAGGCGGGAGTTTACGA
>CAWVZP010000208.1:0-5632 GCA_963934675.1 uncultured Gammaproteobacteria bacterium | reverse complement strand
AAATATTATTTTCACGATATTGGAACGTCATCAACTATTCTTTTGAAGATTAATTAATAGAATACTTTTGGGAATCTACTTGCCAAAATAAACTCAAATAGTCCAAATTAACCGACACATTTCACTATAAAAAAGTTTAAACCTAATAAAAAATTAGTCAGATAATGAATTGACTTCTTTAGAACTGACAAGATTTTAAACTCACCTAGCTTGAACTGCATGAACCCTGCTTACCCTCTCAAAAATTCTGAGAAAACTATTACAAGAAACCACAACTTGATAAAACAGGCTATTAAAACGTTTACAGGGATGATTTATAAGAAAATCATTGATATTAAAGAAACAATGTTGACCATACCGAGATGATAAGCTCAAGAGCATTAGTTCGGGCATCCTAAATATAAAAGGGAACTAATTTTCTCAATGCTAATAGCACTCAAAGTAAACATAGAAAAACCTGCTTTACTGAATAATAATGACCGAGCCATCAGTTCCCGCATGATTTAATTTATAATATAAATGGATTAGAACCTGACAATCATAAAACAAAAAAAGTTGTAGTAGCAATAATAGCTTAGTAGGAAACCAATCTTTTAATTACTCAAATTTATAACCGAGAACAACGGACTATTTTTGATAGGCTCTAGCGTTATCGTTCCGAGGAATCGAGCGATGGTAGCGACTCAATCAAGCATATCGATATCGTGTTCAAACACTAACAACAGTATCCAAGCAGGTAACTGTCGACTTCCTGATCAAATGGAATCCGCGTTGAGAAGAAAAGCAGAACGGTTCAGGACAAACCGAACAGCAAGAAAGCTGAACTTATCACCATGACGGCAACCGGATTATAGTCTATAGACACTAAATCATTCGGCATTGAAATGCTTAAAACTACCAAGTCCGTCAAATCATTCCAGTGATCGAAACAACCGTCAACAACCACGACCAATCGTTATTTATTACTGAAATAAAATTAAACAATTGGCGGACTTTTCTCTAGCTCAACAAACAACCCAGCCATGATCATGTCGCCTACATAGATAATTCATAGCGAATTCAAAACCAATATTGACATCAACCAGTCTTGGACAGATTTGCCACCGATGCATTAATGCTGGCTAATCAGGCCCTGATCTAAAATATATTGGGATAGATCAGAAAAATCGGTTTAATGGGAATGAATGACCCAACGTCACAAAACAGTAAAGACGTTGTATAAAAAAGGTAATGCAAATGTAATGAGCATCTAAGTCGGCATTGTTAAACCTCAAACCGAATTAATTTAAGCTTCGGCAAAGACTGTTGTTCGTACAAAACAGTCACCGAGTTTATTACCAACTCATTTATGGATAATACGACTTACACCAAGAAGTTAGACTTACCACTAATGAAACATTGCTATGAACTTAACTATTTATTAACGCTATAAGAATTCTTAAGTACTGAATCATAGGAAACTGTGAGCCTGTCGGGCTTAGGTAATCGTAGCGAGGGAAAGTCATTTTGAGTTAAATTTTTTGATCGAATGAGGCTAATAGTGGTTCTATTCAACGAATTGGATCAAGAAATTGGTCCGAAATGACCTTTTCATAGCAGATTCATCCTAAGTCCGACAAGCTCCTAGACCCGAGTTCAGATTTAAATTGCTTCTAAAAGCTCGCTTAATGCTTATAAATAGCTATTTCACACTCGGTGGGATAATGGGTGTGCTGCACTGAACGTCAGCATTCTGACCTCTGTGGCGCAAGAAATGATCCATCAAAACTATCGCCAGCATCGCTTCTGCTATGGGTGTTGCTCGTATGCCGACGCAAGGGTCATGACGACCTTTGGTTCTGATTTCAACAGGCTCTGCATTGAGGTCAACCGATTGCCCTCGTAGGTGCAAACTTGACGTTGGCTTGAGTGCAATATTTACCAAAATGTCTTGTCCTGAGGTAATGCCACCCAACGTGCCACCCGCATGATTAGATAAAAACCCCTGCGGGGTAATTTCGTCCCGATGCACGCTGCCTTTTTGTTCGATACTATCAAAACCCGCGCCAATTTCGATACCTTTTACGGCATTGATACTCATCATTGCGTGTGCAATATCGGCATCAATCCGATCAAAAATGGGCTCCCCTAGCCCAACCGGAACACCACTGGCTACCACAGTTATTTTGGCACCAATTGATTCACCTTCTTTTCTCAGAGCATCCATGTACTTTTCAAGTTCAGGCACCATGTCTACGTCAGGACAAAAGAATGGGTTATTGTTGACTTCATTCCAGTCAAAACTATCGGCTTTGAGCGGACCGAGCTGCGATAAATAACCACGAACTTGAATACCACATTGCTCATGCAGATATTTTTTTGCTATGCCACCAGCGGCCACTCGCATGGCTGTTTCTCTGGCTGATGAACGTCCGCCACCACGGTAATCTCGAAAGCCATATTTTTGAGTGTAGGTGTAATCGGCATGTCCTGGACGAAATTGTTCTTTAATATTGCCATAATCTTTCGAACGCTGATCTTCGTTATAAATTAGTAACGCTATCGGTGTACCGGTAGTTTTTCCTTCGAATGTACCCGATAGAATCTGAACTTGATCACTTTCACGTCGTTGAGTTGTATGGCGAGAAGTTCCGGGTTTGCGGCGATCAAGGTCACCTTGCAAATCAGCTTCAGTTAAACTGAGCCCAGGAGGACAGCCATCAACAATGCAACCGATTGCTCCACCGTGGCTTTCGCCGAACGATGTCACAACAAAGAGTTTGCCAAAACTATTACCTGACATAATGAACTAACCTTAATTATTGAATTTAAATTTATTGCCCTTAATTAAGACAACACAATGACTCATACTACTAAAAAAATCGGCATAATGTTTACTCTTGGGGGCTGGATTTTAGGTTTTTTATTACTTGCCTTGGGTTTCTCTAAAATTTTAGGTCATCAGGCTAATCCAAACCAATCAGTTGCCTCATCAGACAGCAACGAATTTAAGCAAATCAAATTGACACGAAATCACCGAGGGCATTATATTTTTGACGGTGAAATTAACCAAGAACCAGTGACTTTTCTGGTTGATACGGGTGCAACGATTACCAGTATTCCAGCTCATTTAAAAGATCAATTAAAACTTAATGCGGGCGCTGCTTTTCTGGTTTCGACTGCGAATGGTACAGCCACCGCTTATCAAACTCGACTCAATGAATTGAAGATGGGTAGTATTATTTTAAACGACGTAAGGGCTAGCTTAAATCCGGGGCTGTCGGATATTTTGCTGGGCATGAATGTTTTGAAAAATATGGAACTGACACAAAGAGGCAATGAGTTAGTCATTCGCCAGTATCGCTGACTCCCTTTAAACCGATTGCGCTAAATTACTACTGCCATATTAATAGTGCTGTGATGAATTAGCTATTCCCACCATAATGAAATCCGATATATTCAGCCAGCTTTCGTGACCCTGTCGATGCCTTAACCGAGTCGTAGTGCATACCAAGCTCTACCTGCGGCAGTCGGCGCATTCGTTCGGCGCTGCCCATTATAATCATGTCTTCACCTACCGTATTACGCGCTAGGGCGGTGACGCCCAAGCCGGCCATTACGCCTGCACGAATGCCACCATAGTTTTGACTGGTATAAACAATATGCCATTTGCGTTGCAATGCATCCAACGTTTCAATCATGCGTTTTCGATAAAAACAACCTTCGGGAGCGACGATAAGCGGCAAAGGGTCACGTGAATTTACGTTCGAGTCAGGCCCACAAACCCAGACGATTTCTTCTTGCCAGTTTTCATTATAATAACCCGGCTCAGTACCATCATGTAGGGCTAATACCAAATCAAACTCATCGTGCTTCATACGGTTCAGAAGATTAACGGACAGATCGCAAGTGACTTTGATTTGTACGTCCGGATAAGCCTGAGCAAAACGCCTCAATACGGCTGGAAATAAACGTGACGCAGCAAATTCGTTCGGTATGCCCAAATGAACCGAGCCGTGAACACCAGGCTGTAATAACTTAACCACCGCCTCATCGTTCAATGCCAAAATTTTGCGTGCATATCCAACGAGTTGTTTGCCTGCGCTACTGAGCACCATATCGCGACTGGTTCGATCATACAGACGGGCTTGCAAAAGGCTTTCGAGGCGTTTTATTTGTAGACTAATCGCAGGTTGAGAACGACCAATTTTATCCCCAGCACGGGTAAAACTACCCAGATCGGCTATTGTCACAAATGTTCTTAAAAGTTCGGTGGGTAAATTCATTACTTAGCCATTTAAATATCTAATGGACTCATTGTAACTATAAAATAATGAAATGCATAATTTAAACTATAATGTAATGAATTAAGCATTTATTGGAGCATAACTGGCATGACTAACCTCGATCTGAAATTGACCGACCTGGACACCCACACCGACTTTATTCGTCGTCATATAGGCCCAGGCTCAGTTGATGAGTTAGCGATGCTTGACGAACTTGGACTGAATAGCTTGGATGAATTATTAGATCAAGTAGTGCCAGCTTCCATTCGACGAGACAAACCACTAGCAGTGAAAGGCAGTATGACAGAACGCCAAGTGCTGGATCGTCTATATGAAATATCGACTCGTAATCAAATGTATAAGTCTTTCATTGGTATGGGATATCACAACACCGAAACGCCAGCGGTCATCGAACGAAATCTATTACGTAACCCAGCTTGGTACACGGCTTATACTCCTTACCAGCCTGAAATTTCTCAAGGTCGTCTCGAAGCACTTCTGAATTTTCAGACCATGGTGAGTAATTTGACGGGTATGGAGATAGCCAATGCCTCTATGCTTGACGAAGCAACCTCCGCTGCTGAAGCGATGACGCTTTGCCAGCGTATGTCAAAGAACAAGAGCAATACCTTTTTCATTGCTGATAGCTGTCACCCACAGACAATTGCGGTCATAAAGAATCGTGCTAACCACATGGAGATCGATATTGTCATCGGCGATCCATTCACTGAGCTAGCCGATCTGGATGTGTTTGGCGTATTACTCCAGTACCCCTGCTCAACGGGTGAGATTTATGACTATCACGAGTTGGTCAAATCAGCCCATGAAAAGAAAGCATTGGTCGCCGTAGCGGCTGATCTGTTGAGTCTCATCCTGTTAACGCCACCTGGCGAATTCGGCGCTGATGTTGTTATTGGTACGACACAACGATTTGGCGTGCCGCTCGGTTATGGTGGCCCGCATGCGGCTTATATGGCAACACGTGAAGCATTTAAACGATCCTTGCCGGGGCGCCTGATTGGCGTCTCTGTCGATTCTCGTGGTAAACCCGCAATGCGACTCGCCCTGCAAACTCGCGAGCAACATATTCGCCGAGAAAAAGCGACTAGCAATATCTGTACAGCACAAGCCTTACTGGCGGTGATGGCCAGTATGTACGCGGTATATCATGGACCAGATGAACTGACGCGTATTGCTTTGCGTATTCATCGACTCACCGTATTATTGGTCAATGGTTTGCGTGAACTTGGCCACGATGTTCCAACCAAACATTTTTTTGACACCATTACCGTTAACACCGGTAACGCCACCGAATTCATTTTAGCAGCCGCCCGTGCAGAAAAAATAAACCTACGACAAGTCGATGA
>CAWVZP010000207.1:0-5649 GCA_963934675.1 uncultured Gammaproteobacteria bacterium | reverse complement strand
TGTTTTGGAAAAAGTAAAAGGCAGCTAATCATGGTCTAGACAATCAAAGCGATGGTCGTTGGCAGGCTTCGAACAGTGTCTAATGTAGAGAAATCGACTTTAATCACTATAAATGACCATGCTTACAGGTCATTTATCATTAACTAACCACATAACTTGCCTATGGTTCAGTGACATTGGCAATAATTCGACAGTCGAGTGGAAATGTTATTTTGTCGATAACGCCAGAAGTAATGATGAAGCAGGGAGGGGGCTTTTGTCGCTTCCGATTCAATTAAGGTGATAGTCAAGCAAGCAACTTTTTATACGCCTAAGCACTTGGTTTGCAAAAGTTAAATTGCCACGAAATCATTCGCACTTGTAGTGGAGTAAATGTTTTTTTTAGTGAAGTTTGAAGTTAAAGTATCAGTCAAATACTTTATACATAATACCGTTGAAATTTGATTTTGATTGATTTTTTGACATGATTCAGACATGATTGCTTTTAAATGGTAGGGTGAATAAGACCTGCTGCAAAAAAATAATTTATAGTCTATCAATTTAGGACTCGCCTTGATAAAACAACGTACCTTAAAGAATGTTATCCGCGCGATGGGCGTAGGATTGCATACAGGGAAAAAAGTCTACTTGACACTTCGTCCCGCTGCGATCGATTCAGGTATTAGATTTCGTCGTGTCGATCTTGATGAGCCAGTTGAAATTCTGGCGCGTCCAGAAAAAGTTGGTGATACTAACTTATCAACGACTCTAGTTGAGAATGGCGTTCGAATTTCTACAGTCGAACACCTTTTATCTGCGATTGCTGGTCTTGGGATCGACAACGCCTACATCGATTTAAGTGCTGATGAAGTGCCTATTATGGATGGAAGTGCAGGGCCATTTGTATTTCTAATTCAGTCGGCTGGTATTGTCGAGCAAAATGCCGCTAAACGTTTCATCCGTATTAAGAAAACGGTTCGCGTAGAGAGCGGTGATAAATGGGTAGAATTCAATCCATTTAATGGGTTTAAAGTTAGTTTTGAAATTGATTTCGACCACCCGCTATTTACTCATCAAAAGCAAACTTGCAGCATTAACTTCTCAACCACATCATTTGTTAAAGAGGTCAGTAGAGCGCGTACATTTGGGTTCCAAAAGGACATCGAATATTTACGTTCTAATAATCTAGCACTTGGTGGCAGCCAAGATAATGCGATTGTTCTAGATGACTATCGCGTGCTTAACGAAGATGGCTTAAGATATGATAACGAATTTGTAAAACACAAGATTCTCGACTCAATTGGGGATCTTTATTTGTTAGGTCATAGCTTAATCGGTGCTTTTTCAGGATATAAATCTGGACATGCACTGAATAACAAGTTGTTGCTCACTTTACTGGAAGATAAAGACGCGTGGGAAGAAGTTACGTTTGATGACGCCTCCACTGCGCCGATTTCATATGCGCAGCCTGTGGAAGCCGTTTAAATCCTTTGTGAATATTCTCTTCCTGTCATCTAAAAAGGGTGCGATATTTAGCCTTAATTTGGCTAAGCCGCTTGACCTATTGTTGACAACAGCGATTGCTTTAGGCTTGTTTTTTGGAGCCGGATATTGGGGGTATAATCTTAATCCGCCCCAGAATAACCAAGCTTTAATTGATGGTTGGAAACAGAAAATGCATCAACACAAGGTAACGCTTAAAAACTTAACTCAAGAGTCAGAGGCTGACGTAAATGCAATGTCTTCTAGACTGGGTCTTTTGCAAGCACATGTAATGCGGCTCGATGCACTCGGTCGAAAACTCACACACATGGCTAGTATTGATAATGGTGAATTTGATTTTGACAATATTCCAGCTGTTGGTGGGCCTGAAGAGTCCGTTGATCAAAAATCATTTCAAACGCCTGAATTATCCCTTGCAATTCAACAGTTAGGACTTGACCTTGACAGTCAAGAAAGTCAGCTCGAAGTACTCGAAGATATCGTTATGAACGAAAATTTACAAAGAGATGTCCAACCCAGCGGGCGCCCGATTTTAAAAGGATGGCTCTCTTCCTATTATGGAATGAGAACTCATCCTATTAGTGGTAAAAAAGGAATGCATAAAGGCATTGATTTCGCTGGAGAAATGGGAGGTGAAGTTATTGCTGTAGCGAAAGGTGTTGTTATCTATGCAGGTAAGCGATATGGCTACGGTCATGTTGTCGATATTGCACATGGTAATGGTTTCACAACTCGATATGCACACAATTCCAAAATTTTGGTGTCGGTTGGCGATACCGTTGAGAAAAGTTTTCAAATCGCAGAAATAGGTTCTTCCGGCCGCTCAACCGGGCCACATGTTCATTTCGAAGTGTTAAAAAATGGCAAGCAAGTTAATCCTGTGACGTTTATAAGAGCGTCGAATTAATATTGTGTGCAAACTAATACAACCAAGCTTGCTATTTTTCAAATAGCTTCCATTTAAATTAATCCCGACCCTAGAATTTTCCCGTCTAATGCTGTCAAAATTATCAAGAAAAATATTCGGTAGTCGAAACGACCGAATCATCAAAGATCTAAATCAACGCGTTAATAAGATAAATCAGTTCGAAGCTGATATAAAAGCGCTAGATGACGAACAATTAACTCAAAAAACAGTTGAATTCCGACAAAGAATTGAAACAGGCGAAACCCTCGACCAATTGTTGGAAGAAGCCTTTGCTGTTTGTCGAGAAGCCTCCTCACGCGTGCTGGGTATGCGTCATTACGATGTCCAATGTGTCGGCGCGATGATTTTGAACCAAAATCAAATTACCGAAATGCGTACTGGCGAAGGTAAAACGCTGGTTGCGACATTGGCCGCTTATTTAAATGCTCTCAGTGGTAAAGGTGTTCATATCGTTACTGTGAATGATTATCTTGCCGAACGCGATTCAGTCTGGATGGGGCGTTTGTTCAGTTTTCTTGGGCTCAGTGTTGGCGTGGTTTTGAGCGAAATGGATTATGACGCGAAACGTTCAGCTTATAGAGCCGATATCACCTATGGTACGAATAATCAATTTGGTTTTGATTATATGCACGACAATCTCAGCTTTACTTTGGAAGATAGGGTCCAACGAGAACTTAATTTTGCAATCGTGGATGAGGTTGATTCGATATTAATTGATGAGGCTCGTACACCCCTTATTATCTCCGGGCAGGCTAGCGATAGCTCTGAATTATATACCCGAATCAACACAATTATTCCCAGCCTTTCTAAAGTTGAAGAAGAGGAAGGACCTGGTGACTTCACGGTTGATGAAAAGTCTAAGCAAGTATTTTTAACTGAGGCAGGGCATGATTCGGCTGAAATGTTGATGGTCAAAGCAGGGCTGTTGACTGAGGGTGAGAGCCTATACGACGCAGCCAATATTACATTGGTTCATCACCTCAATGCTGGTCTTCGAGCCTATGCTATTTTTGTTAAAGATGTCGATTACATTATTAAAGATGGGCAAGTAGTTATCGTAGATGAATTCACAGGTCGCACCATGACTGGACGGCGCTGGTCAGAGGGATTGCATCAAGCAATAGAAGCCAAGGAAAGTGTTAATATTCAAAATGAAAATCAAACTATTGCCTCGATTACTTTTCAAAACTACTTTCGCTTATACGATAAATTATCGGGTATGACTGGCACGGCTGACACCGAAGCTTTCGAATTTCAGCAGATTTATGGACTTGAAGTCGTTGTGGTGCCGACCAATAAGACCATGGTTCGAAAAGATATGGGCGACCTGATTTATCTAACGGCGAGAGAAAAGTACAACTCAATAATCGAAGATATAAAAGAGTGTACTAAAAAGAGTCAGCCCGTATTAGTGGGAACGACTTCGGTTGAAACATCTGAGTATTTATCTGACTTGCTCACAAAAGAAAATATTGCCCATGAAATTTTAAATGCAAAACAACATGAACGTGAAGCAGGCATTATTGCCGATGCGGGCATACCCGGTCAGGTCACAATTGCTACTAATATGGCTGGTCGAGGTACTGATATTGTCCTTGGTGGTAATATTGAAGTTCACTTGAGTGAAATCGCAGAGAAAGATACTGAAAAGCGTGAGCAGTTAAATGAGCAATGGCGCGTGCGTCACGATGAAGTAATCACGTCTGGCGGTTTACATATCATTGGAACAGAGCGGCATGAGTCGAGGCGTATTGACAACCAATTACGAGGGCGTTCTGGCAGACAAGGTGACCCAGGTTCAACTCGATTTTACTTGTCAATGGAAGACACCTTAATGCGTATATTTGCGTCTGAAAAGGTTGGAGGCTTAATGCATAAATTAGGCATGGAAGATGGCGAAGCAATCGAGCATCCTTGGGTAAGCAAAGCGATAGAAAATGCCCAACGTAAGGTCGAAGCACATAACTTTGATATTCGAAAACAATTACTTCAATACGACGATGTGGCTAATGACCAGCGTAAGGTGGTTTATCAGCAAAGAGATGACCTACTCAATGCTGAAAATATTGACGAAGCGATTAAATTGATGCGTCTGGATGTAATTGAAGGGGTGTTTCGGACTTACATAGCACCCAACTCAATCGATGAACAGTGGAAAATGACTGATTTGGAACTGGCTTTAAAAAATGAGTTTAGCCTCGAGTTACCCATAATAAAGTGGTTCGATGAGGATGAACACATTACTGATTTGGTTATTTTTGACCGGATTATCGAGCATATGGAACAGGCCTATAGCTGTAAAATTAACGCGCTGGGCGTAGGCGTTTTTGCTCGATACGAAAAAGAACTCGTGATGCATTTAACGGATCGTCAATGGAAAGAACATTTAGCCGCTATGGATCATTTACGTCAAGGCATAGGACTTCGAGGCTATGCACAGAAAAATCCAGTGCAGGAATATAAGCGAGAGTCTTTTGAGATGTTCACCAATATGCTCGACAATATTAAGTATGAGGCAGTGCAGTATTTGACTCAGGTTCAAATAAAAAGTGAGTCTGAAGTTGAGGCTTTAGAAAAAAGAAATGCCGACGATGAAAATATTAAAATGGAGCATGCCTCGGCAAAAAGTCCATTGAGCACTAAAGGCGAACCCTCAGCAGAAGAGCAACAACCTTATATCCGCAAAGAAAAGAAAATGGGGCGGAATGAACCTTGTTGGTGCGATTCCGGCAAAAAGTTCAAACAATGCCACGGCAAACTAACCTAAACTAGCTTGGATTAGATCAGATATGTCCGTTGGATTAAAGCAACCGGGAATTTTATTTCCTGTACCGGGTGTTCGTCTTGCCGCTATTCATAGTGGTATCAAGACTAATCCTGAAAGTACAGATTTGGTATTAGTCGAGGTTTCGGAGGAATCTACTCTTGCCGCCACTTTCACTACCAATAGATTTTGCGCAGCACCGGTAACGGTCGCGAAGGAGCACCTAGAGAAACAGCGTTTGAAGGAATATGGGCTGATAAGGTATTTACTGATTAACTCAGGCAACGCTAATGCTGGAACGGGAGAGCAAGGCTACCAAGATGCGCTGGTCTGTTGCCAAGCTGTATCTGAGCAATGCTCAAGCTCAGCAGAGCAAGTTTTGCCGTTTTCGACAGGCGTTATCGCCTCCAGGTTACCTGCTGATACGATATGTAAAGCTATACCAAGTTTGTTTGATTCGCTCGGCGCAGACAAA
>CAWVZP010000206.1:0-5719 GCA_963934675.1 uncultured Gammaproteobacteria bacterium | reverse complement strand
AAAGAATAAAAACAGCCGAATTTTTACAGGCTCACCGGTTAAACTAGACTAGCATTTTTGACTAAACTAACGTAGACCGCAAGCCTCTGGCTAAACGATAAACTGGCTGCATTAAATCAATATCGTTTGGCGATTAACACTCGGTTGATCATTTGTTGATTCAACCGAGTGTTAATCTTTAGTTGAATGATGTTGCTAATCACCTTTCTTTATATTAATTCTTTAAACAACCTTTGAAAGTAATTCTAATGAAGCCATCCGAGAAATATCAGGCATTTTTGAATTCAGGCGAATTCTATGCTGATGATTCACAACGCTATGCCATAGGTCAGTTGGATGAGTTACAGGCCGCATTAATAGACCAACCGATAGAAACAAAACGCTGGTGGCGACGGTTGACAGCGTCTAACACGACTACAAACACGCCTTCTGGCTTATATTTTTGGGGTGGTGTTGGGCGAGGCAAAACTTTTTTGATGGATATTTTCTATCAATGCCTGCCATTTGAAGAAAAGCGTCGGTTTCATTTTCACGCCTTTATGAATCAAATTCACCAGTCTCTCAAGCAGTTGTCGGATACTTCCAACCCTTTAGAAGCCGTTGCGAAGGACCTTGCGGGTGATATGACAGTGTTGTGTTTGGATGAATTTGTGATTACCGATATAGCCGATGCAATGATTCTGTCTGGTTTGTTAAAAGCGTTGTTTGAGCAGGGTGTTGTGCTGGTTACAACGTCTAACTGTCATCCAAATGACCTGTATCGCGACGGATTGCAGCGCGCTAGGTTTCTACCTGCTATTGATCTAATTTCGAAGCGCTGTGATGTGATTAACCTGGATGGTGGAAAAGATTATCGTTTAATGGGTTTGCAGCAGATGCATTTATATACCGTGCCGCATTCGCAGGCTGCGCTTGACGAGGTGAACTTCTATTTGTCAGACCATGTGCAGCCAATACGGCCGAACTCCGAACGTTTGAACATCAATGGGCGAGAGCTTAGTTTTCAATTTTGTTCGGAAGATACAGTTTGGTTTAGCTTCAATGAACTGTGTAAAACTAGTCGAAGTCAGACCGACTATCTGGAAGTTGCGCGTTTATTTAGCACGGTGATTATTACGGATATTGAACAAATGGGTCATTCAACGGATGATATTGCGAAACGATTTATTTTGCTCATCGATGTTTTATATGACCATCACGTCATCTTAATCTGCACTGCGGCGGTGGCGGTTGATCAGCTTTACCAGGGCAGGAGACTTTCTTTCGAATTTGAGCGTACGATGAGTCGCTTAATTGATATGCAGTCGGAGCAGTATTTAACGCAGGCGCATACGTTTCAATAGAATTCATTGAGTAAACGTAATAAAGAAGTTTACCAAGAAAAGTCGCCAATGAGGCCTGCATGATCCGAGAAACGATAGTCAATTTGACTCAATCGAATATGCTCCAATCGAGGCTTAAATTGATGATTGATTAACATATAGTCGATTACCTGTTTCTTTTTTTTGTAAATATAGGAATAGCGTTTTTTGTGGGGTATCAGTTGGGTTAGATCGATTAGGTCATTCTGGATTAAGTCCGGGCTGGATAGTTGAGTATTTCTATTATCTGGCTTGCCTATAATGGTTCCCACCACATCGATGTATCGATCTGGTGGGGATAAGGCGTTCAAATCACCTAATATTATAAGTGATTGTTCAGAGTGAGTGCGTTGATATTGATCGATCCAGCGGGCAATTGCAGATGCTTGCTGTAACCTTTTAATGCGGACTCGATGGCCTTTTGACTTTGACCGCATACCTCGCATTGATCGCAAATGAAGGTTGAGAAGAGTAATACAGTTAGACTGTTTGCAAACCACAATCAATAACGGTGGGCGAGAGAAGAGGGGGCTATTAGCGCGTGAATTACTGTTAACCAATGTGTTTTTTTTAAATAACTGCTTTACTGATTTAATTTGGTATTCTAATTTGATTAAAAAACCGATATCCATACCGGATACATCATTACCTTCCTTCAAAACAGCTTTGTACTGAGCGCCGCTAGTTTGCTGAATATGGTGAATAATTTGGTTTAGTGTATTGATGTTTTCGACTTCCTGGAGTGCCATAATGTCAGGCAGTTCGAAATCAACAATAAATTTTTGTGCGGCTAAGGTGGTTTTTTCACGAAATTCTTTAGTTGACAGCACTGTCTCAAATTTCTTGCCATTATTAACATCGTCAAACAGGCGGTGCATGTTTTGGCTGACCACTCGAAATGAATCACTCGCCAGCGCTTGACCAGCGAAGAGTGCCGACAAAAATAGCCACAAAAAAGCCTTTAAACAAGCGCTTAAAGAACTAACAAAAAACGGATTCAATCGTCGGTAAGGGTAGGGAGGAATCGTAGTGAAAATATTAGTATTAATGATTTTATTAATCGACGGCTGTTTTTTTAATTCGGTCTGCCCATTGTTCAAATAACTCAACTGTACTCGCAGCAACAACCGAGCGAGCGTCTAGAGACCAATTACACACTGCTTCGGCTTCCAGGGTTTGGCTTTGCCCGCCGGCTTCTCTGTTGAGTAAGACGCCAGCCGCGTAATCCCAGTACTTTTCTTTACCGTGCAGCAAAAGCTGGACCCGACCAGCTGCCAACCACGCCCACTCAAGCGCACAGCTACCGACATTACGTTGCGATTTGTATGGCGGTTGTTGTACTAATGATAGCTTGATTGGAATTGACAGGCGTTTGAAATCAACGAATGCCATTGATTGTCTCAGTGTATCGGGCTGTTCTGGCCGTTTTATTTTTTGACTATTAAGCCACATTCCCTGATCTTTAATGGCGGAGAAAAACTCATCACGCATGGGGTCATAAATAATGGCGAGCACAATTTCATTTTTACTAATTAAGGCTAGCGAAACTGAAAATAATGGCAGGGTGTAATGGTAGTTGTTAGTGCCATCAACTGGGTCTAGACACCAATAGTCTTGGTTTGAATTGAGAACGCTGAGTTGCTCTGGTTCGGTTAGCTCTTCGCTGAGTAATAAAATATTGGGATAGTGTTGGTTTAACGCATCACCCATCGCTTTTTGCATCTCAATATCAGCTTCAGTCACAATTGAGCCGTCCGTTTTATAGCTCGCGGTGGATTGGGCGTAGTACTTAATGAGTGTTAATTGTGAACAGTCCTTGATGATGTTCTGGATAATAGAGATATCTTTGAAACTATAGTCGAGCTTACACACTGGTATATTCCACTTCTATTTTAATTTGGGGCATTTCTAAAAATGCATTTGTTCCGCGTTTGCGGCCGTCGCTTCAGGTGGCCTATCCTTAGCTGCTTCGTAAACGAAACCTACTGTACTATCGGTGCACGGTGGTTTCGACAAATGCAACTTCATTGCTTTACTTATGGGCGGCCGAACCGCAGCATCCATATCTTTGTCCGCGCATCGCGCCCTTAATCTTATCGCTATGGCTGGCATATCTGTTTGTTTTGCCTCAGGACATCTTCCGTTGGTGCATCGTAACAGGGATATAACAAATTAGAACAATGCAGGAGCCACTGTCGGAGGAGCAAAAAAACAGCCCCCCAAAAAAGGACTATTTTTAGGGCTGCTCATGGGTTATTGTTTATTCTAACTTGAAATGATTGAATCAAATTCATCCATTCACATCACGATGCATTATAGCGGATTAGCCGTATTGCTGTTACCGAAAATCATACGTTCGACGTGAAATAAATGTCTCAAACCCAACCAATAGATACGGCTTATTTTCTAACAAGGCAGATTGCAAACTTGCAGGAAGACTTTGGTCGAGAGATAAAAAACGGTGCGTCATTGTTTTTGCTCTATGGTGATGAGGGTGTTGGCAAGACTCGTCTTTTGGAAGTGCTGGTATCAACCAGATTTAATGGGCTTCGAACACATTGGATCGATTGTAAAGAAAGTGTAGATGAGGCTAATGCGCCTACTAAGTTGGGTTTTGAGCTTGAGCAAACACTGGATAACGCCAGCATTGGAGATATTATCGTAGCTGATCATTTTGAATTAGCGACGAACAAAATAAAACATAAACTCTTACAAAGCTGGTCAACTGACGGTATTGATAAAGATTTCAGCCTGATTATAGCCACCGGCTTGGCAGGGCTTAAGGAGGTTCGCGACTTGGCTGCCCGATACCGGGTAAATGTAAAGAGTTTTCAATTGTTACCGTTAACGCGTGTCGAGATTGACGACTATTGTGCTAACACATTATTTCCATCGTTACCGAAAGGCCCGTTGTTGATGCCGAAACACATTCGTCGGGCACTCAACGAAACTCAGGGTGTGATTAGTAAGCTGCGCGATGTTGTTGAGCAGCAGGGTAGTCAAATTACTAGGCAGGAAGCACCCAGAACGGCGTCAACTATTAAACCACTATTAGTTGTTTTTGGTTTGGCTATTATGTTGGTATTGTTTGGCCTTTCCTACCATTTTATGCCTGTTGCCTCAGTCGAGCTCTTATCACTAAATCAGCAAGTCAGGGAGAGGTTCGAATTAGCGCTGCCAGTTAAAAATTTAAATACCGGTGTGTCTGTAGTAGAGATGGATGAATCTCACACTTCACTAATACAAGAACCAAAGGCAGTAACTCAGGCACCTAAAATGGTCGAGCCGGCTTTAATTGACCCCGTGCTTGCTGTTGAGGCAGCTGCTAGTCTTCTTACTCAACCGGAAGCACCCAGTGAACCTCAATTAGTAGCCATTAATAAAGATGAAGTTGATGAAAAGTCAAAAGGCGAATATCTGGTTGATATTGTCAGGCAAGAGCTTTACTCAGACTGGTTTATTAAAGAGTTAAAGCGCTCACGAGAATGGTTTGAAACCAGTGAGAAAAACCACGCCACTATCCAACTGATGTCCATTGGATTCGATAGTGAGACGGATGATACTTACCTTAAGTATGTCGAAACGTTACAAAAAAAGGGAGTTGATGTATCGAAGTTACGGGTTTATGCCACTCGGGTTCAAGAAGATGTGATTTTCGGCATTGTTTTTGGTCATTACCGAAGTAGGGGAGCGGCTAATCAATCGATAACCAATTTGTCATCGTCATTTAGAGCCAACCAGCCATTTCCACGATCACTCGGTGGTATCTGGGATGAAATAAGTCAACTGTGACCCATATTCGTAATGTCTACTTGTGACAATCAACATTGTTCCCAGAGCAAATTATCAAAGCACCACTCGCCGATTGCGCTACGCTGGTGTTTATTATTTAGGTTACCCTCAAAGCCCTGCCTAATGCTATAAACATGCTTAAAGTTTCTTAATTAGATGCTTGCCAGTTTCTTTAGCGTGTTTTCCACTGCGGCAAACCAGCAAGATTGAACCGCGTTATGCTCAGAGCTGTCAAACACCCCGCCCAACATCAGTCGACGGGTATCTCTGATAAAGTTTGGGTTTATTTCCCAATCAGGTTCTTCTATCCAAGGAATGTTAACTGCCCCAGCTGGATGACTACCTGTTGTGTCATTATGTCCTCAGTTGATACTTGAAAAAAGTAGCCTGAAAAAAGAAGTTACTGATAACATCCTAAGATTCAATCAAATTAATTAAACCCTGACGAATATTTGTTTCTGCTTTTAAACCCAGTTGGTGATTCATTTTGGTCGGGCTTGCTAGCGAATGCTGAATGTCACCTTCACGAGGCTCAGCATGAGAAACCTCGCAGTGATTACCCGTAA